>NZ_SSDK01000041.1:0-336828 GCF_004794435.1 Microbacterium sp. K27
AGGCCGCTGAGCAGCGCCGTGCCCGTCGAATACGCGGCCGGCCCCCAGGGTGCGCACCCGGCCCCCGTCGCCCGTATCGCCGAGCGCCCCCGCTCGCTCATGCACGTCGCGCGTGACGCGGCCGCCATGATCCACGCCGGCAGCTCGACCGCCGAATGGGTCGCAAGCATCAACAACGCGCTCGCGCCCGTCCTCGAGGCCGACGACCTCGGCGGCGGATTCACCGCCCCCGACCGCATCGGCGAGGTGTGGCAGGCGCGACCCGATGGCCGCCCGCACATCGATTCCCTCGGCGGCACCAAGCCCCTCACCGCCACCAAGATCGAGGGCTGGAAGTGGGCGCTGCCGACCCCGGTGCCCGAGCCCTACGCCGGCAACCTCGCCGAGATCCCCTCCGACGAGTGGGAGACCGTGCCGGTGTCCGAGACCCCCGGCCGCTGGGCCAAGGGCAACAAGGTAGATCGGATCCACCGCGACCTCGGCAGCGCCGACCTGATCGCCTCGCTGTTCAACATCCTCGGCATCGGTTACGACGGCGAGTCCGACAAGGCCGTCGCCGCGGATCTCATCGCCGGCGCTACCTCCCTCACCGGCGGCGCGACCTCGCTGATCGGGGCGATCAGCAAGGCGTACCTGCAGCTCAAGCGCATCGGCGCGACGCCGTCCAAGATGTGGATGTCGGAAGACCAGTTCGTCGCGTTCTCCGAGCTGAAGGTCAACGACCTCCCCGCCTGGATCGCCAATGCGACCGGCTTTGTCAAGCTCGACGGCAGCACCTCGCTCGCCGGCGTGTTCGACGTCGATGTCGATTTCCAGCTGCCGGCCGGCGGCTTCCTCGCGTACGACCGTCGCGCGGCCACCCCGTACGAGTCCCCGCAGATCAAGCTCGAGGCGCAGGACATCGCCCACGGCGGCATCGACATCGGGTTCTTCGCCTACGGCGGCACCCTCATCAACGACCCCCGCGCGATCGTCAAGACCACGATCACGCCCGCACCGTAAGGGAGAGCAACACCATGGCTGACACCAACGCCGCCTACGTCGAGGTCAAGATCTCGCAGATCGACGCCGAGATCAAGCGCCACACCGCCGCGATCAAGGAGCTGCGCGCCCGCCGCGACGGCTACAAGTCCCAGCTCCCCAAGAAGCCGGCTACTCCCCAGCCGGTCACGCCGCCCCCAGCGGCGTAACCCCCGCGGTGCCCGGCGTCCCCAGCGCCGGGCACCGCAGCCCCACACACCAAAGGACACGCCATGCCCGACCCGCTCACCTGGTACACCGCCGGCGATGCGAAGACCGAGCTGAACATCACAGTCAGCCCCAAGGGACTCGCCGCGGCTCAGGAACAGTGCCTGCGCATCAAAGGGCTCTCGCTGACGACCGCGGCCCCGCCGACCGAGTCATTCGCGCAGGGTGTCGTCTGGCAGGCGCTCGCGAACAAGCAAGCCACGCAGGCGGCCGTGAACGACGACATCGGCGGCGAGAGCAACAGCGTGCGCGTCTACCCGTTCGACAAGAAGATCATGGCGCTGCTGATCCTGCCGAGCGAGGACGGCGACGACGACGCGCACGACCACGGCCGCGTCCGTTCCCTGATCGGCTGACGATGAGCGTACGCACCGCACTGCGCGACCTGATCGCCGGCCACGCTCCCGACACCTGGGAGATCTACCCGTACCCACTGCAGCTGCAGCCGTTCGAGGACGCAGCCAAGTCCGTCGCGATCGTGATCGAGCAGCGCACCCTCACCGCCGGCCGCAACTCGCCGGATGCCGAGAACGGTATCCCCGTCGATGTCGAGCTGACCGTTTGGGTAGTCGTGGATGCCACGCGCGGCGACGACCGCGAGCAGGTGGAAGACGGCCTCGAGGCGGCCGCCGAGCAGATGATCCGCATCCTCGAGCTGCTGCCAGATCAGTCGTGGGACGGCACCGCGACCCGCAATCAGTACGACCCCCAGAAGCCGGCCTACGACTTCACCATCCGCCACCCCGGCGCTCTCACTCAGGAGGAACCGAAATGACCACGCCCGTGAACACCGCGAAAGCGACCAAGCGCTGGAAGCTCGCCGACGGCGCAGACGAGTACCAGGGCCATACGTCCGCGATCGACTACAACCCGAACTACAGCGGCACCGTCTGGAAGGGCGGCGACGAGAACACCATCGCCGACGTCGTCCCCGGCGAGCCCTCCATCGCGATCACCATGGCGCAGGACACCGAGAACGAAGACTCTCTCTGGCGACTTTTCCACGACTCGCCGGCCGGCACCGAGAAGACCTTCATCTGGTACCCGCACTACGGCGGCACGTTCGCGCTCGAGGTCAAGCTGCGCACGGTCAAGCCGCAGCTGATCACCAACCGCGCCGGCGGCGTTCCCGAGATCACCATCACGCTGCCCTGCAGCGAGGCGGTCACCTACACCGGCGGCGCGTAACCGCCATGCTCGACGTCCGCGGCTCTCGAGAGCTACAGGCCACGATCCTCGCCCTGCGCCAAGCGCAGCGCAGCATCCGCCTGGATCTCAACAAGGAAGCGCGATCGCGCATCCGGCCGCTGTGGCAGTCCGAGCTGAACGCCCGCGCCCGCGACGAGATGACACGGCGCATCATCGTCGCGGGTGCCCGGGCCACGGCATCCGATCGTGGCGTCACCGTGCACGCGGCGACCTCGCGCCGGCCCCTCAGCGGCGGGCTCGTCCCATCGCTCGAGTGGGCCGGCGCAGAGTTCGGTGCCCGAACCAAGCGCGTCGAGATCACGCAGAGATCCCGCGCCGGACGCAGCTACCGCCGGCCCCTCACCATCAATCGTCAGTTCACAGGAAGGCAGGCAGACGGCATGGTCGCATTCGACGCCGCCAGCGAGGTCGGCACCAAGCTCGTCGCGATGTGGGTGCATTCCGTCGTGGACGGCCTGCAGCGCGTGCCCGCCGTGGAGGTTGTCGGCTGATGCCTATCAAGATCGATTTCCTCGCCAACGTACGCGACCTGATCCGCGGCACCGACGACACCGAGAAAGCACTGGACGACGTCGCCGACAGTCTCGATGACATGACGCGCGCAGCCAAGAAAGGCGGCGACGACGCCGAGCGCGCGGTCGATGACCTCGGCGACAGTTTCCGCGACGCCGCCCGCCGAGCGAAGGATCTCGAGGACGCCGGGAAGGATGCCGGCCGCGGCGTCGAGAGCGGCATGGATCGCGCCGAGGAAGGCGTCAGCGAGTTCAAAGACGAGGCGAACAGCACTGCTCGCGAGGCGGCCGCATCGTTCGACGGATCGGCCGAGTCAATCGGTGACGCCTTCCAAGAGATCGCCGCAAACGCGTTCGCCGGGTTCGGCCCTGCCGGCGCTGTAGCCGGCCTCGCCGCAGCCGCCGGCATCGGGCTCGCCATGGCCGGGATCGAGAGCGTGCACGAGGCCGAGGAACGCGCCGCAGAGCTGGCGAGCGAATGGGCCGACAGGTTCGTAGAGTCCGGGCAGCGAGTCGCCACGGCGGCGCAGCAGTCCGCGGCCGTGATCGACATCTCGACCGATCCCGAGAAGTACAAGGAAGCGACCGAGAACGCCGAGCTCTGGGGAACGACGGTATCCGACGCAATGCTCGCCATGGCGGGCAACGCCGGTGCGATCAAGATCGTGGAGGACGCGCTCGACCGGAAGCGCGAGGCAACCGAGAAGGATGCCCAGGCCGCGCAGGAAGCCGCCGAACAGAACAGCAGCGCACTGCTCTCGCTCACCCCGCAAGAGGTCGAGCTGAACAAAGCCGAGGAAGCCTGGAGACGGCACACCGACGCGATGCACCAAGGATCACAGCAGGCCGACGCAGCGAGCGACTCACTGCTCGCGATCGTGGAAGAAGCCGCCGAGGCCGCCGTCTCGGTTGACGAGCTGGGTAACCGCGTGATCGCACTGCCCGATGGAACAGAGATCTTCATCGACGCGAAGACCGGCAAAGCGACCGCCGACGTCGCCGCGTTCAAGGGCGACTACGACGGCAAGGTCGATCAGATGAACGGCCGCGATGTCGTCCTCGACGTGCGTTCTGACGTCGCCGAAGCGCAGCGACAGGTCAACCGTTTCATATCGCAGAACGAGGGCCGCACGATCAAGATCAACGGAAAGATCGTCACTCCCGGAGGGTGGGACCAGTGACCACGATCACGCGCAGCACCGACGCGCAGAGCATCACCCCGGATCTCGTTCTGAACGAGTGGATAACCGAGAACGAGACGCAGACGAAGGTGCACCACATCCTCGGACGCCCGGACGTTGACGTCACGCTCAGGCCGGCGAGCGACGCCACCGGCACGATGCAACTGTTCTTCCTCACTCATGCTGCGGCGGAGGCAGCCCGTGCGTTCCACACAGCCGCCGCGGCGTTCGCGATCACGGGAACAGACGTCAGGCTTCCCGCGCGGTACGTCCCGCAGGGCGGCATCCGGAAAGCGCAACAGCAACCCCAGGATAAGCGATGGGTTGTCGAGATCCGTTTCCAGGAGCTCCGCCCATGACGACGGTCAGCGAGCACAGGTACGCCGCACGAGTCACCGGCCCCGAGGGCGACATCGAGATCTCGATCGTGGAGGACGCACCGGCAGGTATCAGCTTCGACGCCGGCCGCTTCCCTCACGTCGAAGGCCGAGTAACGCTCGCAGTGGAGGACGCGCTGTTACTCGAGCAGCTCGACCCGCGAGAGTCGCGTCGCCTGATCGTCGACGTGAGCGCGTCGTTTCCCAACGCGGAGCGCGCGCGTTCCTTCGATCTGGGCATTCGCCAGGCGATCCCGAACCGTGCCGATTCCACCGTCAGCCTTCGGCTCGCATCCGACGAAGCGATACTCGCCGAGAAAGCTCCGCTTGCAGACGACACCACACCGCGAACCCAGGAAGGTTCGCTGCGCGCGGTGTGCAACTACGTGCTCGGCAAGATCGGCGCATCCTTGCAGCCGGGTGCGGTTGATGCGAACGTGACCGCGTATTGGCCGGCGACGAATGCGATCTATGACCCGGCGTGCGCTGTCGTGTCGAACTTCACGTCGGGCGGGAACGCGCACACGATCAATCGGGTTACGGGGCTCACTGGGCTTCCTATCCCCGGTTCGGCGGCGATCTACTTCAGTTCGGGAGCGGCGGGGCAGGCATTCATCCAGTTCGCGGGCGGAGATCCCGCGGCTCGTGTGGGGGATAAGTGGACGTTGCAGGCGTGGATGAACCGCGCCGTCGCCGCGGGCCCGAATGGCATCCTCCGCGTCTACGAGATCGACGCAGCCGGAACCACGCTCCGGACCATCGAGAGCGCGCCTGTGGCGATCTCTTCGGCGACCTGGACGCCGCTCACGCTGACATTCACGGTGCAGAATCCGCGAACCGCGAAGATCATGGTCTATGTCTCGGCCGCGGCGACCGCGGGCGGGCAGACGTACGCGCTCACTGCTCCGATGCTGCACAAGGCGGGCGAGCCGATCCCGGCGTTCTCGGGCTCCGCGGGCGCGACACCCGGATATACCTACTCGTGGTCTGGTGCGGCGAATGCGTCGACCTCGACGCGGACGCCGATCATCGAGCGACGGCCGGAGTCGCTCGTGTGGTCGGCCGGTATCTCCGGCATGGATTTCCTGCATAACCTGCTCATGGCGGCTGGGCTGCGCCTCGTCTGTGACGAGCAACGCCGCTGGACGCTCCGCCACGAGGACTACCGCGCGGAAGGCTCGCAGGACTGGCGGTATGGCGTCAACATCGAGACCGCGGAAGAGCAGCTCTCCCGCGACGACGACTCGTGGTTCGACGGTGCCGTGTACGAGTACGTGTGGACTGACGAGGACGGGCTCGAGCAGCGCCGCACCGACGCCTACAGCCTCTCCGGCACCCCCACGAAGGTGATTCGCCGCGAACTGCGCAACACCCCGTATCCCGGTCCCGGACGCGCTCAGCATGTCGTGGAGCGCGCGCAGGGCAAGGGACGCACGATCACGGTCACCGGTATTCCGTTGTGGACAGAGCGCACGGATCAGGCGCTCGCGATCCTCCTCGACGGGTCGCCCATCCAGACCGGCATCGCGGCGACCGTCGCCTACGACTTCTCGAACGACACGGTAGCGATCAGCAGCCGAACCACCGACACCCCGGCCGGTGCGATCGATCTGCTCCAAGGAACCATCAACTCCCTGCCCGGCACCATCAACGCACTTTAGGAGCACAGCCATGCCGCTCACACCTACCCCCGGAGCCGACGCTCTCGCCGCCGGCATTCCTCTCGTCCCGGGGACCGGACTCTCGTCCGACCTCGACGAGTACATCAATCGTCTCGCCGATGAGGTCGCTCGTCGCACGATGGCCACCCTGTCTGTCGCTCGAGGCGGCACCGGGGCGACCACCGCGGCGGGGGCGCGTGCGAACCTCGACGTGAACTCCAAACAGGAAGTGTTCGACGGTCTCAAGACGCGTGTCATCAACGTGTCGTCCGGTACGAACGCTATCCAGTTGCAGTGGATCGGCGGTCGTATCCGCATGATTATCGACGCCTCGAACGTGGGCGATATCGCAACGGTCGGCGATCTCGGCTCGTTCATCTCCAGCGCAGGCGGCACGATCACCGGGAGCCTGTTCTTGCCGAACGCGTCGCCGGCCGTGTCGGGCTACGCCGTCGCGTACATCAACAGCGACGGGCGCGTGTCCCGCGGCGCATCGTCAGAGCGTTACAAGAAGCACATCAGCGAGATCGATCCCGTATCTCTCGGTGACATCTTCCCGGCGCTGCATCGCTTTCAGATGCGTCAGGGTGACGGCTCGTGGAAGTACGGGTGGATCGCGGAGCGGCTCGCCGAGAGTGCAGACACTGAACCGTTCGTGGTCTACAACGACCAGGGCACCCCCGACTCCATCGACTTCATCGCGCTACTGATCGCGCAGAACGCGCAGTTGCACCAAGCCGTCGATCTTCTCGCCCAGCGCGTCGACGCTCTGGAGGCGCGTCATGCAACGGACTGAGCTCGGTGGCGGCCGCGGATGGCTCGACGCTTCGGCTGCGGCGTCTGTTCACCGTATTGACCGGCAGCTGGGCCGTCTCGCAGACGTCAACGAGGCGGGGCGGTCACCCGAGCAGGCGGACAAGAACTATGCGGCGTGGGATCGCGTACCTCGCGGGTGGGCCGAAGGCTCCCTACGCGCTCCCCGCGAGCAAGTCTGTCCACTGTCAGGGCGGGGCCGTCGACTCCGATGACTGGCACAACGCCCGTGCCGCCGCGATCTGGCGAGAGAACGGCTGGAGGCAGACCGCTCGCTTCCCGAACGACCCCAAGAAGGACGAGCCCTGGCACGGCGAGTACTTCCCGGCCCTCGACCAGCATCGCAACACGCCCGCGTCATCCGGCGCGAGCACCGCACCCCAAACGCAACAAGAGGAGGACGACGACATGATCTTCATCTGCGAAACCCCGATCAACGGGCACAACGACGCCGCTGGCCGGAACCGCTGGATCTGTGACCCCGCCGCCGGCACGAAGCGCAACATCAGCGGCGAGGAGTACGACTTCTACCGCAAGGATCTCAAAGTGCGCGAGCTGCAGGGGCTCCAGTCGCCCGCGATCACGAACCGATATGTGCAGCTCTGATGAGCGACGCTGTACTCATCGCCGGAATCACTGGCATTCAGGCGATCACGATCACGCTTCTCGGGATCCTCGCGAAGCGTGTCGGCAATGTGCGTCGCGAGACGTCGGCAGTGCGCCGCGACACAGCCGCCACGCGGGAACAGGTAGTCAATCACCACACGACGAACTTCCGCGAAGAGAACGACAGCCGGCATTCCGAGACGCGCGGATGGTTCAACGACCTCCGGCGCGACATAGGCGGCATGCGCGAGGACATCCGAGGTCTGCGCATCGACCACCGCGCGCTGACACGCCGCGTGGACACCATCCAACAGAAGGGAACCCAAGATGAAGAGTGACAAGCCCAGTACCCGCGCGGAAGCTCGCGAGGCCGGCATCGTGCCTGACGACGAGCCGGCTTTCGCCGGGCTCGAAGTCATCAGTGATCCGTCGATTCTGCCGCTCTGGTTGCGACGCGTGTTCTATGTCGTCGGCGTGCTGGCCGGCGCGGCCGCGCTAATCGTCGGGCAGTACGACGTCGAGCTAGCGAAGAACATCGCCGGCGCCGGCGTCATCCTCGTAGGCTCTCTCGCCCTCGCGAACCCGTCCCGATAGCCGGCTACTCCGCGGCGCGAGTAGCGTCGCGGAGATGCCGCTGCAGCTCGACGTCATACGTGCCGTCGGCGCGCCAGAGCGCGTGAGCTCGAAGCGCCGACAGCACGGCCGCGCGCACGACGACGTACAGTACGATCGCTCCGACCACGAAGCCGGCTAGAACAGTCAGCAGAGTCACAAGTGAGTCATCCATGGGTGCATCCTCTCAGAAGCCGCCGCCGGCTACTGCGGCGCGCCGGATCGCGTCGCCTTCCACGCCGACGTAGATCTCGGTTGTTGTGCTGTACGCGTGCCCTAGGAGCTCTTGGACGGCACGCAGATCCTTGCCCCCGAGGTTGTACGCACGAGTGCCGTAGCGATGCCGCAGCATGTGCGCGGTGACCCCCGGCGGCAGCGCCTCGCTGATGAGCTCAGAGACACGGCTCGCGGACAGGTGCCCCTGGATCTGGCCGGGGAACAGGTAGCCATACGGCTTCGCCTGGATCTCGGCGGCGAGAGCATCCGAGAGTGGCACCTGGCGCTGCTTATCGCCTTTGCCGTAGACGACGAGCGACCAGCCGACGAAGTCGCGTAGGACGTCGCCAGTGTGCACCTGGCAGATCTCGCGACACCGCAGGCCGGCACCGACGCCGAGACGAATCATCAGGCGCGTGCGGTCGTCGGCGGCATTCAGCCCGACCTTGACGCTGTGCTCAGGTGCCGGCCTCGCGACGCCGCGCGGTGCCTTGATCGTCGGCAGATGCCGAGCGGGGTTCTCGTGCCCGCGCACGAGCTCGCCCCAGGCGTAGAACCCGCGCAGCGTCTGACGTGCTGTGCGCCTCGCCGACGGCCCCAGCCCGTCGAGTGAGGCCATGTAGTCGGCAAGCTGCTCCAAGGTGACAGGCCACGGCGCTGCGCCCGTCGCGCGGGCATACCTCCGAAGCTGGTAGGAGTGTTGATAGATCGTTCCGTCCGACTTGCGTGCGCTGCGCATCCAGTTCAGATACGCGGTCAGAGGATCGAGCCATTCTGGGGCAATGGGTATCTCGGTCTTCATACCCGAAGACTGGCCGCGCAGTGTTGGCCGGCTCAACGTGACAGACCGCGGGCGTGTCGGCTCACCAGAGCATCCCAGCTGCCGAGCGTTCCGCAGCTGCGCGCTCGGCGTCGACGGCATCGCGCCGGCGCAGGTAGTTCGCCATGTGCAGATCGGTGTCGACGTGCGCGTGCCAGTCACGAATGACCTCGTGCCGGCGTCCTTCCCAGATCATCTCGCAGTACACGCACCCGCGCTGGAACGTGCCCCGCTCAGTGATGCCGGCGGGGGAGCACTGACAGGGCCATGCAAGCTGGCACCCGCACGGCCGCTCGTCAGGGCTCACGCGAACGCCTCGATCCGGCGCACGATCGCCCAGAAGGCATCAGACTCTGAATCAGTGGGTTCTGGGTTCAAGTCCCAGGGGGTGCACGGAACAGCCTCAGTAGATCTCGCCATCTACCGAGGCTTTTCTGTTTTCCCGGTTGCTCCCCGATGGGGCGAACCTTTCCGCCCGCTTCTCCTCGACGTGTCGGCCGTGCTCGCCCCGCGTGACGACGGCGATGTCATCGTGTGTCCGAGCGACGAGCGCGACGGATTCTGCGGTATCGCGTAATGGATCGAGCCCGCCGCCGTCTCTCATATGGGGACACATGCCTCGCGCCCTCGGACGCATCACTGCTTCGCAGCAGCGCCGACGGGATGGGCTACATCAAGAACTGGGGAAGATCTTGTACGAGAGAAACGGTGGCGCCGTCGTGCGCCGGAAGACAACCGCGATCATCGCCGCTGCGGTCGCAGCGCTGGGCGCCGTGATCACACTGGCGGGTGCGGGAGCCGCCTCAGCTGCGGAGTACGACTATGCCGCGGCCATCGATCCTTCGTCGATCACCGTGACCACGGTCGGCGGCGGCGGAGCGGTCTCGCAGTGGGACCAGGTGCGGGTCGACGCCGAGTGGTCGGTGCCGGACGGCGCGGTCGGTGGACAGACCTTCGGGTTCACCCTGCCGAAGGAGTTCGCCCGCGCGGGGACATCCTTCTCGGTACCCTCTGCGGAGGATCCGAGCAAGACGATCGCCGAGTGCACCGTGAGCACCGACGCCGCACCGGTCGTCACCTGCACGCTCACCGACTACGTGAACGGGCGCACCGGGGTCAGCGGCTCCCTGTGGTTCGTCGCCTCCGCCGATGAGCAGACGACCGAGAGCACGGTGGAGTTCACCGTCGATGGCACCATCACGCCCGTCGAGATTCCCGGCGGCGGCATCGGACCGTCGTCGCCGCTGCCCACAGAACCGCAGAAGTGGTCGTGGCAGACGGATGACGGCAGGATCGCGTGGCAGCTGGCGCTGCCGGGTGCGAGCTTCGCGGGCGCGGAGTCGATCGTCGTCGACGACACCCTGACCGGGGCGGGCGACGGATTCGCCGAACATCACAACGAGGATGAGCAGCTCGAGGTATGGAGCACGACGATGCAGGATCGGGATCCGCAGTCGATCACGAACTGGACCGGATCATGGAACGACGGCGGCACGGCCTTCCACCTCGTGATCCCCGGCCCGATCGACCCGACGCGGATGTACTTCGTCAAGTACTTCACGGTGCCGAGCTCGCAGGTCGACGGTGCCACCTACGCCAACACCGCCGACGTCAACGGGATCAAGCTCCAGGACAGGGAGGTGTGGTCTGTCACCGGTGGGGGAAGCGGAGACGGCGACGCCACCGGCGCGTTCACCCTCACTAAGGTCGTCGGCGGCTCCGGTTCGTCTGAGGTACCGGCCGATGCCGTCTACACCGTGCGCTACAGCTATGGCGACCCGGTCGTCGAGCGCACCGTCACGGTCACGGCGGGGGCGACCGCACCGCTCATCCAGCTGCCCACGGGGACCGTGGTCACACTCGTGGAGCTCACGCCACCGGCGGTCGAGGGGGTCGACTGGGGTGTTCCCGTGTTCTCGGGACCCGATGTGCACTCCGTGGCCGACGGCGGAGCGCAGTTCACCGTCGGCTCCGGTACGGCACTCGCGGTCACGCTCACCAACACCGCGACGACGCCGCCCGTGATTCCGCCGACGACACCGCCGACACCGCCCACCGGGGTCACTCCGCCCACCGAGCTGCCACTCACGGGTGGGTCGTCGCTGGCCACCACCGGTGGCGATGTCCCCGCCGCGATGCTCTGGGGCGGCGGCGCGGCTCTGCTGCTCGGCATCGCTCTGACCGTTCTCGGAGCGGTCCGGGCGCGCTCGCGCGTGGCCCAGGACTGATCCATCGGACGACTGATCCATCGGACGAGTGATCCATCGGACGAGTGATCCACCGGACGAGGCCGGTGCCGAGGAGTCGCCTGCTCCCCGGTACCGGTTTCGTCGTACCGGTTTCGTCGCGCGCGGGAGAGCAGACGCTCTCCGGTCTTCCGCGAGATCCTTCTCCGTGAGGTCGTTTCCCGGGGGTCAGGCGACGGCGATCACCGTCGCGTCCGTGATACGGCGGAGTTCGTCGAACGTCAGTGGCATGACGGTGTGTGGATGGCCCGCGGCCGCCCACAGCTCTCGATGGTCCCGTAGTGCTTCGTCGATGAACGTGCGGAGCGGCGCGGGGTGCCCGACAGGAGCGACGCCGCCGATCGCCTGGCCGGTCGCCGAGCGGACCACGGATGCGGGCGCCATGGACACGTCGTCCGCGTCGATGCTCGCCCGCAGGGTGGAGAGCTCCACGCGGTGACCGCCGCTGGTCAGAACCAGGACGGGGACGCCATCGGCGAGGAACACCAGACTGTTGGCGATCGCCGCGACGTCGCACCCGATCGCCGCAGCGGCCTCCACGGCTGTGCGTGCGGAGTCCGGAAGCACACGGATCGCTGTCTCGACGCCGGCGTCCACGAGATGCTCATGCACGAGACGGCTGCGTTCGGGGAGGGAAGGCGTTTCGCTCATCGCCCCACGATATCCAAGGCGCAGGCTGCGAGATCCAGAGGGTGCAGGCTGCGACGTCGGAGCGGGCTCCGCTGGCCGTTCCGACGTCGCAGGTCCGGTTCAGGCGGCGTCGCCCACGAGGATGGCCGCGGCGTCCTCCGTCGTCGCGTCCGCGGGCTCGTCGTCGATGTGCGCGAGCACTCGGCGTCCCAGGAACACCGTGAGTGCGGCCAGCAGCACCGAGGCAGCGGCGAACAGGTACGGAACCGTCGCGTTGAACGCGTGCCACAGCAGCGCCGCGATCGGGGGAGCCATCGCACCGCCGAGGAATCGCACGGCGGAGTACGCCGAGGAGGCGACGGAGCGCGGAAGATCCGTGGCCTCCATCACGGCCTCCGTGAGCACGGTGTTCATGACGCCGAGCAGGAGCCCGCCGATGACGATGCAGGCGACGAGAGCAGCGGCGTTCGCGACCAGAAGGCCGGCGGCGACGAGGTCGATCGCCAGGAGGGGGAGCACGACGAGGATGATGCGCGTGCGGGGCATCCGGCGCATCAGGATCGGCGCGACCCACACGCTCGTGACGGCGAGTGCGACGCCCCATCCGAAGAACGTGAAGCCGATTCCCATCGCGCCGAAGCCGAGGGGGAACGGCGAGAACGCCAGCAGCACGAAGAAGCCGATGTTGTAGAACAGCGCTGTGATCGCGAGGACCGCCAGTGCGGGACGCCGCAGCGCGGCGAACGGCGCGGAGAACTTCACGGGAACCCGCTTCTCCCCGGGCCCCCGCAGCAGCACGAGCACGGCGACGAATGCGACGGCCATCAGCACGACGACGCCGAAGAACGGGCCGCGCCAGCTCTGCTCCCCGAGGAGTCCGCCGAGGAGAGGGCCCACGGCGATCCCGAGGCCGAGCGCCGCTTCGTAGAGCACGATGGCGGCGCTGCTGCCACCTGACGCGGCGCCGACGATCGTAGCGAGCGCGGTCGAGATGAACAGGGCGTTGCCGAGGCCCCAGCCTGCCCGGAAACCGATGACGGCATCGACACTGCCGCTCAGGGCGCACAGCAGGGCGAAGGCGACGATCAGCGCCAATCCGATGAGCAGGGTGGCCTTCGCGCCGATGCGGCTCGAGATCCAGCTGGTCACGAGCATCGCGAGCCCGGTCACGAGGAGGTAGCTGGTGAACAGCAACTCGGTCTCGACCGGCGAGGCCTGGAGCGATTCCGCGATCGCGGGCAGGATCGGGTCCACGAGGCCGATGCCCATGAAGGCGACGACGCACGCGAATGCGACGGCCCACACCTGGGCCGGTTGCTTCCACACCGAGGGGGTGGCGGGGGTGTTCACCGAGATTCTCCTGTTCGATCAGTGGCGGTGTGCGCGGCGAGGATCTCCGCCGCACGGGTGAGGGCAGCCCATTCCTCGTCGCTCAGCGCGGCGAAGCGCGGGGCGAGCGTGTCACGGAACTCGGCGCGCCAGGCGGCGAGGGCGGCGGTTCCCCGTGGAGTGATGTCGACGACCGTCGCTCGTGAATCGTCGGGATCGGGGGAGCGGAGCACGAGTCCTTCCCGTTCCAAGCCGCCGAGGAGACGGGTCATGCCGGGTTGGGTTGTGCGGGCGGCCGCGGCGAGTTCACCCACCCTTCTCGCGCCTGCCTGTTCCAGGAGGCTCAACACTCGCCACTGCGCCGCAGGTGCGTCGTTCCCGGCGTCCTGAGCGGCGATGCGGCCGAGCGCGTACCCCGACAGCACCAGAGAGGGGATGACATCGACGCGATTCATACCAACGAGTATATACCGGTTGGTATGAATGGTCGTCACCGCCTGGTGCTGGCGATCCTCGCGGAGAGTTGGTGCGCGTGCGCGAGGAGCGTGCGACCGAGTTCGGCCATCCGGTCCGGGCCGAAGCGGAACTCGACGCCGGTCAGGCTCAGCGCCCATTCCGGGCGCCCTGCGCGATCGAAGACCGCAGCACCCAGCCCCCAGCTGCCCTCGACGATGAGTCCGGGGTTGACGGCATACCCGCGTTCCTTGGTCTCGGCGAGGCGTGCTCGGAGCGGGCTCTGTCCGTGTGCGCGCCCCCACGCTCCCTCCAGCTCCGGATGGCGGTCGAGATAGGCATCCACATCGTGGTCGGGAAGGAACGCCAAGATGGCGAGCCCTGCGCTGGCGACGCCGAGCGGGAAGCGGACGCCTTCGCTCAGCACGAAGGAACGGATCGGGAACGACCCTTCTTCGCGGAGGAGGCACACCGTCTCGTCCGCCCGTCGCACGGAGAGGAACGCGCTCTCCTCGGTCTTGACCGCGAGGGAGCGGACGATATCGCGGGCGAGCGTGGTGACGTCGTAGCGGGCCGCTGCCACCGATCCCATGAGGAAGAGCTCCGGCCCGGGCATCCATCGCGTGCTCGCGCCGTCGCGGTCGACGAGTCCTTCCGATTTGAGGGCGCTCAGAAGGCGGTGGGCAGTGGAGCGCGAGAGCTCAGCGGCGACCGCGAGCTCCTGCAACGAGGCTCCGTCGGAGCCCGCGGCGGTCACCAGACGGAGCAGACGCGCGGCCCTCGCGATCGCCTGCGTGCCGGGAACTGAAGAGGCGGGTTCCATAATGTGGACGCTACCTCGGTGTTCGGCCACATCGCAAGATCCGGCTTCCCCGCAGACGGCTCGTCGGCGGATGCTGGGGTGAGCACGGAATCGAAGGAGCCGACGTGATCGACAAGCAATGGGAGTCTGCGGAGGCTGCCGTCTCCGACATCGAGGACGGAGCGTCGCTGGCCGTCGGCGGTTTCGGCCTGTCCGGGAACCCGATCGCCCTGATCGAGGCTCTCCTCGCGCAGGGCACCAAGGGCCTCAGCGTGGTGAGCAACAACTGCGGAGTGGATGACTGGGGACTCGGCGTGCTGCTCGCCGCCCAACGCATCCGCAAGATGACCTCGTCGTACGTGGGGGAGAACAAGGAGTTCGAGCGTCAGTTCCTGAGTGGCGAACTCGAACTCGAACTCACCCCGCAGGGCACCCTGGCAGAGAAGCTCAGGGCCGGCGGCTCGGGGATCGCCGCGTTCTACACCCAGACGGGCGTCGGCACGCAGGTCGCCGAGGGCGGGCTGCCGCGTCGGTACAACCCCGACGGAACCATCGCCACCGCCTCGTCGGTGAAGGACGTGCGCGTCTTCGCGGTGAACGGGCAGCCGAAGGAGTTCGTCCTGGAAGAGGCGATCACCACCGACTTCTCGCTCGTGCACGCGGCACGCGGCGATCGACACGGCAACCTCGTGTTCAACAAGGCCGCGCGCAACTTCAATCCGCTCGCCGCGATGGCCGGTCGCATCTGCATCGCGCAGGTCGAGCAGCTGGTGGAGCCGGGCGAGCTCGACCCCGACGACATCCACCTCCCCGGCGTGTTCGTGCACCGGATCGTCGAGGTGGGCATCGACATCCCCAAGCGCATCGAGCGGCGGACCGTCGCCGTGGAAGGAGCCTGAGATGGCACTCACCCGTGAGCAGATGGCGGCCCGCGCGGCGATCGAGCTGGAGGACGGCGCCTACGTCAACCTCGGCATCGGCCTGCCCACCCTCGTACCCAACCATGTCCCGCCCGGGGTCACGGTCGTCCTGCAGTCGGAGAACGGCATCCTGGGCGTCGGTCCCTATCCGCGGGAGGACGCCGTCGACCCAGACCTCATCAACGCCGGCAAGGAGACGGTCACCACCCTCCCCGGAGCGGCGTTCTTCGACTCCGCGACCAGCTTCGGCATGATCCGCGGCGGCAAGATCGACGCGGCCATCCTGGGAGCGATGCAGGTCTCCGTGAGAGGCGACCTCGCGAACTGGATGATCCCGGGCAAGATGGTCAAGGGTCCCGGCGGCGCCATGGATCTGGTTCACGGAGCCGGCCGCGTCATCGTGCTCATGGAGCACGTGGCCAAGGACGGCTCCGCGAAGATCGTCGACGAGTGCTCGCTGCCGTTGACCGGTCGCGGTGTCGTCGATCGGATCATCACCGACCTCGCCGTGGTCGATGTGACGGCCGAAGGCCTGGTGCTCGTCGAGACGGCGCCGGGCGTCACGGTCGGCGAGGTCATCGCCGCCACGGAACCACCGCTCACCATCTCCCGCACTCTCCTCACCGGAAGGACCACAGACCATGACTGAGAACGATGTCGTCATCGTCGCCGCCGCCCGCACGCCTCAGGGTCGCCTCAAGGGGCAGCTCGCCGCGTTCACCGCACCTCAGCTCGGCTCCTTCGCCATCCGAGGTGCGCTGGAGCAGAGCTCGATCGATCCGGCCGACGTCGACGCGGTGATCGTCGGCCAGGTGCTCGCCGCCGGGTCGGGGCAGAACGCGGCGCGTCAGGCGGCCATCGGCGCAGGGATCGGGTGGGACGTTCCCGCGCACTCCGTGAACAAGGTGTGCCTGTCCGGTTTGACCGCCATCATCGACGCGGCGCGGATGATCCGCACCGGCGACGCCGATGTGGTCGTCGCCGCCGGGATGGAATCGATGACGCGCGCGCCCCATCTGCTCATGGGATCGCGCGACGGCTGGGCGTACGGCAGCGTCGAGGTTCTCGACCACATGGCATACGACGGCCTCACGGATGCGTATGACCGGGAGAGCATGGGCGCGTCCACCGAGCGGCACAACGCGCGCTTCGGGCTGACCCGTGAAGCGCAGGACCGGGTGGCCGCGCTGTCGCATCAGCGGGCGTCGGCAGCGCAGGAGGCAGGTCTCTTCGACGAGGAGATCGTCGCCGTCGACGTGCCGCAGCGTCGGGGAGAGCCCGTGCGCGTGACGAGGGACGAGGGCGTGCGTCCGGACACCACCGTCGAGACCCTCGCGGGACTGCGTGCCGCGTTCGCAGAGGGAGGTTCGATCACGGCGGGGAACTCATCACCGATCTCCGACGGTGCCTCGGCTGTGGTGGTGACGACACGACGGACTGCGGACGCCAAGGGATGGCCCGTGCTCGTGACCGTCGGAGCGAGCGGTCAGACCGCCGGTCCCGACAACTCGCTGCAGGCGCAGCCGGCGCGTGCCATCGAACGTGCGTGCGAGAAGCAGGGCATCGCGCCGGCCGATCTCGACCTGGTGGAGATCAACGAGGCCTTCGGCGCTGTCGTCGCCCGTTCGCAGGAGGAGCTCGGCCTGGACGAGGGCATCGTGAACATCCATGGCGGCGGCATCGCCATCGGCCACCCGATCGGCGCATCGGGGAACCGGCTCGTGGTGCATGTCGCACATGAGCTCGCTCGTCGAGGTGGCGGTACGGCCGCCGTCGGCCTCTGTGGCGGTGGCGGTCAGGGAGAAGCCCTTATCCTCACCCGGTGACAAGAGTCTCGGGCGGGGAGGACGTCAGGGGCGAGCGTCCTTCGCGTGGTCCTGCGTGTCGGCGAGAGCCTTCTGCGACCGGAACTGCAGTCGCTGGGCCTTCTTCGCCTTCTTGACCGACTGGGGCGAGTCGGCGTCGACCAGGACGCCGCGGCGTTCACGGTTCATGTCGACGACGGCGCCGACCGCGAGTGCCATCGTGATTCCCCAGCTCACCCACGACAGGACGGCGCGCCAGGTGATCGGCTGCTCGCGCGTGCCGCGCAGCAGGGAGACCCCGGCAGAGATCGCAGCGACAAGTCCAGTGCTGAAGAGGTAGCGCATGCCCCCACGCTACCTTCCCGTACCCCAGGTCGCACCGAGCCTTGACAAGCCCTCCCTGATCCTGGCAGGGGAGTAGGTGGTGAAGGACAGGCGGAGGGTGCGTTCGTCGGGGATACCGGAGAAGAACGACGTGCCCGGTACGAAAGCGACGTCGTGGGCGAGCGCTGCGGGAAGCGCCGATGCGGCGTCCCGTCCCTCGGGGAGTCGCACCCAGACGAACATGCCACCGTCGGGTCGGTTCCAGCTGCTTCCGTCCGGGAGCGCGGAGGGAAGCATCTCCAGCATCGCGTCGCGACGAGCGGCATACGCTTCGCGGATGCGCGAGAGCGTGAGCTCGCCGCGACCCGAAGCGAGGTAGTGGGCGGCCGCTGCCTGGTCGATCGTGGAGGTGTGCAGGTCGGCCGCCTGTTTGGCGATGGTGATCGACGAGCGGATGTCGGCCGTGGTGCGGATCCAGCCGATGCGCAGGCCGGGTGCGATCACCTTGGAGAAGCTGCCGAGGCTGATGACATGTCCGGGGGAGAACGCGGCGAGCGAGGGGAGGGCATCCCCCGAGTACCGCAACTGGTGGTACGGCTCGTCCTCGACGATCCGGAAGCCTCGGCGCTGCGCGATCGCGGCGATCGTGCGTCGTGCTTCGACATCGTGCGTGCGTCCGGTCGGATTCTGAAACGTGGGCACGGTGTAGAAGAACTTCGGTCCATGGTGCGCGGCGAGGCGGTCCAGTGCGTCGAGGTCGAGGTAATCGCCGACGTAGGGGACACCGACGACGCGGGCACCGGCCAGCGCGAACGTCTGGAGCGCTGCGAGGTAGCAGGGCTCCTCAACCAGGATCGTGTCGCCGGGATCGACGAGCGTCGTCGAGATGAGCCCCAGCCCCTGCTGCGACCCCGTCGTGACGATGAGGTCGGATGCCGCGGTGGGCAGCCCGTCGGACGAATAGCGTCTGGCGACCGCGTCCCGCAGTCCCGGGTCTCCCTCGGACGTGGAGTACTGGAGCACCCCCGGGGAGTCGAGCACGGCATCGAACGCGGCGCGGATGCCCTCGACGTCGAAGAGCTCGGGCGCGGGGAGCCCGCCGGCGAACGAGATGACCTCGGGGCGCGCGGTGAGGGCCAGCAGGTCGCGGACCGGCGAGGTCTTGGCACTGCCGGCACGCTGTGAACGCGACGGGAGGGAGAGGATCGGCGCGGCGGCCTGCGGGGCAGTGGGCAACGGGGACTCCTCGGGCGCTTGTCGTTCGGCGGGTGTCGCCCAGACTAGACCCGTCCCGAGGCGCCGGCTTCCCTGCTGTTCCTCGGGCCGACCCGCTATCATGGCCTGGTCGCGGCTCGCCCGCGGCCGCACCCCGTGTATCTACCGGCCGTCGGCATTCCGACGGACAGCGGCGGCACCCGACATCGCGTCCTCGACGCGCGAGAGCCATGACACGCGCCACAGCAATCCCACCACTCACCGAGCCGAGCCTTCTGCGTCTCGCCGGTCTGCCCTACTTCCTGATCGCCTTCATCGCGCGGCTGCCGTTCGCCATGATGGTGGTCGGCGTCCTGACCGTGGTCGTGTCCGCCCGCGGTTCCCTGTCCCTGGGCGGGCTCACCTCCGCAGCCGTCGGCCTCGGCACGGCCTGCTTCGGGCCTCTTCTCGGCGCCGCCGCAGACCGCTTCGGTCAGCGCGTCGTCCTGATGGTGCTCGCCCTCGCCAACGGCGGCATGCTCCTGCTCTTCACGTTCGTGGTCTATGGCACCGCGGCAGACGGCTTCGTGCTGCTGGCCGCAGTGGGCATCGGAGCCACCGCCCCGCAGGTCGCACCGCTCTCGCGCTCGCGGCTGGTGACGATCATCAACGAACGGATGGCCGTGGCTCGCCGTGCCAAGACGGTGTCGGGCACGATGGCCTACGAGTCCGCGGCCGACGAGACCGTGTTCGTCTTCGGTCCCTTCCTGGTCGGTATCCTCGCGTCGGCCATCGCGCCGTGGGCGCCTCTGGTCGGCGCGGCCGTGCTCACGGTGGTCTTCGTCGGTGCCTTCGCTTTGCACCCCAGCGGTCGACACGTGTCGCAGGATCGCGACGCCGACGGCAGGGCGCCGTCCGCCGTCTCCGAGCTGTTGCGCCCGCAATTGCTGATCGTCGTCGTCGGCATCCTCGGAGTCGGGATCTTCTTCGGCACGATGCTCACCTCGCTGACGTCGTTCATGGCCGATCGCGGCGCGCCGGAGCAGGCCGGGCTCCTCTACGGGGTCATGGGCGTCGGTTCCGCCATCCTCGCGCTCGGCGTCGCCTGGCTTCCTGCCGCCTTCTCGATGCGGGCGCGATGGCTCGTCTTCTCCGGCATCCTGCTGGCGGGCACCCTTCTGCTCGGATTCGTCGACACACCGGGCACGATGATGCTGGCGCTCGCGATCATGGGAATCGGCATCGGACCCACCCTCGTCACGCAGTACAGCTTCGGCGCCGCCCGCAGTCCGCGCGGACGCTCGGCCACCGTCATGACCATGTTGGGATCCGGTGTGGTCGTCGGTCAGTCGATCGGAGCCGCGTTCGCCGGTGAGATCGCAGAGAACGTCGGCACTCCTGCGGCGCTTCTCTTGCCGATGATCGCGGCGTTCATCGCCTTCGCGGCGGGCCTGGCCAACTGGTTCCTGACTGGTGTGGGGCGCCGGGAGGCTCTCGTCAAGGCCTGAGCGACGATCCGCGGAAATCCGCGTTCCTCGATAGCCTGGAGGAAACCCCCGGGAGGAGCCCTCGTGGCCGCAGCAGATTTCGTCGTCGTCGCCAACCGCCTGCCCGTGGATCGCGTGGTGGGGCCCGATGGTGAGGAGACCTGGCGCACCTCTCCGGGCGGACTCGTCGCCGCCCTCGAACCCATGATGCGCAGTGTCCACGGAGCCTGGGTGGGCTGGCCCGGTCAGGCCGACGTCGAGCTGGAGCCTTTCGAGGCCGACGGCATCGATCTGATTCCGGTCGCGCTGAGTGCCCAGGAGGTGGCGGAGTACTACGAGGGCTTCGCGAACGACACGATCTGGCCGCTCTATCACGACGTGATCGCTCCTCCGCAGTACCACCGCGAGTGGTGGGATGCCTACGTCACCGTGAATCGACGGTTCGCCGAGGCGGCCGCTGATGCCGCGGCGCCGGAGGGCACGGTCTGGGTTCACGACTACCAGCTGCAGCTCGTGCCGCAGATGGTGCGCGAACTGCGCCCGGATGTCACGATCGGGTATTTCCATCACATCCCGTTCCCCGCACACGGGCTCTACGCGCAGCTGCCCTGGCGTGACCAGGTGCTGCGCGGGCTGCTCGGCGCCGACGTCATCGGCTTCCAGCGCGCGCAGGACGCCACCTACTTCCTGACCGCCGTACGCCGGCGGCTGCGCTACGAGGTCAAGGGCCCCCATGTCTCCGTCCCCGAGGGAGAGGGCACCCGAACCGCGATGGCGCGGGCATTCCCGATCTCGATCGACACCACCCCGTATCTCGAGCTCGCTGCCCGCGAGGATGTGCGCGCGAGGGCGGCGGAGATCCGCGCGAGCCTCGGAAACCCCAAGCGCATCCTGCTCGGTGTCGACCGGCTCGACTACACCAAGGGCATCCGTCACCGCATCAAGGCATACGGCGAGCTGCTCGCAGAGGGGCGACTCAAAGTCGAAGACGTGACGCTCGTGCAGGTCGCCAGTCCCAGCCGGGAGCGTGTGGATGCGTACGTGCACCTGCGCGACGAGATCGAGCTCGCGGTCAGCCGCATCAACGGCGATACCGACACGATGGGCCATTCCGCGATCCGATATCTTCACCAGGGGTATCCGCGCGAAGAGATGGTCGCGCTGTATCTCGCCGCGGATGTGATGCTGGTGACGGCCCTGCGGGACGGCATGAACCTCGTCGCCAAGGAGTATGTCGCGACCCGCGTCGACGACCGCGGGGTGCTGGTGCTCAGCGAGTTCACCGGCGCCGCGGACGAGCTGCGGCAGGCGGTCCGGGTGAACCCGCACGACATCGAGGGTCTCAAGGATGCGATCATGACGGCCGTGGAGATGCCTCCGGCGGAGCAGGGGCGGCGTATGCGGTCGCTTCGACGTCGGGTGCTGGACAACGACGTCGACGCGTGGTCGTCGTCGTTCCTGGCGGCGCTCTCCGAGGTCCGTGGTCGCTGACGTTCCTCCACGACCGAGATACTGAGCGTGCGGCTCACGCCGGAGCCGCCGAGAACCACCCCTGTGATTGGAGAATCCGTGACGCGTCCCTGGACCCCCGGAACCGCTGACGACGACCTGCAGGCTCTGGCTGCCACACCGCGGTTGGTGGTCGCCCTCGACTTCGACGGCACGGCTTCTCCTCTGGTCGCAGACCCGATGGCGGCACGGGCGCTTCCCGAGGTGGCGGTTCAGGTCGAACGCCTCGCCGCTCTGCCGGACACGCTCGTCGCCTACGTCTCCGGTCGCAGCATGCACGACCTTCGCGTGATCACCGAGCACACGGACGACTCCGCGATCGCGCTGGCCGGCTCACACGGCGCCCAGTACTGGTTCCCCGGCGAGGGCGACGTGGACGCACCAGGCGAGGAGACGGAAGAAGGGGCTCGGGAAGAGCTCTGGGCTGCGGCGAAGCCGATCATCGAACGGTACGAGGGTGCGGAGTTCGAGCCCAAGACCTTCGGCATGGGCGTGCACACCCGCCGTGCGGACCGGGAGACCGAGCAACGCGTCTTCGCCGAGATCGACGCGCTCGTCGCCGAGCGATTCCCGCACTGGCGGCGGCGCTCCGGGCACCGGGTTCTCGAATTCTCCTCGCGCACCGAGGGCAAGGACGCCGCGATGGCCGCGCTCCGCGATCGCTTCGATGCCACGGGGATCCTGTTCGCCGGCGACGATGTGACCGACGAGGACGCGATGCGTGTGCTCGGAGAAGGCGACCTCGGCGTGCGCGTGGGCCCGGGGGAGAGCGTCGCGACCTTGCGTGTGGACACTCCACAACAGATCGCCGAGCTTCTGGAGGCGTTGGCGGACGAACGCGCCTCTCGTCGGCAATAGACTTCCGTCATGTCCTCGCATGATCCCTCTCACAGCGCGCCCATCGACATCAAGCCCCGCAGCCGCGTCGTCACCGACGGCATCGAGGCCACGACCTCCCGAGGCATGCTCCGTGCCGTCGGCATGGGAGACGCCGACTGGGACAAGCCGCAGATCGGCATCGCGTCGAGCTGGAACGAGATCACTCCCTGCAACCTGAGTCTCGACCGTCTCGCTCAGGGGGCCAAGGAAGGCGTGCACTCCGGCGGCGGCTACCCGCTGCAGTTCGGCACGATCTCCGTCTCGGACGGCATCTCGATGGGCCACGAGGGGATGCACTTCTCGCTCGTGTCGCGCGAGGTCATCGCCGACTCCGTCGAGACCGTCATGATGGCCGAGCGCCTCGACGGTTCCGTGCTCCTCGCCGGCTGCGACAAGTCGATCCCCGGAATGCTCATGGCCAGCGCGCGCCTCGACCTGTCGAGCGTGTTCCTGTACGCCGGGTCCATCGCTCCCGGCTGGGTCAAGCTCTCTGACGGCACCGAGAAGGACGTCACGATCATCGACTCGTTCGAGGCGGTCGGTGCCTGCCGTGCCGGTCTCATGAGCGAGGAGGACCTCAAGCGCATCGAGTGCGCCATCGCTCCCGGCGAGGGTGCCTGCGGTGGCATGTACACCGCCAACACCATGGCGTCGGTCGCGGAGGCCCTCGGCCTCAGCCTTCCGGGCTCGGCGGCTCCGCCCGCAGCGGATCGTCGTCGCGACTACTACGCCCACCGCTCGGGCGAGGCCGTGGTGAACCTGCTCCGTCAGGGCATCACGACGCGCGACATCCTCACCAAGGAGGCGTTCGAGAACGCGATCGCCCTCGCGATGGCCCTCGGTGGTTCCACGAACGTCGTCCTGCACCTGCTCGCGATCGCCCGTGAGGCCGACGTCGAGCTGAGCCTGCACGACTTCAACCGCATCGGCGACAAGGTCCCGCACGTCGCCGACATGAAGCCCTTCGGCAAGTACGTGATGAACGACGTCGATCGTCACGGCGGCATCCCCGTGATCATGAAGGCGATGCTCGACGAGGGCCTGTTGCACGGCGACGCGCTCACCGTCACGGGCAAGACGCTCGCCGAGAACCTCGCCGACCTCGACCCGCAGCCGATCGACGGCGAGGTCATCCACACCTTCGACAACCCGATCCACGCGACCGGCGGCCTCACGATCCTGCACGGCTCCCTCGCCCCCGAGGGCGCTGTCGTCAAGACCGCTGGCTTCGACGCCGCCGTGTTCGAGGGCCCCGCACGCGTGTTCGAGCGCGAGCGCGCCGCCATGGACGCGGTCGCCGAGGGGGAGATCGAGCCCGGCACCGTCATCGTGATCCGCTACGAGGGCCCCAAGGGCGGACCGGGCATGCGCGAGATGCTCGCCATCACTGCGGCCATCAAGGGCGCGGGGCTCGGAAAAGATGTACTACTCTTGACTGACGGACGATTCTCAGGCGGCACAACCGGCCTGTGCATCGGCCACATAGCACCCGAAGCGGTGGACGCAGGTCCTATCGCCTTCGTGCGCGATGGTGATCTGATACGGGTCGATATCGCAGCTCGCTCTCTCGATCTACTCGTCGACGAGGCAGAGCTCGCCTCCCGCCGTTCTGGCTGGGAGCCGCTTCCCCCGCGCTATACCCGAGGCGTTCTTGCCAAGTACTCGCGCCTCGTGCGGTCCGCCGCCGAGGGAGCGACCACCGGCTGACCCGGACGCTCCGACGTCCGGCGTCCTCCACAGATCATCAGAAGGAAACTCATGACTGCTGATACCGCCCCGGCCGTGCCGAGGCCGCCCGCCCGTCAATCCTCTGCGCCGGAGATCACCGGCGCGGAGGCCGTGGTCCGCTCGCTCGAGCTGCTCGGTGTCACCGACGTGTTCGGTCTTCCCGGAGGTGCGATCCTCCCGGTCTACGACCCGCTCATGGATGCCTCCGAGCTGCGCCACATCCTGGTGCGGCACGAGCAGGGCGCCGGTCACGCCGCCGAGGGCTACGCATCGGCCTCCGGCAAGGTCGGCGTGTGCATCGCGACCTCCGGGCCCGGTGCGACCAACCTCGTGACCGCGATCGCCGATGCCTACATGGACTCGGTTCCGATGCTCGCCATCACCGGCCAGGTGTTCTCGACGCTGATGGGAACGGACGCGTTCCAGGAAGCCGACATCGTGGGCATCACGATGCCGATCACCAAGCACTCGTTCCTGGTGAAGGATGCCGCGGACATCCCCGGCGCGATCGTCGCGGCCTACGAGATCGCGGGCACCGGACGCCCCGGCCCCGTGTTGGTCGACATCACGAAGGATGCGCAGCAGGCGACCGCCCCGTTCGTGTGGCCGCCCAAGATCGACCTCCCCGGCTATCGTCCCGTCACGAAGGCGCACGGCAAGCAGATCCAGGCCGCGGCGACGCTGCTCGCCGAGGCCAAGAAGCCGGTGCTGTACGTCGGCGGTGGTGTGATCCGCGGCAAGGCGTCGGCGGAGCTCCTCGAGCTCGCGGAGTCCACCGGCGCGCCGGTCGTCACCACGCTGATGGCGCGCGGCGCGTTCCCCGACTCGCACCCTCAGCACCTCGGCATGCCCGGCATGCACGGCACGGTTCCCGCCGTGCTGGCGCTCCAGGAGGCCGACCTCCTGGTGTCGCTCGGTGCCCGGTTCGACGACCGCGTCACGGGTAAGGCGGCTCTGTTCGCGCCGAACGCGAAGGTCGTCCATGTCGACATCGACCCGGCCGAGATCTCCAAGATCCGCACGGCCGATGTGCCGATCGTCGGCGACGTGCGCGATGTGCTCACCGATCTCGATGCGGCCTTCCGCGGGGCGACCTCCGGCGCGAAGCCCGACATCGAGGAATGGTGGTCGTACCTCGACGGACTGCGCACCGAGTTCCCCCTCGGATACGCGCCGACGACGGACGGCCTCCTGGCTCCGCAGTATGTGATCCAGCGGATCGGCGAGCTCACCGGTCCGGAGGGCATCTTCGCCTCCGGCGTCGGTCAGCACCAGATGTGGGCGGCACAGTTCATCAAGTACGAGCGTCCGAACGCCTGGTTGAACTCCGGCGGTGCCGGCACGATGGGTTACTCGGTGCCGGCCGCGATGGGGGCCAAGGTGGCGCAGCCCGAGCGTCCGGTCTGGGCGATCGACGGCGACGGCTGCTTCCAGATGACGAATCAGGAGCTCGCGACCTGCACGATCAACAACATCCCGATCAAGGTCGCGATCATCAACAACTCGTCGCTCGGCATGGTCCGGCAGTGGCAGACGCTGTTCTATGACGGCCGTCACTCCAACACCGATCTGAACACGGGTCACGGCACGATCCGCATCCCCGACTTCGTGAAGCTCGCCGAGGCCTACGGCTGCCTCGCGATCCGCGTGGAGAAGGAAGAGGAGGTGGACGCCGCCATCCAGCTCGCGCTCGAGACGAACGACCGCCCCGTGGTGATCGACTTCGTCGTGAGTGCCGACTCCATGGTGTGGCCGATGGTCCCGCAGGGAGTCAGCAACAGCTATGTCCAGTACGCCCGCGAGCACGCGCCCGCATTCGACGAGGAGGACTGATCCATGTCGACCCACGTGCTGAGCCTGCTGGTGGAGAACACCCCCGGCCTGCTGACCCGTGTCGCGGGGCTCTTCGCCCGCCGCGGCTTCAACATCGACTCCCTCGCCGTCGGCGTGACGGAGGTGCCGGGTATCTCCCGCATCACCGTCGTCGTCGACGTCGACGAGCTTCCGCTCGAGCAGGTCACCAAGCAGCTCAACAAGCTGATCAATGTGATCAAGATCGTCGAGCTCGACTTCGCCACCTCCGTGCAGCGCGAGCACATGCTCGTGAAGGTGCGCACCGACAACGCCACGCGCTCGAACGTGATCGAGGTGGTGAACCTCTTCCGCGCCTCCGTGGTCGACTACGCCTCCGACGCACTCGTGATCGAGGTGACCGGTGACAAGGGCAAGGTCGATGCGATGCTGCGCGCGCTCGAGCCCTTCGGCATCAAGGAGATCGCGCAGTCCGGCCTTCTCGCGATCGGCCGCGGCGGCAAGAGCATCACCGAACGCGTCCTGCGCGGCTGACCAACCCGAGTACCGAGTTTTCGCCGCTCATCGAGTGCGCGAAGCAAGACGAAACGCAAAGAACAAGGAGAAACACATAGTGAGCACCGAGATCTTCTACGACGCCGATGCAGACCTGTCCCTGATCCAGGGCAAGAAGGTCGCGATCGTCGGCTACGGATCGCAGGGTCACGCCCATGCGCAGAACCTGCGCGACTCGGGTGTCGAGGTCGCGATCGCCCTCAAGGAGGGCTCCAAGTCGGCAGCCAAGGCCGAGGAGGCCGGCTTCCCGGTGAAGACCGTCGCCGACGCCACCGAGTGGGCCGACGTCATCATGATCCTCGCGCCGGACCAGCACCAGCGCACGATCTACAGCGAGTCGATCGCGCCGAACCTGACGGCCGGCAAGACGCTCGCCTTCGCGCACGGCTTCAACATCCGCTTCGGTTACATCGACGCTCCCGAGGGTGTCGACGTGATCCTGGTCGCCCCGAAGGCTCCCGGTCACACGGTCCGTCGCGAGTTCGTCGCCGGCCGTGGCATCCCCGACATCATCGCCGTCGAGCGCGACGCATCGGGCACGGCATGGGACCTCGCGCTCTCGTACGCCAAGGCCATCGGCGGCACCCGCGCCGGCGTCATCAAGACGACCTTCACCGAGGAGACCGAGACCGACCTGTTCGGTGAGCAGGCCGTGCTCTGCGGTGGCGTGAGCCACCTGGTGCAGGCCGGCTTCGAGACGCTGACCGAGGCGGGCTACCAGCCGCAGATCGCGTACTTCGAGGTTCTGCACGAGCTCAAGCTGATCGTCGACCTGATGTGGGAGGGCGGCATCGCCAAGCAGCGCTGGTCGATCTCCGACACCGCCGAGTTCGGCGACTACGTCTCCGGCCCGCGCGTCATCGACGAGCGCGTCAAGGAGAGCATGAAGGGCGTGCTGGCCGACATCCAGTCCGGCGCCTTCGCGAAGCGCTTCATCGACGACCAGGACAACGGGGCCGAGGAGTTCCTGGCACTGCGTGCGAAGGAGGAGCAGCACCCGATCGAGGTCACCGGCAAGGAACTGCGTTCGCTCTTCGCGTGGAAGCAGCAGGATGAGGACTACGTCGACGGCAGCGCCGCGCGCTGATTCGATTCTCGAAAGAACGGGCGTCCCTTCGGGGGCGCCCGTTCTTCGTGACCGAGGTCATTCTGCCTCTAAACATCCGATGTCTATGCCAGGATGGAGGACATGCGACAGGAATGGTTTGACCGGGCCCGGTTCGGCATGTTCGTCCACTTTGGCCTCTACAGCGGCGCTGCCCGGCACGAGTGGGTCCAGAACTACGAACGCCTCACCGATGAGGACTACCGGCAGTATTTCGAGCACTTCGACCCCGATCTCTTCGATGCGAACGCCCTGGCGCGCACGGCGAAGGAGACCGGCATGGGATACGTGGTGCTCACCACGAAGCACCACGACGGATTCTGTCTCTGGGACTCGAAGCTGACGGACTTCACGTCGGTGACGAACACCGGGCGCGACCTCGTGCGCGAGTATGTGGAGGCGCTGCGGGCCGAGGGCCTCAAGGTCGGCCTCTACCACTCGGTGATCGATTGGCATCACCCCGACTTCACCGTGGACTGGAATCACCCGCGCCGTGACGACGAGGGCGCGCACGCGCTGAACGTCGGGCGCGACATGGCCGCGTACCGCGACTACCTCCACGGGCAGGTGCGCGAGCTCCTCACGGAGTACGGCGACATCGACTACCTCTTCTTCGACTTCACCTACCCAGAGGAGAAGGACGGATGGGTGGGCAAGGGGCCGGGCGACTGGGACGCGACAGCCCTGCTCGCCCTGTGCCGGGAACTGCAGCCGAACATGCTCGTGAATGATCGTCTGGGCATTCCGGCCGACTTCGTCACCCCCGAGCAGTACCAGCCGACCTCGCCGATCGTGCGTGACGGTGTACCGCTGATCTGGGAGGCGTGCCAGACGCTGAACGGCTCCTGGGGCTACCACCGTGACAACACCGATCAGAAGTCGCCCACCATGCTCGTGCAGATGCTGGTGGACTCTGTGTCGATGGGCGGCAACATGCTGTTGAACATCGGCCCGGACGGACGTGGGGCGATCGCGCCCCGCGATGCGCAGACGCTGGGAGAGATCGGCGAGTGGATGCGCCTGCATCGGGGCGCCGTGATCGGCGCCGGGCACGCGTCGTTCACCCCGCCGCGCGAGGGGGTGTACACGCGTAGGGGGAACCGCCTGTACCTGAACCTGTTCAGTTGGCCGATGGGCTTCGTGCACCTGCCGGAGCTCGCCGGGAAGGTGTCGTACGCGCGGCTGCTGAACGACGGATCGTGGCTCCGGACCAGCGTGTCCGATCCGGATCGCGAGGCGGATCTGATGACGCCTGCGGGGGAGGCCGAGGGGACGCTGACGGTGCACCTCCCGGTGCGACGCCCCGACGTGCTCGTGCCCGTGATCGAACTGACTCTGATCGCCGACTGAGTCCCTCGTGGCGGCGGCTCAGGCCGTCGCCACGGGGATGTCCATGCCCTCGAGCGCGAGGCGCGCGGCTCCATGCAGGATGGCATCAGCGCCCGTGGTCGCGGACTCGATGCGCAGGCGCTGCGTGGCGAGCGGGTGGCACGCCTCGTAGACCCGGCTGCGGACGGCGGCGATGAACGGTTCTGATGCGCTCATGCTGCCGGTGAGGAACACGGCGTGCGGGTTGAAGAAGTTCACGACGCCGGAGAGCGCCTGTCCGAGATGGGTGCCTGCGGTCCGCACCAGTGTCGTGGCCAGGGGATCCGCATCGCGCGCCAGGCTGAGCACATCGGTCGTCGTGTGCACGGAGTCGTTGCCGCGGTCTCGCATCTGCCGCACGAGGCTCGCCCCGCTCGCCACGGTCTCGAGGCAGCCGGTGTTGCCGCAGGAGCAGGGGATGTCGCCGCTGCCGTCGATGCGGGTGTGCGTGATGTCGCCGGCGGCGGAGGTCGCACCGCGGTGCACGCGGCCGTCGACGATGATGCCGCTGCCGATCGCGGTTCCCGCCTTCACCGTGATGCTGTGGCCGGTGTGGCCGAAGCGCTCACGGTGCTCTCCCAGGGCGGCGAGATTGGCGTCGTTGTCGACCGCCACCGGAACGTCGTAGCGCGTGGAGAGGTGCTCGCCGACGCGGAACCCCGGCCATCCGGGCATCCGCGATGGCTGATCGACCGAGCCTGTCGCGATGTCGACGGGGCCCGGAAGGCTGATGCCGATCGCGTGGACGCGGCCGGCGGACGCCAGGCGGTCGAACACGACACCGAGGCGGTCGAGCGTCGCCTCGGGGCCCTCGGTCACATCGACGGCGATCGACTCGCTGTCCAAGAGGGCGCCACTGAGGGAGTGCCTGCCGATGCGCGCGTGGCCGCCGCCGAGGTCTGCCGAGAGCACGAAGCCGTCCGCGGCGATCTGGAGGACCCGGGGACGTCGTCCGCCGCGCGAGGTGCCGTCGCCCGCTTCGCGGAGGACTCCGGCGTCGAGCAGGGACTGCACGCGGAGTCCGACCGTCGATGCGGCGACGCCGAGCGATGTGGCGAGCTCCGATCGTGAGCGGGCCTCGCCGCGCGCGACGAGGTCGAGGATCCGCCGCGTGTGCGGGTCGTCGACGGTGGTGTCAGCGGTGTTCGTCATGGGAGCACTTTCCTGTCGGAGCATCGTCAGCGTAGCGGGGGATGGTCGTGTTTCCCGGGAGTTACGAATTATCAAGGTCCGATAAACATCGGATGTTCAGCTTGCGGCCCCTTGCGAAGTATGAAACGGTAACTTCATACGAAATCCTACTAGGTTAATTCGAGCCTCGAAATAACCAGTTCCCTTCCAGGAGGCATTCAATGAAGAAGTTGCGTGTAGGGGCTGTTGTCGCCGTCGCCGGCGTCGCAGTCGCGATGACCGGCTGCGCGAGCGGCAACGGCACCGGCGGTTCCGCCGACGGCGACACGATCGTCGTCGACATGTGGGCGGGGAGCGAGTCCGACGTCGATGCCCTCGAGGCCCAGGTCGCATTCGCGCAGGAGCAGAACCCCGACATCAAGATCAAGCTGCAGACGTCGCCGTGGAGCGACTTCTTCACGAAGCTGACCACCAACATGGCCAGCGGCAACATGGCGTGCGTGACCGGTATGAGCGGAGCGCAGCTGGGCGGCTACACCGGCGGATTCCGCGAGCTGAGCGACGCCGACCTCAAGACGGCGGGCATCGACTGGTCCGAGTTCAACCCGAGCGCCGACGGCATCCTCAGCTTCGAGGGCAAGACCTACGGTGTGCCCTTCGACGTCGCGACCATGCTCGTCTACTACAACCAGGACATGCTGACCGCAGCGGGCGCCCCCACCCCGGAGATCGGGTGGACGTTCGACGACTTCGACACCATCGCCGCGGCTGCCACCAAGGACGGCAAGTACGGCTTCGGCATGGGCATGGGCGGCTACCAGTGGATGTCGATGCCGATCGCGTACTCCGCGACGCAGCCGGCTTCCGAGGACGGCACCCTGCACATCGACGAGAAGGCGTTCGTCGACGCCTCGACCTGGTATGCCGAGCTCGTCACCGAGAAGAAGGTCGCGGCTCCCGTGGCGTCGGCGTCGGACACCGGCTGGGGTGAGAACCAGTACACGGGCGCGAACGCCGCGATGGCGGTCGACGGCACGTGGAACGCCGTGAGCTACCTCGACAACGAGTCCGGCTTCGCCGCCGGCATGGTGCCGCTGCCCGCAGGTGCGGACGGCAACCCCGGCCCGATCCTCGGCTCCGGCTACGGCATCTCGGCGAACTGCAAGAACCCGGAGGCCGCGCTCAAGGTCATGGGCTCGCTGCTGGGTGAGGATGCGCAGGACTACATCGCCTCCTCCGGTCGCTCGTACCCCGCGCGCACCTCTTCGCAGCCGCTGTACTTCGAGTCGATCGATGAGAAGTACCGCGACCAGGTGCAGTCGGTGTTCGAGGCCGCGTTCGGCGACACCGTTCCGCTGTACATGACGAAGAACTGGCAGAAGCTCGACAGCTACATCCAGCCCAACCTGGTCAGCGTCTACAACGGTCAGATGACGATGGAAGAGCTGCTCTCCAACGCGCAGGCGCAGTTCGGCGAGTGACCCGGCTCCGGCCACCGCAGTAACGCAGCAACAGAGAAAGAACTGAGATGACGATCACGACGAGACGTCGACGATCGCTCGCCAAGGTGGAGGCCGGTCAGGCGCTGGGGTTCGCAAGCCCCGCCCTGATCGGGCTCGCCCTGTTCACGATCGTGCCCGTCGGGCTCTCGATCGTGATGAGCGTCTTCGACTGGCCGACCTTCGGCGAGCGGACCTTCAACGGCGTGGACAACTACGTCAAGCTGTTCACCAGCAGCCCCGACTTCTGGCCGGCGCTGCGCAACTCGGCGGTGTACACCCTGCTCTACGTGCCGCTGAGCGTCGCTCTCTCGCTCGTGCTCGCTCTCGGCCTCGGATCGCGAATCCGCGGACGAGGAGCCCTGCGCGTGCTCTTCTTCATCCCCGTGGTGACTCCGATGGTCGCCAACGTGCTGGTGTGGAAGATGATGCTGCAGCCGCAGGGGCTGTTCAACGGTCTCTCGCAGACCTGGTTCGGCATCGAGCTGCCGAACTTCCTCGCCGACCCGTCATGGGCCATGATCATGGTCGTCGTGATGAGCGTCTGGCAGGGGCTCGGCTACAACATGCTGATCTTCTCGGCCGCTCTCGAGCAGCTCCCCGAGAGCGTGCTGGAGGCGGCGAGCATCGACGGCGCCCGAGGGTTCCGCCGGGTATGGAGCATCATCATCCCGATGATCTCGCCGTCGATCTTCTTCGCGACGATCATGACGATGATCACCTCCCTGCAGGTGTTCGTCCAGCCGCAGATGCTCACCGGCGGCGGTCCCGGCAACGCCACCAAGCCGCTCGTCATGTACATCTGGGAGCAGGGGTTCACCTTCGGCGACCTCGGCCTCGCCGCCGCAGCCGCGTGGATCCTCTTCGCGATCATCATCGCGATCACCGGGCTCCAGTTCGCCGCGCAGAAGAAGTGGGTGCACTATGAGCACTGAGACCCTCGTCCGCCCCACGGGCCGTGCCGGCCGCTCCGATCGGGAGCGTGCGCGCGGCGCGGCGACCACACCGGGTGCCCGCGCGCGACTGATCCTCGCCCATGTCGCGATCTACATCGCGGCGCTGATCTTCATCTCCCCGCTGATCTACGCGTTCTTCTCGGCGCTCAAGCCGAACGCCGAGATGTTCTCGATGCCGCCGACCCTGGTGGGTTCCGAGCTGCGGTGGAGCAACTTCGTCGACGTGTTCGCCTACGGGCCGTTCCTGACCTACATCATGAACTCCTTCATCGTCGCGATCGGCGGCACCCTCGTCGTTCTGGTCGTCTCGACCACGGCAGGGTACGCCTTCGGGCGTCTGCGCTGGAAGGGCCGCGACGCGGTGTTCGTGCTGTTCCTCGCGACGCTCATGGTGCCGGCCGAAGTCCTCGTCATCCCGATGTTCCAGGTGATGCAGTGGTTCAACTGGGTCGACACCTACCAGGCGCTGATCCTGCCCTTCGCCTTCGGGGCCTTCGGCACGTTCCTGATGCGGCAGTTCTTCCGCGGCATCCCGTACGAGCTGGAGGAGGCGGCACGCGTCGACGGCGCCGGCCCCGTGCGCTCGTTCCTGCAGATCATCCTTCCCCTGTCGAAGTCGGCCGTGGCGGTGCTCGCGGTGTTCACGTTCCTCTCGTTCTGGAACAGCTACCTGTGGCCGCTGATCGTGACGGTCGACTACAACGCGCACGGAACGCTCCCCGTCGGACTCGCGAGCTTCGCAGGACTCACCGGCACGCGGTGGGACCTGCAGATGGCCGCGGCCATCATCTCGATGGTGCCGACGACGATTCTCGTGATCGTGTTGCAGAAGCACCTCGTCAAGGGCATCGCGATGGCAGGACTGGGCGGGCGCTGAGCATGATCGGTCAGGAACAGCGCACCACCATGCCCGTCGACGGCATCGTCCTCCCCGACGGCACCGGTCTGGTCGGGATCGACATCGGCGGCACCAAGATCGCGGCCCTCCTCGTCAGTGCCGAAGGAACAGTCCTCGCCAGGGGAAGCGTCCCGGCACCCGCTGCCCTCGGCGGAGGCGCGATGGCCGATGCGGCGGCAGAACTCACCCGCGCGCTGGTCGCCGAGGCCGACGTGACACTCGTCGCGGCAGGGGTCGGCGCAGCGGGGGTCATCGACCATGAGACCGGGACGATCCGCGCGGCATCGGCCACCTTCGTCGGGTGGGCGGGGTTCCCCCTGGCGGACGAACTCGAAGCACGTCTCGGCGTCCCCGTACGTGTCGAGAACGACGTCAACGCCTTCCTGCTCGGCGAGGCCGCCGCCGACGGGCGCACGGACCGCGATGTGCTCGGCGTGATGCTCGGCACGGGCGTCGGCGGTGCGCTCATGATCGACGGTGAACTCCATCACGGTCCGCACGGTGCGGCGGGGGAGATCGGACACACCCCCGGCTACAGCGAGCTCGTGTGCACCTGTGGCCAGACCGGCCATCTGGAGACATTGGCGTCGGGCACCTCGATCGCACTGCGCTTTCAGGAGCGCACGGCGGGACCGATCCTCGACGCCAGAGACGTCGCCGACCGTGCCCGACAGGGCGACGTGGACGCGATCGCGGTGTTCGACGCCGCCGGACACGCGCTCGCGCTCGCGTGTGCCAGTGCGGCGACGATCATCGATCTGCCCTGTGCGATCGTGGGCGGCGGCGTCGCCACCGCCTGGGACCTCCTCGAGCCGGCGATCGCGCGCACGCTGCGCACGGACTCCCCGGTATCGGGCATCCCGCTGCGCATCATCCCCGCCGTCCTCGGTTCCGATGCCGTCGCTCTCGGCGCCATCGAGACCGCCCGCCGTGCCCTCGTGCCGGCACGAGCACACTGATCCCGGTTCGCACCGAACACCCGATGGCCCCCGAACACCCGATGAGTCCACCCGACGACCCCCGACAAGGAGCACACCACGTGACTGCACGTCCCGAAGCCCACGAGATCTGGATGGGTTCCCTTCCTTCCGTCGTAGACGGCGGGCTCCCGAGACCCCGCATCGGCATCGCCGGGATCTCGATCGAGTCGAGCACGTTCTCCCCTCATATCTCCGGTGACGAGGCCTTCACGGTCCGCACCGGAGAGGCCCTGCGCGCGTATTATCCCTTCCTCGAGGACGGGCGCGAGCTCGAAGCCGCCGCGGAGTGGGTGCCGCTCACACACGGACGCTCTCTGCCGGGCGGCGCCGTGGCTCCGGAGACCTACCACCGGATGAAGGATGCGATCGTGGAGGGCATCCGCACGCAGGGGCCCTTCGACGGCTTCTTCTTCGACATCCACGGCGCCATGAGCGTCGTCGGCATGGAGGACGCCGAGGGGGATCTCGCTCTCGCGGTGCGCGCAGCCCTCGGCCCCGACACGCTGGTGTCGACGTCGATGGATCTGCACGGCAACGTCTCAGAGGTGCTGCGCGACGCGGTCGATCTGCTGACCTGCTACCGGATGGCGCCGCACGAGGACTGGATGAACACCAAGGAGAGGGCGGTGTGGAACCTGCTCTCGCGACTGCGGGGGCCGCACGGCACCGACCCGCTGCGTCGGCGCCCGTTCACGGCGTGGGTGCCGGTCCCGGTGCTGCTGCCCGGGGAGAAGACCAGCACCCGCCTGGAGCCGGCGCGCAGCATCTACGCGCAGCTGCCCGAGATCGAAGCGCTTCCCGGCGTCGTCGACGCCTCGGTGTGGATCGGCTATGCCTGGGCGGATGAGCCGCGGTGCCAGGCGTACGTCGTGGTCACCGGTGACGACGAGGAGCTGATCGCCCGTGAGGCCGAGCGCGTGGCGCGGATGTTCTGGGACGCCCGCGAGGACTTCGTCTTCGTGGCCGAGACCGGATCCCTCGATGAGGCGCTCGAGAAGGCGCTCGCCCCGGGAGCGCCGCATCCGTACCTGATCTCGGACTCGGGCGACAACCCGACCGCCGGTGGTGCGGGCGACGTGACCTGGACGCTCGCGCACCTGCTGCAGCGTGCGGAGCTCACCGACGGCAGCCGCACCACGCTGGTCGCCTCGATCTTCGATCCCGTGGCCGTCACCCAGGCAGCGGCCGCCGGTGTCGGCGCCACCGTCACCCTCGACGCCGGCGCAGGGGTCGACGCAGGCCCGCACGGCCCCGTGCCGATCACCGGGACCGTGTTCTCCATCACCGACGGGGATCCCGATGCGGGCACGCAGGTCGTGATCGCAGTGGGCGGGCTGCACGCCATCATCACCGAGCGCCGCAAGCCGTTCCACCACCTCTCGGATTTCCGGATGCTGGGGCTCGAGCCCACGAGCGCCGACATCGTCGTGGTGAAGATCGGCTACCTCGAACCGGAGCTGTACAAGCTCGCCGTGGGCTGGACCCTCGCATTGACGCCCGGAGGTGTCGATCAGGACCTGCTGCGTCTGGGCCACCACCGCCTGCGGCCCGGCGTCTACCCCTTCGACCCGAACGGGAATCCCGATCTCACCGCGGTCGTCGTCCGTCGCGGAACCCCTGAGGAGCAGAGCGCATGATGAACTTCGAGAAGCGCACCGGACCGGACCTCGGCGCGGACGCTCCGACGTACCCCACGCAGGGTGTGCCCGACTGGTACCGCGACGCGAAGCTCGGCTTCTTCGTGCACTGGGGTCTCTACTCGGTGCCGGCGTGGGCCGTGCAGCACGGCGAGGGCGTGAACATCCCGACCGAGGACGCGTACGCCTGGCACCAGTACGCCGAGTGGTACGGCAACACCGTGCGCATCGCCGGCAGCCCCACGTGGGAGCGGCACCAGCAGCTGTTCGGGCCGGGCACCTCGTACGAGGACCTCGCCGATCGGTGGGATGCCTCGGCGTTCGACGCGGATGCCTTCGTGGGCGAGCTCGTCGGCGCGGGAGCCCGGTACGTCATCCCCACGACGAAGCACCACGAGGGGTTCTGTCTGTGGGACACCGCGACGACCGGCTTCAACGCGGTGGCTCGTGGTCCGCGCCGTGACCTGATCTCCGAGTTCCACGATGCCACCCGCCGGGCGGGTGCGAAGTTCGGCGTCTACTACTCGGGCGCGCTCGACTGGCACGTGAGCGACTTCCCGGCGATCGAATCGGACACCGATCTGTTCCGGTTCCGTCGCAACGACGCGCACTTCGCCCGCTACTCCGCCGCACAACTCGACGAGCTCGTGGCGCGCTTCTCGCCCGACGTGCTCTGGAACGACATCGAGTGGCCGGACGGTGGCAAGGGGCGTGACGAGTACGCGGTCGCCGCGCTCCTGGAGCGGTACTTCGATGCCGTACCGGATGGTGTCGTCAACGACCGCTGGGGTGTGCCGTACCACGGCTTCCTCACCCGCGAATACACGGACATCCCCGAGATCATCCCGGAGCCATGGGAGTCGACCCGCGGCCTCGGCTACTCGTTCGGCTTCAACCAGGCGGAGGACGAGCGGCACTCGCTGTCCGGTGCGGCGCTCATCCGCCTGCTCGTCGACGTCGTGGCCAAGAACGGCAATCTGCTGATCAACGTGGGCCCTGCGGCCGACGGCTCGATCCCGGAACTGCAGCGGAGCGCGATGCGCGAGCTGGGTGCGTGGCTGCAGGCGAACGGGCACGCGATCTACGGCACACGACCGTGGATCCGGATGGGGGAGCGGAGCGGCGCTCCGCGTCGCTACACGACCACAGGGGCGACGGTGCACATGCACGCGCTCGACCCGAGCGTCGGCACGATCGGGTTGCCCGATGAACTGCGCACGCGCGATCTGCGCTGGTCGGACGGGTCCGTCGCCGAGCGGTCGGCGCAGGACAGCGCGGTCGTCGTGATCCCGGCCGGTCTGCGCGAAGAGGCTGTCGCGGTCCTGTCCGCAGGCTGAGACGGATCGGATCGCGACGAGGCGAGGGCCCTCCCGACCACGAGTCGGGAGGGCCCTCGCTGTGTGCGCCCGCGCTCAGGGGCGGGTGAGCTCCTCGAGCACCTCGACCACATGCCGATACGGTCGCCCTGTGGCACGTGTCATCCCGATCTCGCAGGTGCGGTTGGCCGACACGAACGCATCGAAGTCGCCGCGCGTGCTCTCGGCCTCCGCGATCTCCGCCGACTCCTGAGCGGTCGCGCTGGCCGTGAGCTCGGGGTGCAGCATGCCGCGGTCCCCGGCGAAGGCGCAGCAGCCCCACCCCTCGGGGACGAACACGTCGTCGGCGACGGCTCCGGCGATCGCGGTCAGCGCCCCGGTCGCCCCGAGCGCCGTCGTGGAACAGGTCGGATGCACCGCGATGGTGGGCAGCTTCGCCGTGACGGTCAGCTTCGGCAGCACCTCGCGGGCCACGAAGGTCGTGGCGTCCTCGATACGCAGCCCGGCGTACCGGGGGTTCTTCGCGACCGACTGTGCGAGCATCACGTCCAGGCCCTCGGTGCAGGACGCCGCATCGCACACCACGGGAAGCTCGCCGTGCCGGCTCGCGACCCACAACGACTCCAGGACCCGGTCCGACATGCGTGCGTATCCGTCGAGATGGCCCTTCGACTTCCACGGTGTGCCGCAGCAGAGTCCGCCGTTCTCCTCGGGGATCACGACGGGGATCCCCGCCCGGTCGAGCAGTGCACGCAGGGCATCCCGAGATCCCTCGCCCTCGCCCTCCGCACCGAACATCGTCCCGATGCAGGCGCCGAAGAAGACGGCCTGCGCATCGGTCGGCGACTCCGGGCGCGGGGGCTTCGAGCCGCCGTGGGGGAGCCCGCCGTCGTAGAGGGGCACGGTGTCGGTGCCGAGGACCGCGCGGCCGAGCTGCGTGACGCCGCGCACGAGCGGAGCGGGGAGGGCATCGGCGACGGTGAGCGCGACCCCTCCGGCCCGGGTGACCGTGCCCCAGTGCTTCGCGGCCACGCCCCACACCGCGCCTTCGATCGCGTTCGACTGCTCCGCACGAAGCCGACGCACGAGGTCGCCGGTGTTGATGTCGACCGGACAGGCCACGCCGCACATGCCGTCGACCGCACACGTCTGGACGCCGTCGTAGTCGTAGTCCTTCTGCAGGTCGCGCAGCAGCTCGGTGTCGCCCTGCTCCTCGGCCCACGCCATGTCGCGGCGGATCACGATGCGCTGTCGAGGCGTGAGGGTGATGCTCTTGCTCGGACAGGTCGGTTCGCAGTACCCGCATTCGACGCAGCGGTCGACCTCGCCCTCGACCGTCGGCACCCGCTTGAGGTCATGCAGGTAGGAGTCCGGGTCGTCGGAGAGGACCACCCCCGGATTCAGGATGCCGTCGGGGTCGAGGAGGCCCTTGATCTCCCACATCATGTCGGTGAGCTCGTCACCGTACTGGCGGCGTACGAACGGCGCCATGATGCGCCCGGTCCCGTGCTCGGCCTTCAGCGATCCCTGCTGGGACAGCACGAGGTCCACCAGATCATCGGTGAAGCGCCGATAGCGCGCGATGCTGTCGGCATCGTCGAAACGCTCGTTGAGGAGGAAGTGGACGTTGCCGTCCTTGGCGTGCCCGAAGATCACCGAGCCCTCGTACCCGTGCGCGGCGAACAGCTCGATGAGTCGCTCGCACGTGTGGAGAAGACGCGGCACCGGCACCACGATGTCCTCGAGGAGAGCCGTCGTTCCCGAGGGGCGGGCGCCGGCGACCGCGGTGTAGAGACCTTTGCGCACGTGCCACAGTGAAGCGCGTTCTCCGGAGTCCGTGGTGAGGCGCGGTGCCACGGCGAGCGGCAGTGCCTCGAAATGCGCCTGTGCCGTCGCACTCGCCTCCCTGAGCGCATCGTCGTCGGAGGCGTGCACCTCCACCAGGAGAGCGGCGTGCCCCTGCACCTCGATCTCCGCGATCGATGCCGGGACGTCGCTCAACCCCTGCGCGACCCGGAGGGAGGCGGCGTCCATGAGCTCGATGGTGGCGAGTCCGAGTCGGGTGAGGTCGGGAAGTGCCGTCATCGCGGCGGACAGCGTCTCGAACACGAGCAGCCCCGTCGCGATCGACGGGCGTACCTCGATCGTGCGGAAGCGGGCCTCGGCAACGAAGGCGAGTGTGCCCTCGGAGCCGATGATGAGGTGCTCCAGGATGCGCACGGGGTCATCGAAGTCGAGGAGCGCGTTCAGCCCGTAACCCATGGTGTTCTTCATGGAGAACTGCTGGCGCAGGAAGGCGACGCGCTCGGGCGAGGCGAGCAGACGTGCCCGCAGATCGAGCAGGCCCTCGGCGATCGCGGGTTCCGCGGCGTGCAGCAGTTCGTTCGCATCCGGACGGCCGGTGTCGAGGATCGTTCCGCTCGGGAGCACGATCGTCATCGACTCGATCGTCCGGTATGAGTTCTCGGTGATGCCGCAGGCCATTCCACTGGAGTTGTTCGCGACGACTCCGCCGATCGTGCAGGCGATCTCGCTGGCGGGGTCGGGGCCGAGCTTGCGGCGATAGCGCGTGAGTCTGGTGTTGACCTGGCGCACGGTGGCGCCGGGGCCGACGCGCACGGTCGCGCCGTCGTCTTCCACGCGGATCTCGCGGAAGCTGCTGCGGGTGTCGACGAGGATGTCCCCGCTCACGCTCTGCCCGGAGAGGCTGGTGCCCCCGGAGCGGAACGTCATCGTGCGGCCGGCGGCGCGAACGGCTCCGAAGGCGCGTGCCACCCCTTCGGCATCCGCGGGGGAGAGCACCGCATCCGGGATCAGCAGGTAGTGGGAGGCGTCGTGGGCGCGGGCGAAGCGGTCGATGGAGCGCGAATGGACCTGAGTCGCGGGGCCCAGCAGGGCGGGGTCCAGCGGTTCGGCGAGGGTGGTCGGCACGGTGCTCCTCTGCTCCGTCGGAAGGTGATCAACGAGATTGTCAGACAAGTGTACCGAGCGTGCGGCGCTTCGATAGGCTGACCCACATGACCACCACTTCGGACGCACCGCTGGGGATCGTCGGCGTCGTGGATGCCGTCACCGCCCAGCTGCGCGGTCGTATCCTCGGCGGCGAGATCCGCTCGGGGGATCCAATCACGGAAGCGGCCGTGTCGCAGACCTTCGGAGTTGCGCGTCCCAGCGCGAAAGCGGCGATCGAACAGCTCGTCGCCAGTGGCCTGCTCGTGCGCACCGCGCATCGAAGCGCGCGTGTGGTCGGGATCGACCCCGCGACAGTGCGTGACGTCTACCGCACCAGGGCCCGACTCGAGAGCGCGGCGCTTCGCGAGCTCGCGAAGACCAGCACCGTGCCGAGCGCGGCGCGCGATGCGAATGCGGAGATCCTCGCGATGCCCCCGGGTCCCGACCCGGCGACCGTGAACCCCGATCTGCGGTTCCACACCGCCATCATCGATGCACTCGACAGCGAACGCACCGGGCGCATGTACCGCAGCGTGCTCGACGAAGTGCGGCTGTGCATGGCGCAGGTGCAGGGGCGCCGGCTTCTCGACGCCTCGGTGATCGCGTCGCAGCATGCCGAGATCCTCGACGCGGTCGCTTCAGGCGACGGAGAACGGGCAGCGGCTCTTCTCGACGCGCACCTGTCGTCGGCCGAGCAGCGGCTGGTGGAGGCACTCGACGCGGAGTAGCGTCGAGCGGGCCGTCACTCCGCCGGAGCTTCCTCGACCACGATCGGGGCTTCGGCCGGATCAGCCCACACCGGTGCGGGGAGCATGGTGTCGGTCTGGCCTGCCTGGATCGATCGCAGCGCCTCGGTGATCTGCTCGTCGTTCTCGGGGACGGGAAGGTCGCAGGCGCGCAGTTCCGAAGCGAACTGCAGGGTCAGCCGGATCTTGCCCGCCTCGACGGCCTGTGCGGTCGTGCCGGTGCGGATCTCGCTCCCGGTCTGGATCGCCGGGACGTCATCGCAGACGTGGTAGACCTTGCCGCCGTCGACCCAGACCACCTCGTCCTTGCCCAGGAGCTGGATCACGGCCGACTGGTCGGCCGTGTACTGCTCGACGGACGCCGGAGCGAAGTCGACGCCGATGAAGACGGCCAGGGCCGCGAGGACGACGCCGACGATTCCAGCCGTGGTCTTCTGGCCCTTGTCCATGTCCTTGTTGAGGAAGATCAGGATGACCAGCGGGAGGAACGCCACGACTGCGACGATCGCACCGAGCTGGTTCTGTACGAAGAACCGCGTCTTGTCCGCCCTGAGCGCGGGGTCGAGGCGGTTGGCCTTCTTCCACAGCACCGAGCCGGTGATGGACAGGGCCGCGATCACGACGAGCAGCACGAGGAGCGTGATGAACGCCCACTGCGGGAACGTCGCGGTGACACCCTGCTCCTCGAGCAGGCCGGTGTCGGGGTTGCGGACGAGGGTGCCGTCTTCGCCGACGAACACACGCTGGCGCAGGAGCCAGAAGATGCCGACGCCTTCGCCGATGATCGCGACAGCCCAGAGGATGGCGGCGATCCAGCGGAAGCGCGTCGCCTTGGCCTTGGCTTCGGGGGTGGGGACCCAACCGGCAGGCGGTTCGGTCGCCGTGCTCTTCGCGGACTGGGCGACGCGGGCGTCGCTGTTCCCGGTCTCGGCGTTCTCGCTCGCAGCCACGGTGTTCCCTTCCCCTCCGGTGCCCGCCGTTCCGGCTCAAGGCAACCCCGATCCTAGTGGACCGGGTGTCCTACGCTGGGGACATGACTTCCGATTCCGACGACGCGCTCAGCTGGGACGGCGACGAGGCCTCGACACCGAAGGATCGCGCGCTTCCGCACGGCTGGAACGCCGTCGGCAAGGGCAGCGACGACGTCGGGACGATCGAGGACGACGGCACCGTCACACCGGCGACCGACGACGAGCCCTCGGGTCTGAGCACCCCGATGCTGCTGCTCGTCGGTGTCGTCGGCGGCGTCTACCTTCTCTACACGATCGGCTGGATCGTCGGAGGGCTCCGGTTGCAGCCGCTGGCATCCTTCCTCGTCTCCGACGTGATGTTCCTGCCGTGGTTCTTCCTCGCGATCGCTGCGCCCGCGCTGTGGTTCCTGGCGACCTGGGTGCTCACACGGGGGAGTGCGGCCTGGATCCGCGTCGCGGTGCTGTTCGCGGGGGTCGTGCTCCTCGTCCCCTGGCCCTTCGTCACCGTGGGGGTGATCGGATCATGACCACGTCGTCGAACGAAGCGCAGGCATCCGCGGATTCTCCGCGTTGGCTCGTCGGGCTCGTCATCGGCCTGGCAGGACTCTTCTACGCCTACGCGGTCTGGAATGCCGTCGCGCACCTCATCACGATGGCCCAGACCGGACTGAGTGTCGGCGGGTGGGCGACGCTGCTGTTCGGCGTCGCCTTCCCCGCGATCGTGTTCGTCTTCGCCTATGTGATCGGCCGGCGGCGCCGTGTCGGCGAACTGGCGCTCGTGTTCCTCGCCGGACTCGGCGTCGTCGCGGTGTTCTGGATGAGTCTGATCGCGCTGAGCCTCACGATGCCCAGCGCGTGAGCGGCCTGCCGTACCGCGTCACACGGCGCGGAGCGCTGCGCCTGCTCCGGTAGAGTTGACGCGATCGCGCCCCCATGGTGTGCGGCGCATCGGCCCCTGCCGCGCTGCCCCGAAGGATCCACTGTGCCGAAGCCTGTCGTGCTTATCGCCGAAGTACTCTCTCCCGCCACGATCGACGCTCTCGGTCCCGACTTCGACGTCCGTGACGTCGACGGCACCGACCGCGAGGCGCTGTTCGCGGCGCTCGCGGATGCCGATGCCGTGCTGGTCCGCTCGGCGACGCGCATCGACGAGGAAGCGCTGGGGCACGCCCCGAAGCTGAAGGTGGTCGCCCGCGCCGGAGTGGGCCTCGACAACGTCGACATCAAGGCGGCCACGGCTGCCGGCGTCATGGTCGTCAACGCGCCGACCTCGAACATCGTCTCCGCCGCCGAGCTCACGGTGGGCCACATCCTGAGCCTCGCCCGCCGCATCCCGGCGGCGCATGCCTCACTGTCTGCCGGTGCCTGGAAGCGCAGCTCCTTCACCGGCGCCGAGCTGTTCGAGAAGACGGTCGGCATCGTCGGTCTCGGCCGCATCGGCGCCCTCGTCGCCGCGCGCCTCGCGGCTTTCGACATGCGGGTCGTCGCCTACGACCCCTATGTCACGTCTGCCCGCGCACAGCAGCTCGGCGTGCAGCTGCTCTCGCTCGACGAGCTCGTGGCGGAGTCGGACTTCCTGACGATCCACATGCCGAAGACGCCGGAGACGACCGGCATGATCGGTGCCGAGCAGTTCGCGGCCATGAAGCCGACCGCCTTCGTGGTCAACGTCGCACGCGGTGGGCTGATCGACGAGGAGGCGCTGCACGCGGCCCTCGTCGCGGGTGAGATCGCGGGTGCCGGGCTCGACGTGTTCACCTCCGAGCCTCCGGCAGAGGGGGGCACCGCGCGGCCGCTCCTCGACCTGCCCAACGTCGTGGTCACCCCTCACCTCGGTGCCAGCACCGAAGAGGCACAGGAGAAGGCCGGCGTCTCGGTCGCCCGCTCCGTGCGCCTCGCGCTCGGCGGCGACCTCGTCCCCGACGCGGTGAACGTCGCGGGTGGCGTCATCGATCCCTACGTGCGTCCCGGCATCTCGCTCGTCGAGAAGCTCGGCCAGATCTTCGCGGCACTCGCGACGTCGCCGCTCACCAGCCTCGATGTCGAGGTGCACGGAGAGCTGAATGACTACGACGTCAGCGTGCTCAAGCTCGCGGCGCTCAAGGGCGTGTTCACGAACATCGTCAGCGAGACGGTCTCTTACGTCAACGCGCCGCTCCTCGCCGAACAGCGGGGAATCGCGGTGCGTCTGCTCAAGGATGACGTCAGCGACGAGTACCGCAACGTCATCACCCTCGCAGGCGCGTTGTCCGACGGCTCGCAGCTCTCGGTGTCCGGCACGCTCACCGGTCCGAAGCAGACCGAGAAGCTCGTCGGCATCAACGACCACCGGCTCGAGCTGCCGATCGAGAAGCACCATGTCGTGATGCTCTACACCGACCGCCCCGGCATCGTCGCGGTGTACGGCCAGAAGTTCGGGGAGGCCGGCATCAACATCGCCGGCATGCAGATCGCCCGTCAGGCCGCCGGGGCCCAGGCGCTCAGCGTGCTGACCCTGGACTCGCCGGTCTCGGACGAACTGCTCGACGACGTGCGCGACGCGATCGACGCCGACCTCTTCCGTCAGATCGAGATCACCGAGGTCTGATCGCACAGGTCGGGCTGCACCGGTCCCAGTGCGCAGATGCAGAAGAGGGCGGGAGCGTGATGCTCCCGCCCTCTTCTCATGTCTCGGTGGGTCAGGCCGTGGCTCTGAGGACCAGGGCGATCAGCTCGGCGAGTTCGTCGCTGCGGGGGACGAGCCGCTCGGGGCCGTGCACGTCTAGCGAGTTGTTGAAGTAGAGCCCGTCGCTCACGAGCATCACGAGGTCGAGGCTCGCATTGTCGCGCACATGCGGGCGGATCGTCTCCGCCCAGCGTCGTCGCGTGTCGCGGAGCATGTCGGCGGCAGGGATCGATCCGCCCTGGGCCAGCCGCGTCGTGGCGATCAGCACGCGATCGAGGGCGTCGTCCTCCATGACCGAGGTGCGCACGTAGTAGGCGACCGGCCCCTCGTCGGCTGCGGTCATGCGTTCGAGGTCGAGCGTCGTGAGCCGGTCGAGCCGCTCGACGAGCCCTGCCTCCAGTTCATCCTTCGACCCGAAGTGGTAGAGGAGGCCACCCTTGGAGACGCCGGCCGCCTTCGCGGTCGCATCGAGCGTCGCTGCACGTTCGCCGTCTTCGATGAGGATCGCTTCGAAGGCGTCGAGCACCTTCTCGCGGGCGAGGGGAGGTCGGGGCATCGTGGATCCTCTGCACAGGGGAGGGGCGGGAATTCTGTTACTATACCATCTGGACGGTTCACTAACCGTGCCGTCATGATTCTGAGAGGTGTTCCATGAACCGTACTGCGTCGATCCCGACGACAGAGACGGACGCTCCCCGCGTCGGAGCCCGCGGCTGGGCGGCACTCGTCGTCCTCATGCTGCCGGTGCTGCTGGTGTCGGTGGACAACACGGTGCTGAGCTTCGCGCTCCCCGAGATCTCGATCGCGCTCGCTCCCACGGGGGCGGAGCAGCTGTGGATCATCGACGTGTACCCCCTGGTGCTCGCCGGCCTCCTGGTCACGATGGGGACGCTGGGCGACCGCTTCGGGCGCCGGAAGATGCTGCTGATCGGTGCGACCGGCTTCGCCGCCGTCTCCGCACTGGCCGCCTTCGCGCCCACTGCCGGGCTGCTGATCGCCGCCCGGGCGCTCCTCGGCTTCTTCGGCGCCATGCTGATGCCGTCGACCCTTTCCCTCCTGCGCTCGATCTTCCAGAATCGCGACCAGCGCCGCATGGCGATCGCCGTGTGGGCGTCGGCGTTCTCCGCAGGCTCCGCGCTCGGACCGATCGTCGGCGGCTTTCTCCTCGAGCACTTCGCATGGGGTTCCGTCTTCCTCATCGCCGTGCCCGTGTTGATCCCGCTGCTCGTCGCCGCGCCGCTGCTGGTGCCCGAGAGCCGCGACCCGAACCCCGGGCGCATCGATCTGATCAGCATCGCGCTGTCGATGGCGACGATGATCCCGGTCGTCTACGCGATCAAGTCGCTGGCCGTCGACGGGCCGAGTCTCAAGGCCGGAGCCTGGGCGCTGCTCGGCTTCGTGATGGGCTACCTGTTCGTCCGTCGCCAGCTGCGTGCCAAGACGCCGATGCTCGACATGGCGCTCTTCCGTCGGGGCTCCTTCTCCGGTGCGATCCTGGTCAACCTGCTGAGCGTCGTGGCTCTGGTCGGTTTCCTCTACTTCGTCTCGCAGCACCTGCAGCTCGTCCTCGGGCTGTCCCCGATGATGGCCGGGCTCGCGCTCGTGCCCGGAATGCTCGCGATGATCGTGGCCGGACTCTCGGTCGTCCCGATCTCCCGTCGCATCCCGCCGCACATCGTGATCCCCGTCGGGCTCGCGTTCTCCGTGGCCGGCTACCTGATCGTGGCGTTCACGACGCACGAGCACGGCGTCCTGCCGCTGGTCGTCGCATTCGTGGTGCTCGGCATCGGCATCGGTGCCGCCGAGACGATCTCCAACGAACTGATCCTCTCCAGCGCCCCCGCCGCGAAGGCGGGAGCGGCGAGTGCGGTCTCCGAGACCGCCTATGAACTCGGTGCGGTGCTCGGCACCGCGGTGCTCGGTGGCATCATCACGGCCTTCTACCGCGGGGCTCTCGTGCTTCCGGAGGGCCTGCCGGCAGACGTGGCGCACGCGGCGGGGGAGACTCTCGCCGGGGCCTACACGGCGGCGCAGGCGCTGCCGGGCCGGCTCGGCACAGCGCTGTGGGAGGCGGCGGCAGCCGCATTCGGCTCCGGGGTGATGGTGACCTCGCTGATCGGCGCTGGCCTCGTCGTCGTCGCGGGCGTGATCGCCGCCGTCACACTGCGCAAAGCCCCCACGCACTGACCAGTACGCTGGGAGGACCGGCTCGCTCGCCCTGCGGTGAGCCCGAGCCGGTCCATCCCCGTGCAGTGCGCAAGGAGTCTCATGTCGCGTGTCGTGAAGCTGGCCGTCATCCCTGGAGACGGCATCGGTCCCGAGGTCATCGCCGAAGCGGAGAAGGTGCTCGACGCCGTCACCGCCGACAGTGGTGTGGTCTTCGACAAGACCCGTTTCTCGCTCGGCGCCGGACGCTTCCTCGAGACCGGCGACACCCTCACGGACGATGACCTCGCCGCGATCTCCGCGAACGATGCGATCCTGCTCGGCGCGGTCGGCGGCACCCCGGGCGACCCGCGACTCAAGGACGCCAACATCGAGCGCGGTCTGCTGCTGAAGCTGCGTTTCACGCTCGACCATTACGTGAACCTGCGGCCGTCGAAGCTGTTCGTCGGTGCCTCGGGCCCGTTGGCCGAGCCCGGCGACATCGACTTCGTCGTGGTGCGTGAAGGCACCGAGGGGCCGTACGTCGGCAACGGCGGGGCCATCCGCAAGGGCACCCCGCAGGAGGTCGCGAATGAGACCTCGGTGAACACCGCCTTCGGCGTCGAGCGCGTCGTGCGCTACGCGTTCGACCTCGCCGAGCGTCGTCGTCAGAAGGTCACGCTGGTGCACAAGACCAATGTGCTCGTGCACGCCGGTGCCATCTGGCAGCGCGTCGTGAACGAGGTGGCGGCCGAGCACCTCGACGTCGAGGTCGACTACCTGCACGTCGACGCCGCCACGATCTTCCTGGTCACCGATCCCTCGCGCTTCGACGTGATCGTCACCGACAACCTGTTCGGCGACATCCTCACCGACCTCGCGGGCGCGGTCACGGGTGGCATCGGCCTCGCAGCCTCGGGGAACATCAACCCCGACGGCGCGTTCCCGTCGATGTTCGAGCCGGTCCACGGCTCAGCGCCCGACATCGCCGGACAGCAGAGAGCCGACCCGACGGCGGCGATCCTCTCGATCGCGCTGCTGCTCGACCACCTCGGACTCACCGAGGAATCCGCACGGGTCGGTGCCGCGGTCGAGGCGGACATCGCGGCACGGACGGCGGCTCGCACCACGGCGGAGATCGGCTCCGCGATCACCGCACGCCTCTGACTGCAGGCGTAGGCTGAACGGGCGCGAGGATGCGCCCACCCACGAGGAATGGATGATGAGATGACGACCATCGATGCCGAGGCGACCGTGGCTCCCCTGGAGTTCGCCGTCACGAAGAACCTGACCGCTGCGTCTCCCGCACGGCTCGCCGAGGTGCTGGAGAATCCGGGCTTCGGTGTGGTCTTCACCGATCATATGGTCGACATCTGCTGGTCCGCCAAGGGTGGCTGGCACCGTCCTCGCGTGCAGCCGTACGGTCCGATCCCGCTCGACCCCGCGGCGTCGGTGCTGCACTACGCGCAGGAGATCTTCGAGGGCATCAAGGCCTACCGCCATGCGGACGGCTCGATCCACACGTTCCGACCCGACCGCAATGCTGCGCGTCTGCAGGCCAGCGCTCGTCGTCTCGCTCTGCCGGAGCTGCCGACCGAGTACTTCATCCAGTCGCTGCGCGAGCTCATCGCCGTGGATGGCCGCTGGGTTCCGGACGGCGCCGACCAGAGCCTGTACCTGCGCCCGTTCATGTTCGCGAAGGAGGCGTTCCTCGGCGTGCGCGCCGCGCAGAAGGTCGCCTACTACGTGATCGCGAGCCCCGCAGGCGCCTACTTCTCCGGCGGGGTGAAGCCGGTGCGCATCTGGCTCTCCGAGGAGTACGCCCGCGCCGGCAAGGGCGGAACCGGCAAGGCCAAGACCGGAGGCAACTATGCCTCGAGCCTGCTCGCACAGAGCGAGGCGAGCGCGAAGGGGTGCGACCAGGTCGTGTTCCTCAACGAGAAGCGCGATGTCGAGGAGCTCGGCGGCATGAACGTCGTCTTCGTCTTCAAGGACGGACGTGTGGTCACCCCCGAGTCGGACAGCATCCTCGAGGGCATCACGCGTGACTCGCTCCTGCAGCTGGCGGAAGACCGCGGCTACACGGTCGAGAAGCGCCCGATCTCGATCGACGAGTGGCGCGAAGGCGTGGCCTCCGGCGACATCGTCGAGGTGTTCGCGTGCGGCACCGCCGCGGTCGTCACCCCGATCGGCGCACTCGTCGGAGATGGGTTCGACGAACCGCAGCCGCTGGGCGAGCTCGCACTCTCGCTGCGTGAGGAGCTCACGGACATCCAGTACGGCCGCCGCGAGGACAAGCACGGCTGGCTTCTGCGCCTCGACGCCTGACCGCGCGGACGATACCCGCGCCCACCACCGAGACCCACGCCTGCCGCCTGCGCACGTGTGGGTCTCGGTGTCTGCGGTGCGTCTCGGCGGGGTGGGACGCCCTCGCTAGGCTGGATCCCATGAAGATCGCCCGGTTCAGCCACGACGAAGCCATCATGTACGGGATCATCGACGAGCGTGAGCTCGTCGTGCTCGCCGGAGACCCGATGTTCACCGGGTACGAGACCACCGGCGCCCGTGTGCCGCTCGCGGACGCCGCGCTGCTCGCTCCGGTGATCCCGCGGTCGAAGGTCGTCTGCGTGGGCAAGAACTATCACGACCACGCGGCCGAGATGGGGGGAGAGGCTCCCGAGGAACCGCTGCTGTTCCTCAAACCGAACACCGCGGTGATCGGACCTGGTGACGCGATCGTGCGTCCGCCCCTCTCCGATCGCACCGAGTACGAGGGTGAGCTCGTCGTGGTCATCGGCAAGATCGCCAAGAACGTGAAGGCCGAGAACGCGCTCGACTACGTGCTGGGCTACACGATCGGCAACGACGTGACCGCGCGCGATCTGCAGCGCAAGGACGGACAGTGGGCGCGCGCGAAGGGCTTCGACACGTTCTGCCCGCTCGGACCCGTGATCGAGACCGACTTCGATCCCGCGACCGCCACGATCGAGACGCGGGTGAACGGCGAGGTGCGCCAGCACGCTCCGCTCACCGACATGATCCACTCGGTGCCGGCGATCATCGAGTACGCCTCGGCCGTGTTCACGCTGCTCCCGGGTGATGTCATCATGACGGGCACGCCGGCGGGCGTCGGAACCTTCGGCGCAGGAGACGTCGTCGAGGTCGAGATCACGGGGCTGGGCATCCTGCGCAATACCGCGCGGGACGCCGCACCCGCGTCATGACCGATGTGGCCCTGACGGCGGCGCAGCAGACGGCGGTCCAGCGACGCACCGTGCTGGTGCTGTCGCTCGGGCAGGTGCTCGGCGGCATCGCCTTCGGTGCCACGGTGTCGCTCGGAGCGCTCCTGGCCGCGGACATCTCGGGGAACGACGCGCTCTCCGGTCTGGCGACCGCCTCGGTCACGCTCGGAGCGGCGGCGTGCGCGATCCCGCTGGCCCGCCTCGCCGCTCGTGTCGGCCGGCGTCGTGCGCTCACGCTCGGCAACCTGTTCGCACTGGTCGGCATCGCGGTCGTCATCCTCGCCGCCTCCCTGCGCATCTTCCCGCTGCTGCTCGCCGGCATCCTCATGATCGGCGCGGGCAACGCGGGAAACCTGCAGTCTCGCTTTGCCGCGACGGATCTCGCCGACCCGCAGCACCGCGGCCGGGATCTGTCGATCGTCGTCTGGTCGACGACGATCGGAGGGGTTGCCGGGCCCCTCCTGCTGGGACCGGGAGAGATCGTCGGGCAGGCGGTCGGGATGCCTCCGCAGACGGGTTCCTATCTGTTCTCGTTCGTTGCGCAGTGCGCGGCACTCCTGCTCTACATCGTCGCGCTGCGCCCTGATCCGCTTCTCGCGGCGCAGCGGCTCGCCACGGCGTCGGCGGCTGCCGCCGGAGCGGTGGCAGTGGACCGGCCACGGGTGGCGCGCTATGCGATCTTCGCGATCGCGGGTTCTCACGTGGTGATGGCGTCGGTCATGGCCATGACCCCGGTGCACCTGTCGCACATGGCGCACGGCGCCGGAGGCATGGCGGCGACCCCGGCGGATGTCTCGGCTCTGGTGGGGATCACGATCGCACTGCACGTGGGCGGGATGTACGCCCTGTCGCCGGTCTTCGGTGTGCTCGCCGACAGGTGGGGCCGACTCAAGGTCGTGCTGCTCGGCCAGGTGCTGCTCGCCGGTGCTCTGGCGTTCGCCGTGTTCACGGGTACCGAGGCCTGGGGTGTCATGGTCGCGCTCATCCTGCTGGGGCTGGGGTGGAGCGCGGCGACGGTCGCCGGGGCGGCGCTGCTCACCGAGGCCTCCGCGCCCGAGCTCCGCACGCGCAGACAGGGTCGCAGCGATTCGCTCATGAGCCTCTCGGCTGCGGCCGGCTCGGTGCTGGCCGGAGTAGTGCTGTCGAACTTCCAGTACTCGGGACTCGGGATCGCAGCCTTCATCCTGGTCGTCGCGATCGTGGCGCTGTCTCCGCTGGCTCGCGCGGGAGCACGGTGAAGGACTGGTCCGGGGTCGGCGAAGCGTACTCCGCCTCCTACTCGGCGCTGTGCGACGGGACCTTCGTCGCGATGCGGGAGGCTCTGGGCGAGCCGCACGGCCGCAGCCTGGTCGACGTAGGCGCCGGAGACGGCACCCTGGCTGCGATGTGGACCGCCGAGGGATGGACGGTGACCGCGTGCGAGCCGGAGTCGACCATGCGCGCGGTCTCGCGTCGCCGGCATCCTCGGATCGACACCATCGACGGCACCTTGCCGGCGCTTCCGTTCGCAGACGGCGCGTTCGACGTCGCCATCGCGAACTTCGTGTTGAATCACGTCCCGTCACCGCGTTCGGCCGCCGCAGAGCTGCGACGGGTCAGCCGGGGTGCGGTCGTGGCGACGACCTGGACGCTCTCTCCCTCGTGGTTCTGGGCCGAGATCACCGAGCGTGCCGGTATCGCGCCCTTCGCGGGGCCGAGGCTCCCGGATGACGAGGACTTCGAGCGCACGGCCGACGGGTTCGGGCGGATGCTGCAGGAGGCCGGGCTAGAGCGCGTAGAGGTCACCGAGCTCGACTGGACCTGGAGCGCGGATCCGCGAGCCCTCTGGCGGTCTGTCGAAGGGGGAGTGGCCGGTGCCGGTGCGCTCTACGCCGGTCTCGACGAGGTCGACCGGCAGCGGTTTCGGATCGCTTTCGACCATATGGTCGACGAGCGGAGTGCGAACGGCTTCCTACCGCTGGCGCATCGTGCCGCGGTCGCCGTGAGCGCCGCTCGCTGAGCGCTTCGATCCTCCAGCGGTGCGGTCACCCGTCCCCGTAGAATCGAAGGGCTATGGCTACCCCTCACCCCCTCACCACGACTGTCAGTGGTGCCGACGTCCGCGTCCGCTTCTGCCCCTCACCGACCGGTCTGCCGCACGTCGGCATGGTCCGCACGGCTCTCTACAACTGGGCCTACGCCCGACACAACGGCGGGAAGATGGTGTTCCGCATCGAGGACACCGACGCCGCCCGTGACAGCGAGGAGAGCTTCCGCCAACTGGTCGACGCGCTCACCTGGCTCAAGATCGACTGGGACGAGGGCGTCGAGGTCGGCGGACCGCATGCGCCCTACCGGCAGTCGGAGCGTCACGACATCTATCGCGAGGTGATCGACAAGCTCATCGCGACGGGCGCCCTCTACGAGAGCTACTCGACGGCCGAGGAGATCGACGCGCGCAACGAGGCCGCAGGCCGCGCCAAGCAGCTCGGCTACGACAACTTCGACCGCGACCTCACCGACGAGCAGAAGGCGGCCTTCCGCGCCGAGGGTCGACAGCCCGCTCTGCGCCTGCGCGTGCCGGACGAGGACGTCACGTACGTCGACCTGATCCGTGGCGAGGTCACCTTCCCCGCCGGTTCATTCCCCGACTTCGTGGTCGTGCGTCCGAACGGCGTGCCCCTGTACACGTTCGTGAACCCGGTCGACGACGCACTGATGGGCATCACGCACGTCCTGCGCGGTGAGGATCTGATGCCGTCGACCGCGCGCCAGCTCTCGCTGTACGCGGCTCTCATCGATGCGGGCGTCACGACGTTCGTGCCGCGATTCGCCCACATGCCGCTGGTGCTGGGGGAGACGGGCAACAAGAAGCTCTCCAAGCGCGACCCGCAGGCCGATCTGTTCCTGCACCGCGACCGCGGCTTCATCCCTGAGGGACTGCTGAACTATCTCGCGCTCCTCGGCTGGTCGATCGGCCCCGACCGCGACGTGTTCTCGCTCGACGAGTTCACCGCGGCATTCGACATCGTCAACGTCAACCCGAACCCGGCCCGCTTCGACCAGAAGAAGGCCGAATCGATCAACGGCGACCACATCCGGATGCTGGGGGAGAAGGACTTCGCCGAGCGGACGATCCCGTACCTCGCCGCGGCCGGGCTCTTCGATGAGCCCACACATGAGCAGTTGGTGACGGCGTTCCGCGTGGCGCCTCTCGTGCAGGAGCGCGTGCAGCTGTTGGGCGAGGTCCCCGGGATGGTGGGCTTCCTCTTCACCGACGAGGTCTCATACGCCGAGGACGCGCTCAAGGGACTGCCGGCGAATGCTGCCGAGGTGCTCGATGCCTGCGTAGTCGCTCTCGAGCCGCTGGAGGAGTTCACGCCCGAGAAGATCCAGGAGGCTCTGGCCGCGGAGCTGGTGGAGAAGCTCGAGCTCAAGCCGCGCATCGCCTACGGCCCTCCGCGTGTGGCGATCACCGGCCGCCGGATCTCGCCGCCGCTGTTCGAGTCGATGGAGCTGCTGGGTAAGGACGAGTCGCTGCGTCGTCTGCGTTCCCTGTCGGCGTTCCTCGCGAACTGAGTCGCGACGCGCCCGGGCGGCGGCGCACGGCACCGGTTTTGGTGTTCCGCCGCCGCTCGGGTAGGCTTGATTCTCGGTGCGAGGCTCCGGTTTCGCCCTTGGGGTATGGTGTAATTGGCAACACGACGGTTTCTGGTTCCGTTATTCTTGGTTCGAGTCCAGGTACCCCAGCAAGATGAAAACCCCCGCTCAGGCGGGGGTTTCTTCGTTAGGTGATGCGTCGGAGTCGTCCGCCGCGAGAATGACGCGTTCGGCGGCGGCCCCCGGCCATCCGTGTCAGCACGGAAAGCAGGGGGCCTTCGCCATCGGTCGTCAGGCCGCGCGGCGGCGCAGGCGGGCCAGCCACGCGCCAGCCCCCAGCAGGGTGGCAGCCAATCCCGCCCACACCCAGAGGATCGCCACGTCTGCTCCGGTCGTCGCGAGCGGAGCAGCGGAGCCGTCGGTTCCGGGTTTCGCCACGGTGCCGTCTCCGCGTCCCGTGCCGCCGTTCCCGTTGCCGCCCTCGCCGGGGGTGCCGCCCTCGCCGGGCGTGCCGCCCTCGCCGGGGGTGCCGGTGTCGGCCGTGGCGAAGTCGATCGAGGCGAGCACGCGGCTCTCGACGCCTGTCAGCACCAGTTCCGCACCTTCGATGGCGAAGCTGTCGACGCCGCTGACCGTGACCGTTGAACCCGCGATCCCGAAACCGGCAGCCGGCGTGAGCGTCAGGCGCACCTGGCCGCCGCGATCCGCAACGCCCTCTGCGGGCGAAACGGTGCCGCCGCGCACCTCGGTGCGATAGCTGAAGCGCACGGCCTGGGCCTCCACCGCGTCGACGGCGGCCTTCAGCGACTCGAAGCTCGTCCGCAGCTGTGCCTTCGTCGGTGCGACGGCGGCGACTGTGGCGACCGTACCATCGGTCGAGCCATCCCGCGCTCCCGGAGATCCCGCGAGCAGAGCCGCACTGTGGGCTGTCGCCGCGGCGAGAGCATCGCCGAGCGTCTCATCGAAGACGCGTCCGTTCGCCGCCTCGACCTCGTTGACGTTCATCAGCTCGGTCGCGTATTCGACGGCCTGGGCGAGTGCGGCAGTCTCTGTGGTCGAATCATCGGCGGCGAAGAGGGCGGCGACCTCGGTCGTGGACAGAGCCGTGTCCCACATCCGCAGGTCGTCCATGTCGAGACCGATGCCGTAGCTCTTGCTCCCGTCGACGCCCACGAGCATGTTCAGGCCGCTGGTCATGCTCCCGATCCCCGCGATGCTCGTCTCCCTCGCCAGCATGCCGTCCATGTAGGTGCTCGCGATGTTGCGCGTGCGGTCGACGGTCACGGTCATGTGGTGCCAGGAGCCGCGGTACTCGCCGACGTCGCCGGTCGCATAGACGCCGTCGGTGCCGTCGCCGAGCGTGAACTCGAGCTTGCCGGTGTTCGTGCCCTCCGGGGCGAGGTTGATGCCGGAGCGGTACCAGTTCGCCCAGTTCTTGTTGCTGATGATCGCACCGTACCCGTCGACGCCGGTGACCTTGGTCCAGAAGCTGATCGTGAGGTCCTTATCCGTGCCGAGGTCGAATTCGGGGCGGGAGCCGAGATCGACGTAGCTGCCCTCGCCTCCGCCGATCCGCACCGCTGTTCCGGAGGCCCCCGGGCGATCGGTCGCGATGTAGGAGACCGAGCCGACCGGCTTCGCCGTGGGCCCGGATGCCGCATGCGTTCCGGTGTCACCGAGGTCGCCCTCGAAGGCGAGATGCAGGAACTCGCCGTCCGGTGCGGGTGCCGGGATCTCGGGGAAATCGGGGAAGACGAGCTCGCCGGCCGTGCGCACGAGGCCGGTGAGCGGCTCCGACGCGTTCTGGAAGTCGTCGTACGCGGTGACCGTGACGGTGTAGTTCTTCGCCGGTTTCAGACCGCGGACGTCGAAGCCCATCGTGTTCGGGGTCATGTAGAACCGCGAGTACGCCTTGAACGATCCGGTGACGGACTTTGACGCGTTCTTGCCGAAGTCCGGCACCTGGTTCGCCGTGTACGCGACCGGGTTGCCGGCCTGATCACGGATCTCGACTTCGTAGTGGTTCACGAGCTCGTCGTCCTTGGCCTGGTCGAAGCGCAGCGTGAGGGACTCCTCGGCGACGTCCGTCGCGGTGATTGCCGCGGCATCCCACCAGGGTGCGATCTTGCTGCGCTGTGCGGCCGTGTAGGTGAACCCGCTCTTGCCCTTGGTCGTGTCGACCACCCAGGGCATGCCGACCCAGCGCTGATGGGTGACGTCGAATCGACGGATGACGGTGGAGCCGTCGGTGAGCACGGAGATGAAGTTCGCGTACTTCTGCGACACCCCGGCAGCAGGGTCTCCCTGATTGCCCCCGAAGTAGCCGCCGCCGAGGAAGTCGCTCGGCACGTCCTGGTAGATGTAGTTCATCGAGGCGTTCTCGTAGACCGTGAAGTCCTTCTGGAAGATGCTCGTCTCCGGGTTCGAGGAGAAGTGCGTGTGCGCCGAGCCGAGCATCACCTGCGGATAGGACGCGAGGATCCGCTGCAGGTCGGGACCTGCCATGTCGTAGTCGGCGTGGAAGGGCCCCCCGAGCGACGTGCCCGCGTAGCCGCTGTGGATCGAGACGAAGATCGGCTTGGCGGGGTCGTAGTCGGGCTTCGCAGCGATGTCCTGCAGCGTGGTGGTGAGGAAGGCCTGGTAACCGGTGCGCTGCCCGCCGTAGCCGAACGTGCTGGTGCCGTTGTAGTCGAGACCGATGAAGTCGATGCCCTCGATGGTCGTGTGGAAGTTGCTCACGTATGCGCTGTCAGCGTTCGGGTAGTGCCACGCGGGCGCGTCGGCCGGTGCATTCTTCCGCGCGGAGTCGAAGGTCGTGCCCATCAGATCGGCGATGTCGTGGTTGCCCTGGGTGAGCAGGACCTGCGACTCGGGGAAACTCTCGCGCATGACCCGTTCGACCGCGCGATACCAGCCGGCGACCTTCTCGCTGTCGCCGGCGAGGTGGGCGGAGTACTCCGGGTCGTTCGCGCCGACGACATCGCCGTTGTCGACCACGACGCGCGGGTCGAAGCCCTTGGCGTCCGCCCAGGAGCGGAGGGCCTGGAAGTGCGGCTTCGCGCCCTCGTAGGCCACCTGCTCGGATGTCTTGTCCGCCGTGGCGGCGCCCCCGAGCTCGGTATCGGACATCGTGATGAACTCGAGTGTGGCGTCGGCGCCGTTGTAGGCGTCGTTCGCGGCGTCGATGCGCTGTTGCGTCATCGGTTCCACGGCAGACGACGAGGTCGGGATGGCCGTCGGCGCGACCGCCGCCGCCGGGAGAACGGGGACCAGGAGCGTGAGCGCCGTCGTGGCCGCGATCATCCCTCCACCGAGTGCGCGGCGTAGGGCCGCCTCCGGACGGGGGCGTGTCGTCTTCGGGCGATCAGGGGTCAGCATGGGGTTCCTCGCAGGTGTCGTCGGGGTTCGGAAGGCGGTCGAGAAGTGTGGGGACGTCAGGGAAGCGCGGGCAGGGAGGGCATCAGTGAAGCGACCCAGGGTGCCGTCACGGCGCGGAGGTCGGGAATGCAGGCCGTCGTGCCGCTCGCGTCCCTGTGGTCGGCCCGGACCTGCACGACGCGGCATCCGGCAGCGACGGCAGCACGCACGCCGACCTCGGAGTCCTCGAACACCAGGCACGCGGCCGGATCGACGTCGAGCAGGCGGGTCGCCCGCAGATAGGGTTCTGGGCTCGGCTTCGTGCGTCGCACATCGTCCGCGGTCACGACGACGTCGAATACGCCGAGGCTCACGTTCTCGGCGACCGCATCGACCCATGCCCTGGTCGAGCTGGTCACGAGACCGATTCGGATTCCCTCGCGCCGCAGGTGCGCGAGTGCTTCCTCGGCACCGGCGACCCATTCCAGACGCCCCGCGAAGGAATCGATCGTGACGAGCTCCAGCTCCGCCGCGAGGGCGCTCGCACTCGCACGCGTACTCCCGAGCCCGATCAGAGCGCGGGCGGCATCGATGCCGGACAGCCCTTCGAACGGGGCGAGCTGCGCCGACGACACCGTTGTGCCGAGGTGTGCGAGGTGGGCGCTGATCACGTCGAGCCACGCCCGTTCACTGTCGACGAGTGTGCCGTCGAGGTCGAAGAGCACGGCGGCGGGTCGAGCCGCGGCGGGCCGCGCGGGGGTGGAACGAGGGGAGGCGGAGCGATCAGAGGCGGAGCGATCAGAAGCGGAGCGATCGGAAGCGGGCGTCGACGAGGTCACGGGACGATTACCCCGCTCCGTGGTGTGCACGGGGCGGCGTGCAGATGAACGACGTCTGAACGATAGCCGCCGGCGGTCGCGCAGCGGGGGACAACTGTGAACTGCTGTCCTGATCGCGCGATCGACGGTATCGCGGCTCACCTAGTCTGAGACGGTGCTACCGGCGACCCCGCGCTCCCATCGCGAGATCATGAGCGATCTGATGACCAGGATCATCGATGGGGAGTTCTCTCCGGGCTCCCGTCTTCCATCGGAGACGAAGTTGAGTCTGCATTACGGCTCGACCCGTGGCACGATCCGACGGGCTCTCGCGGGTCTCGAGGACCGAGGGCTGGTATCCCCGGTTCAAGGCGCGGGCTGGACCGTTCGTTCGGGCCGACAGAGTCAGTCGTTCGAAGAGCTGCGTTCGTTCGCGCAGTGGGCGCGGTCCAAGGGGCTGGCGCCGGGCGGGCAGGTGCGTCGCAAGGAGTTCGGGGAGGCGACCGCGGCGGAGGCGCGTCGCCTGTGGGTGAGCCCGCGGACGCGTGTGCTGCGCGTGACCAGGACGCGTAGCATCGACGGCCGCGACGTGATGCTGGAGCGCACCAGCTACCCGGACTGGATCGCCGATCGGCTGGCCTCGATCGCCGATGACGAGGCCTCCGTCGTCGAGGCGCTCTCGCGTGACTTCGGGATCGTGACCGCGTTCGCCGAGCACGCCATCGATGCCGTCCCCGTGTCCAGCGCCGACGCCGAGCTGCTCGGCGTGCGTCGGGCGAGCGCGCTGCTGCGGGTGCGCCGCGTGAGCTACACCGCGGCAGGCGAGCCGATCGAGTACGGCGAGGACCGCTACCTGCCCGACACCGTCACGTTCCTCGTCACGGCATCGCGGGACAGCACACCCCTCACGCGCACCGAGTTCTCGCGGTAGCGGATCAGCTCGCGTCGTCACCCCGCGTCGCGTCCGGCGATGTCGAGGGCGCCGAGTAATGTGAATACGTGACAGGAACACGAGCAGAAGCGGCATTCTCGCGCGCTGTCACCGCATTCAGCACGCCGACTCTCGACCTCCTTCACGGACGTTTCGCGCCCTTCGTCGTCGCGTCCCTCTCGCTGCTGTTCACGGCAGACCGGGCGTCCATCCCGATCGCCGACGCCCAGGCCGAGCTCGCCGAGATCCTCGATGAGCTGAGGGGAGCGGGCTACGACGATGACGACCGCCGGGTTCCCGCAGGGACCGGCCGCGACGTCGCGCGGAACTGGGTGCGACTGGGCTGGCTGGTGCAGCAGATCGACGAGGACATCGAGGTGTACCGACTCTCCGCGCACGCCGTCGAGGCGCTGGAGATCGCCGGACGCACGGGCGGGGGGCGCACACGTGTATCCAACTCCCGTGTGCGAACGCTCCTCGACGCCGTGGAGCACCTCTCCGACAGCGCCGAGGCCGATCCCGAGCGTCGCCTGGCTCGTCTTCGGAAGGAGCGGGCGGCACTCGACGCCGAGATCGATCGGATCGAGGAATCGGGCAGGGCGGATCCGCTCGACGATGAAGAGCTGTTCGAAGAAGCGGAGAACGTGCTGCACCTGGCACGGGAGCTCCCCGCCGACTTCACCCGCGTCGCCGAGTCGCTCAAGCTCATGCAGCGCGACGTCGTCGCCCATCTGCGGCGTGACGAACGCCCGACCGGCGAGGTGCTCCGCGAGTATCTGCGACGCGCGCAGGACGTGATGAACTCGACCCCGGAGGGGCGCGCGTTCTCCGGCGCCCTGCGGCTGATCGGCGATCCGGATCGCATCGACGCGCTCACCGAACAGCTGCACGGCCTGCTCCGGCAGCCGTTCGCCCGCATGCTCGACAGCACGCAGCGTGCCGAACTCGACGCCATCGGACGTCGGGTCGAGCTCGGCGTCGAAGAGGTCCTCGCCGCACAGCGTCGAGCGTCGCACGTCATCACCGGCCAGGTGAAGACCCACGATCCGCTGCGGGACCGTCAGATCGACGATCTGCTGCGCGACGTCATCGCCGCTCTCCACATCTGGGACGGTGCGGGGGCGAGCGACTCGCCGGTGCGCAGTCTCCCGCTCACAGATCTGGGGCACCTCAGGCAGACGGTGAGCAGCATCCGCCCGCCGGCCGTCCCCGCACCTCTCGCGGACGCCGACGACGTCGAGTTCGCCGACGTCGACTCCCGCGCGTGGGGCGGTCCGCGGTATGCGGAGCTCGAGGAGTACGTGTCGGGTCTCGGCCCGGAGTTCGACCTCGCCGCGGCCTTCACCCAGGGAGCCGACGATACCCGTCGTCCTGTCGACCTCGTCGGACTGCTCGAGATCGCGCACCGCAACGGCATGACCGAGGGCGAGGAGGTCTCGGTGGTCGAAGCGCGGCGTCCGGACGGATCGACGCGACGTTTCGCTTTCGGCGCCGTCACGGCGCGCAACCCGAAGGAAGAATCACATGCCTGAAGAGAGCCTCGTGACGGAGACGCCGGTCGAGGATCCGTTCATCGCCCCGGTCCCGATGGAAGACGACATCGAGGAGCACTTCGCGGGTGACCGCGGCACGCTGGACCCCGAGATCCGGCGCCTGCTCGCGCACATCCTCCAGCGCCGTTTCATCGCCGCGGAGCGCAACCGCCGGGAATGGGCCCTGCTGCTCGACCATCAGCACGTGATCGAGTCGCGCCTGAACGACCTCTACCTCCGCCTGGTCGTCGACCACGGCCGCGGGTTCGCATACAAGCAGCAGCTGCGCTCCGACGAGATCGACATGCCGGTGTTGCTGAAGGACGCGCCGTACACACGCGCCGAGACCCTGGTTCTCGTGCATCTGCGCACGGTCTATCAGCGCGAGTCCGCCGCCGGCGAGGCATCCGTGCGCATCGACATCGAGGATCTCGAGCAGACCGTGCTGAGCTACTTCAGTGACGTCGACGGCGGCACAGCCCGGCAGCAGAAGGCGATCCGGAACGCGATGGATCGCCTGGATCGAGAGGGCATCGTGCAGGAGGAGACCAGCGGGCGCTATCGTATCAGCGCGCTCGTCGAGGTCGTCCTGAGCGCCGAGACCCTGAAAGAACTCCGCGACTGGCTGCGGTCGCAGGAAGCGGTGGAACGATGACCATGGTCGACACGCTCTTCGGCCTCATCCCGGCGGGTTCGCGCGGGCAGCAGTGGGTGGCGGAGGAGCTGCAGCTGATCAACTGGGGCGGGTACGACGGCGGACCCCATCGTGTGCGCTTCTCGCCGCACGCGACCCTGCTCTGCGGAGGCTCGGGCTCCGGCAAGTCGACGTTGATGGATGCGTACATCGCCTTGATGATGCCGCACACGACGCCGTTCAACGGAGCGTCGAACGGTGGCGTGACGGGTCGCCCGCGCGGCGAGGAGCAGCGGAACATCCTCTCCTACGGGCGAGGGAAGATCGACGAATCCCGCACCGAGGAGGGCACGAAGCTGCGTGTGCTCCGCGGAGACGGGGAGGACACGTGGAGTGCGATCGCGACGACGTGGATCGACCACGACGGGTCGCGGTTCACGGCCGTGCGTGCGTGGTACATCCCCGCGGATGCGCGCGTCCTCGAGGACACGACGCGGGTCAGGGCCACCGTGAACGGGGCGTTCGATCTGGGACTGCTGGAGCGCGCGGCGACGCAGCGGCTCTCGGATGCGTCGGTGCGGGCGACGGGGCTGGAGACCCTCGCGACGGACCGTGAGTTCGCGGCGCGCCTGCAGGCGGTGCTCGGGATCGGTGCGGCCGGCTCCGGCGCCAAGGCCATCAGTCTTCTGGCGAGGATCCAGGCCGGGCAGCAGATCACGACGGTCGACGATCTGTACAAGAAGCTCGTCCTCGAAGAGCCCGAGACCATGGCCACCGCAGATGCCGTCGTGGCGCATTTCGACGAGCTCGAGAGCACGCGGATGAGGATGCTCACGGCGAAGCAGCAGGTGAATGCGCTCGAGCCGATCCGGAGCATCAAAGACCGCATCGTCTCGGCGTCCGAGCGTGTGCGCGTGATCGACGAGGTCGGCGTGTTCACGGATCCGACCTCTCTGGCCGCCCTCTGGAACGCGCAGCGACGCCTCGATCTCCTGCGCGACGTGGAGGTCGAGCTGGGGGATCGTTCCCGCGCGCTGAGTCTTGCCGTGCGCGAGAAACGTGCTCTCGTCGATGCCGCGGATGTCGAGCGCGAAGGGCTTCTCGACGTGCTGCGGCAGTCCGGCGGCGACCGTCTCGAGACAGCTCAGCGCGAACTCCGCGTCGCCGAGCGCCGAGTGGACGACGTCCGGCGGGAGCGGGCGAAGTTCGACATCGTCGTCCGCGAGCTGGGAGCGGAGGTGGAGACCGCCGCGCAGTTCGACGCCTTCGCCGCCGGCGTTCGGGGGTCGTCTCCGAAGTCCGAGATCCGTGCTGCCCGTGCCGCTTTCGCCGATGCCGAGAGCGCACGCCGGACGACGGAGGCCGAGATCCGCCGCCTGCGCGAGGAGCGTGAGAAGACGAGTCGCGTACGCGGAAGCATCCCCGCGCATCTCGACGAGTCGCGCAGCCTGCTCGCAGAGGCGGTCGGGCTCGACACGGCCGATCTTCCGTTCGTCGGCGAGCTCATCGAGCTGCGGACCGAGTTCGAGCCGTGGCGGGAGGCATTCAACCTCGCGCTCGGAGGCTTCGCCAGGACGCTTCTGATCGACGTCGAGCACCTCGCTTCGTTCCGCACGGCCATCAACTCCGTGCGCACCCCGGAACGTCTGAACTACGAAGGCGTCCATACCGGCATCCCCGAGGTGCGGAACGCCGACCCGAAGACGCTTCCCGGGCGGCTCGAGTACCTCTCGACGCCCTTCACCGGTTGGCTTCAGCAGCGACTTCAGGATCGCTTCGGATACGTCTGTGTCGACTCGTCGTCGCAGTTGGGCGCACACCAGAAGGCCCTCACGATCAGCGGCCAGGTGTCGCAGGGGAGTCGCGGTGCCCACGGAGGGCAGGGGCGAAGCAACGTCCTGGGCTTCACCAACGACCGTCGTCTGCGCGAGATCGACGAACAGCTGCGGCGGGTGACGGCGCAGCACGAGGAGTGCGCGTCCGCTGCGCACGAGGCCGAGGCCGCCCTCGACCATATCGAGGCGCGGTCCACATCCTTCGCGAAGATCGAGGACCTCACGTGGGAGCAGATCGATGTCGTCACGGTGGAGGCCGAGCGGGAGCGCTGGCTCGCGGTCGAAGCGGAGGTCACCACGGCCAGCCCCGAGATCGCGCAGCTCAAGCGCCAGGCCGAAGAGCTGCGGGCGCGGGCGGCGCGGCTCCGCGATGAAGAGGCGCGTCTCGGCAACGAGCTCGCTCAGACCCAGGAGCAGTGGGGTCGGGTCACCGACGACGTCGACAGCTGTCAGTCGGTCATCGACTCTGCCGCGGCATCCGGACTCGTGCTCGGGGACGGGCACGCCTCGTTCCTCGACAGCCGATTCCTGCACGCCGAAACCGGAGGATCCGCGACGGCGGCGCAGCGCCTGACCCATCTGGACACCGCCCTCAGGACGGCAGCTCAGCGCCTTCTCGATGACCGCCGCGAGGCGGCCGAGGCGCACGAGCAGCAGCGCGAGAGCATGCGCCGACTCATGACGGGGTTCCTCGAGCGCTGGGACACCCTCACGATCCTTCCGGATCCCGACGCTTCGGTCGGGGAGTTCGAGAGCATCCTGGAGGCTCTCCAGACCAACGGGCTCCACGAGCTGGAGACCGAGTGGCGCGACAGCCTGCTCAAACTGTCGGGAAACGACCTGACGAGTCTCGACTCGACGCTCAGCCGGTCGCTCCGTGAGATCAAGGACCGGATCGATCCGATCAACCGGATCATGGAGGAGCTGCCGTTCTACGACGACGATCATCGTCTGCAGATCACCCCCCGGGAGAACCAGACGGAGGCTCGCAAGCGCTTCCGCCGTGAGCTCCGTGAGGTGCGGGGACTCATCGATGCGGCGGCGACGGATGCGGAGCGGGAGACCGTGTACCGCAAGATGAGTCGCCTCATCGCGCGCATGCGCCGCACCGCCCCCGACTTCGCGGAGCTCATCGATGTGCGAAACCATGTGCGGGTGAGCGCGGAGCGCGTCACAGCCGCCACGCGAGAGCACGTCGCGCTCTACGATCACATCGGTGAGAAGTCCGGAGGCGAGTCGCAGGAACTCGTCGCGTTCATCGTCGGGGCCGCCCTCCGGTACCAGCTCGGAGACGCGGGCGCCGCTCGACCTCGCTATGCGCCGGTGTTCATGGACGAGGCGCTGATCAAGGCCGACGCCCACTTCACCAAGCGTGCGATCGGTGCGTGGCGCGGGCTCGGCTTCCAGCTCGTCATCGGTGCGCCGAACGACAAGTACAGCGCGATCGAGCCGCATGTGGACGTCGAGTACGACATCCTCAAGGACACGCGCGGTCGGTCCTGGGCCAAGGCGAAGGTGGGTCTGCCGGAAGCGGGGGTCTGACCGTCGGTCGTCGACGGGCGAGCAGCCGTATCGTCAGTCGCACTCCCCGAGGAACCCGAGGTAGCAGACGGCCTCGTGAGTGACTGCTGCTTCGTAGTCGTTGTTCGAGACCTGTCGCGTCGCGACCTCCGGCGTGCGGGTGAGGTGGCCGAAGTCTCCGAGCGAGGCGACGACCGATCCTTCGGAGTCCTCCGCGCGCATGCGATCGATCTCGGCGCGATGCTGTTCGCAGAGCATCGCCGCGGCGGGAACGAGCTCGACGCCGGCGCAGGCTCCCGCATACTGGGCCTCCATCGCGTCGATGCAGTCGGTCCAGTCCTGATCGACGGCGCACGGGCTCACGCCGTCGTCCGCCACCAGGTACAGACCGGTCTCGTACTCCTCGCTGTGGAAGGTCTCGGGCTTCTCGGGCGCATCGACCTTCGTCCAGTGCCGGGCGGTGGTGAACGCCACCACCACGACGATGATCGCGAGCAGCAGCAGGGCACCGACGATGGACAGCGCGACCCAGAGACCGACCCGGCTCTTCTTCTCCGGTCCGCCGGGGACCGGGGCACCGGGAGAAGGGATCGCTGTGGTCGGCGTACCGGCGTACGCCGGCGGAGCGGATGCGAACGCCGCTGTCTGGGCGAAGTCGTGTCCGCCGAGCGGCACCGTCTCGGCGGCCGGGGTCGTCTCGGGTGCGGGGAACGCGGGAGCGGCAGGCTCCGTCTGCGGGTTCATGGATTGCCAGTACGCGTACCAGCTCCGGGTGGCGTGCGGGTCGGCCGCGACCTGCTGGGCTTCGGTGTCCGAGAGCCGGATGCCCAGCCCCTGCCGGGAACCGGCGTCCACCAGTGCGGAACGGAACTCCTCGAGTGACAGCGCCATGTTCGTGATGATGGCAGAAAGCCGCCTCGTCCGACAATCCGCTCGCGAACGCGATGTCTCCGGCATCCGCAAGAATATCGAGGTGATCGGTATGAGGAGCTTCTGGAACGCCCTACCCACGGAGGGGCGGTGGTTGCTGTCGACGGTCGCGATCCAGACGCTCGGTCGCGGTATGACCCTGCCGTTCACGATCATCTATTTCCATGAGGTGCGCGGCTTCGACCTCGGCATCTCCGGAGCGCTGATGAGTCTCATCGCGATCACCGGGCTGATCGTCACAGGCCCCGGAGGGACTCTCATCGATCGCTTCGGCGCACGGCGGGTGCTGATCGTCGGGCTGCTGTCGATGATGGCGGGATGCACGCTGCTGGCCTACGCCACCCATCCGGTTGTCGCCGCCGTCGCGGTCATGCTGATCGGTGTGAACTTCGGCGTCTCCTGGCCCGGCTTCAACGCCCTCATCGCCACGGTGGTCGAGGGAGAGGTACGTCAGCAGTACTTCGGTGTGAACTTCGCGCTCGTCAACCTGGGGATCGGCGTCGGAGGCGTGATCGGCGGCTTCTTCGTGGACGTGACCGATCCCGCCACCTTCACGACGATCTTCCTCGTCGACGCCGCGAGCAGCCTCATCCCGCTCGCGCTCCTCCTCGGACCGCTCCGCCGTGTGCGCACGCAGCACGACGCCGAGGCCGACGCCCCTCCGGTGGGCGGGTATCGAGAGATCCTGCGGCGGCCGGCCGTGCTCTGGCTGACTCTTCTGACGTTCCTTTCGGTCTTCATCGGATACGGCCAGATGGAGGCGGGCTTCCCGGCGTTCGCCCGCCAGGTGTCACAGGTGTCGACGCAGGTCGTCGGCATCTCGTTCGCTGTCAACACCGCGGTGATCGTGCTTCTGCAGTTCGCCGTGCTCCGGCTCATCTCCGGCAAGAGGCGCACGCGGGTGATGCAGGTGATGGCCCTCACCTGGGCCCTGTCGTGGGTGGTGCTCGGGGCGACGGGCTTTCTGCCGGATACACTCGCCGCCGCCATCGGCGTCATCGCCTACATGGGAGTCTTCGCGTTCGGAGAGACGATGCTGCAGCCCACCGTTCCCGCGATCTACAACGATCTCGCGTCCGACCGCACGCGGGGCCGGTACAACGCGATCAATTCCGCGGCGTTCCAGGGCGGTGCGATCACGGGCCCACTCGTGGCGGGTGTGATGCTCGGTGCGGGACTGGACATGGGGTTCATCGGCGTCATGATCGTGGGAAGCCTGGCGGTCGGTGTGCTGGCGCTCGTGCTGGAGCGGGCGGTACCACCGGCTGCGAACGGCGCACCCGACATCCATCGAACGGTCGACGTCGACGACGCGCGGACGCAATAGGCTCCCCTCATGGCTCTGGAGTCTCTCTTCCTCCGTTTGGACCGGATCGCCGGTGGACGAAAGGCCGGCGTCGCGATCAGCGAGGCGGACCGCACGCATCCCAAGACCGTCCGGGCATTCACCTGGATTCTCTGGCTCCTGGTGGTCGAACTCGTCATCGGCGTCGGTGCGGTCATCGTCGCATTGGTGCTGGCGGTCGATGGCGAGTCGGTGTCGTTCGCGGTCTGGATGCGCACCCTCGTCGTGCTCGCGATGACCGCGACGTTGTTCTACTTCGCGTGGCGAGCGCAGCGCGGGTGGCGGTGGGCGTACCAGCGCCTGCGCCTGTTCGCCCAGATCTTCCCCGTGATCACGCTGGTCATGGCGGCGATCCCCGGCCTCTATCCGCTCTGGATGGTGTCGGAGCAGATCGTCTTCAGCCTGATCATGATCGGTATCGCCGACTTCCTGACGAGCGATCACATGCGCAGCACGTTCGCGGCACCGGACGTCGAGCCGACCGCGGAATAGCACGGTAGTCGCCGCGACGCCACTCCCTTCCGCGTATCCCACGGCGCCGCCATCCTCGATCGAAGGCATTCGAGGGAGGCAGCAGCATGGCGAGACTGATCCGTGTGGTTCCGGGGGAGGACCCGGGCTTCCGACGTGTGCGATCCGGATCCGGATTCCGCTACGTCGACCCGGCCGGTGAGACGGCGCCCGAGGCCGATCGGGAGCGGATCCACGACCTCGTGATCCCACCCGCGTGGCATGACGTGTGGATCGCGGCCGACCCGCTCGCGCACATCCAGGCGGTCGGCGTCGATGGCGCGGGACGCAAGCAGTACCTCTATCACCCCCTATGGCGAGTCACCCGGGATCGCCGGAAGTTCGTGCGGGCGCTGGATCTCGCGGCCGCGCTTCCTCGAGCGAGGGCCCAGGTCACCCGTGCGCTCGCGCAGGAGGGGCAGACGAAGGAGCGCGCCCTCGCCGTCGCCTTCCGGCTTCTCGACGATGCGGCCCTCCGCATCGGGTCGGAACGGTATCTCGTCCGCCACGGGAGCCGCGGTCTCACCACACTGCGGAGGCGGGATGTGCGGGTGGAGGGCAGCGAACTGGCGCTCTCGTTCCCGGCCAAGAGCGGCCGTACGGCGTCGATCGAGATCACCGACGAGACGCTCGCCGAGGCGTTGACCGACTTCGCCGCGGGGAAGTCTGCGGCCTTCCTGCTTGCGTACCGCCGAGGGCGTCGGCGGGTACGCATCACACCCGCCGAGGTCAATGCGTACCTCCGAGATGTCACGGGTGCCGCTTTCACGGCGAAGGACTTCCGCACTCTTCACGGCACGATCATCGCGGCCGACGCCCTCGCTCGGATCGGTGAGCTCGACAGCCGCAACCACCGGAGCCAGGCGGAGCGCCTCGCCGTGCAGGCGGCGGCGACGGCGCTGGGCAACACGACCGCCGTCGCACGCGGAAGCTACATCGATCCACGGGTGTTCAGTCAGTACGCGCGCGGACGGACACTCGATCTCTCGGTGACCCCTGAGACGGCCATCCGGCGTCTTCTCGGCGGACCGCAGATCTCGCGTAAGGTCACCCGACGAAGTGCAGCCAGACGACGGCGATGAGCATCGGCACCAGGGGCGTGGCCACTGCCAGGAGAACGGGCCACCATCGCACGCGCGTGTCGACCCCGCGCGCCCGATCGGCGAGAGTGTCGCCGTCGCGGCGGTAGGACGCCGGGTCCAGCGGTTCGGCGGCCTCGTCGCGATAGAGCATGGTGCGGCGTCCGAAGCGGTCGTACAAGGCAGCGATCACGGCGAGGAAGTCGCGCAGCTCTTCATCGTCGGTCAGGTCGACGGCGGGGAAGTACACGTGGAGCGTGCTGTCAATGATCTCCAGATCGAGGTCGGCGCTCTGGTCGAGGAGCACGACCATCAGGTCGGGTGTGAGCACGTAGAGCGCATCCGTCTCGTAGCCCGCCGGCACCGAAACCTCGAAGACGTCGCTGAAGTCGCCCTCGAGTCGAATCCGGGACGCGCCCGTCGGACGTCGGGGGAGCACGCTGAGTGCGCCGCCGCCGCGCCGTGATCGGAGCGTGATACGCGGCGCTTCGGAAGGAAGGGGGATCCGCACCGCCCGCACCGTGTGCATCGTCGCCCCCTCGCGGTCGCCGACGACGAACGTGCGCTCGATGCTGTCGAAGGGAAGGGCCGCGTGTCGGGCGTCCAGAAGATTCCGTGCGGTTCGGGCGCCGCGATCGATCTGCTCATCGATGGAGCCACCCCACACGCGGTCGCCGATATCCGTGCGGAACTCCCAGCCGAGTGTCTCTGCGACGGCGGCGAGAGCGGCCCGATGTCGATGATGCCGGCGAACGGCGATCGTCGACGAGGCGACGATCGCCGCGCAGAGAAGCATCGCGGCGACCTGCGCGAGCACGAGCGTCGCGCCGGTCAGGCCGAAGCCCACGGGCAGCAGGTAGAACGCGATCACGGCGGCGATGCCGACCGTTGCCAGCGACGACCCGATGAGGGCGAGGCCCCCCGGCACGCGCTCGTCGGCGTGCGGGGCGGACTCGCCTTCCAGGAGCGTCGGCACCGTCAGGGCTTGTACACGATGGCGATGTTCAGCTGATCGCCCTCACGTGCCCACGCGAGCCAACGCGGCTCGACCGTGCCGGTGAGTCGCTGGATCGGGATCACGTAGATCCCCTGGTCCAGCCGGCTCAGAGCGCGGAACTCGGGCTTCTTCGAGATCCAGATGGTGCCGCCCCCGTCCCAGGGCTCGAGGCAGGTGTACACATAGCCGTGCGCGCGCAGGTTGACCTGGTCGGCGAGGGCATCCGCTTGCTGCCGGAGTTCGGAGACGACCTCCGCGGGCACGGTTCCGTCGAGGGTGAAGGCCGCGACGTCGTACACGTTCCCCTCGCCGTAGTCCCGTGTGGTGAGCAGCGTCAGCTCCGTGACGCCCTTGTCGGCGGTGCGGGTCCACAGTGCGTGCGAGCTCTTGGCCCGCTTGTTCATCAGGAACCCGCCGAAGTTCATCTTCTGAAAGGAGAAGTCGTCGAGTTTCGCTGCGATCGCTGCACGTGTCGTCATGGGGTTTGTCTCCTCGTCCGGGAGGTCGCGGTCGGCCTCTCCGTCGAGCGAGCATAGGGGTGATGAGCACAGGGCCGTCCGACTCCGAACGAGCCCGAACGGCCGCCGTCCGTCGCTGCGACGGCGTGCCATAGGCTCGACCCATGCCCGCGCCGCGCAACCTCGACGAGCTCTGTCTGGGGCTCGGACGGATGCGCGCGAACGCGGGATCACCGTCGTATGCCGAGATCGCCCGTCGCATCGGCGGCCTGCGCGACGGTGCAGAGCCGCCCAAGGTGACCGTGTACGACTGCTTCCGCCCGGGGCGGAGGCGACTCGATGAACGCCTGGTCGGCGACATCGTGCTCGCCCTCGGCGGTGACGATGCCGAAGCCGGCATCTGGCGGGAGAACGCGCGTCTCCTCAACGGCGAGAGAGTGGGTGTGCACGTCGAGGTGACGCTCGATGTTCGGGACGCGGCGGGAGCGGACGTCGGACGGGAAGAGCTGCTGGCCTCGCTCCCCGAGGCCGATATCCTCCTCCTCACCGGTCTGCCGGGAGCGGGGAAGACCACTCTCGCGACGGCGCTGGCCGGTCCGTCACCCGTGCTCACCGTGCATCTGCGCGAATCGGACGTGGATCGTCCCCGAGCCGACCCGATCGACGTCCTCCGGCGGATGCTGGGAACCCTCGGCTTCCGCTCTCTTCCTTACGAGTTGTCGCGGCTGCGCGAAGGGCTGCAGTCCGCGGCGCGAGGCATGACCGTGATCATCGAGGACGCGGGCGATGCCAGGCGTCTGGTCGCGCTGCTCGTCCCCGGTGTGCGATTCATCGTGACGACGCGAGTCGACCTTGCCGACCTGGAGGAGCGGATCTCGGCGATGGGTGCACGCGTGGCGCGGGTCGTCGTCCCACCGATGACGAGCGCCGAAGCCCTCCGACTCCTCACCCATCTCCTCCGGGGGAATGATGCGTCGTCCGGGGCCGACGCCGATGCCGACGCCGACGTGAACGTCCACGCGGACGCGCTGCGCCGCATCGTCGCCGTCAGCGGGGGTCTCCCTCTCGATCTCGCGATGCTGGCGGGGATCGTGCGGGAGCACGAGGGCTGGTCGTTCCAGGATCTCGCATCGCGGTTCGAGCACGAGCCTCGTGATCTGCGTATCCGCTCCGTCCTGGAGGCGGCGACCCGGTCGCTGTCCCCCTCCGAGGAAGCCCTGCTCGCGGACGCCGCGCTGTTGGACAGGGATATCGACGAAGGAGTGCTCCTGGCCGCGGGCGGGGCGTCGTCCGCCCTCGATCTGCACCGGCTGCACGCCCGCCATCTGGTCGAACTGCGCGACGGCCGAGTGCGCATGCACGACACGGTCTTCGCCTTCGCTGCGTCTCGATCACGATCACTGCGCCCGTCGTCCACCCGCAGAGGGTTCGTGGAGAGGTCCGCGTCTGCGGTGCTCGCGCGGATCCACGAAGATCCCGACTTCGCCGCACGTGCGGTCACGACGGTGCTCGCGGTCGCGGCGGCGGCCCGCGAGCACGGCCTCGACTCCTCGGTGGAGCGGCTGGCGATCGAGGCGCATCCCGCGCTCTCACGCTGGTCGTTCTGGAACGAGTCGCTGCGGCTGCACGACCTCGCGTCGCGAGGAGTGGGGCTCGACCTGGTCCCGGACATCGCCCTCGGCATCGCGCACTGCGCCGAAAAGCTCGGGCGCCTCGACGAAGCGTTGGTGACCCTCAATCGCGTGCGCCGCATCGCCTCGGGTGCGGCGCTGGCGCGCACGTGGAATCAGATAGGCAACGTGCAGCGCTGGATGAGTCACCTCGATGAGGCTGTGGAATCGTACGAACGAGCGATCGCGCACGCACGGGACGCGGGGGACCGGATCGTCGAGGGCCGTGCCACCGGGAATCACGCCGACACCCTTCGTATCCTCGCCCGCTATCCGGAGGCGCTGGAGCGCTACGCGAGTGCCCTGTCCATGGCGCAGGCCGAAGGCGATGAGCTCAACATCGCCGTCGTCCGTGGCAACCGCCCGCTGCTGCTCCTCGCCATCGGTCGACTCGATGACGCGGAGGTGGAGCTGCACGGGCTGTTGGACGAGTCGAATGGCGAGCCGCTGCCCTTCGTCCGGCGCACTCTGGCCCTCGTCGCGGAGGCACGAGGCGATGATGTGCGCGCCCGCGAGCTCTGTGCGACTGCGATGCAGACGCTGGCGACCGCGGGCGAGTATGGGACCTCTGCCGACCTCGTGCTCCTGCACGCGCGTATCGACGGACGAGCGGGAGATGTCCGGAAGGCGAAGGCTGCCGCGGAACAGATCCTCCGTGAGGCGGAGCGCGCGGGCTCGCCGTTGATCGCGACAGAGGCTGCGAACTCCCTCGCCGAGATCCTGCTGTCTGCGAACACGGAAGACGCGGCGGATGCGGGCGCGGTCCTGCACGAGGCTGAACGACACGCGCAGGAGGCCCGGAGCATCGCAGAGGCGACCGGTGATCGTGCCGAAGTGGCACGAAGCGATGCGATCCTCTCGTCCATCGCGCGGGTGCGAGAAGACGAGGAGTCTGCCGAGGCACGCGCTCACGCGTCGGCGCAGGTCTACGCCGAGATCGGGCATCGTCTCCAGAACGCCTGATCCGTCGCACGAGGGTCTGTCCGCCTCGCCTCCGGATGCCAGGATGGAAGCATGGACACAGCCAACCTCACCCGCGAGGAGACCGCAGCGCGATCCGCTGCCGTCACCGTGCACCGCATCCGCGTCGAGCTCGATCTGACCGGAGCGCCGGAGCGTGCTCGGACCGGGTTCCCCAGCGTGACGACGCTCGAGTTCGACGCGACCACCGACACGACGTGGCTCGACTTCATCGGCGAGGGCGTTCAGCGGGTCTCCGTGAACGGGGTCGACCAGGAGATCGTCTACGACGGGGCACGCATCTCGCTCTCCGGGCTCGCCGCGTTCAACCTCGTGCGGGTCGAAGCGGTCGGAACGTACAGCCGTTCCGGTGAGGGACTGCATCGCTTCCACGACCCCGTCGACGATGAGACCTATCTGTACACGCAGTACGAGCCGGCGGATTCGCGACGCGTCATGGCATGCTTCGAGCAGCCCGACATGAAGGCCGAGTACACCTTCGTGGTGGACGCGCCGACCGGATGGGAGGTGCTCTCCAACCAGTCTCCGACGCATACCGACCTCGGCGTCGGGGTGCAACGTGTGGAGTTCGCCCCCACGCTGCCGATCTCGAGCTACATCACCGCCGTCGCTGCGGGACCGTACTCCCGCGTGGATGGGGAGTGGCAGCGCGGCGAGCAGAGCGTCACGCTCGGGGTGTTCGTCCGGAGGTCGCTCGCTCCGCACCTCGAGGCCGAGGAGATCCTCGAGGTCACACGCCAGGGTCTCGACTTCTTCACCGACGCCTTCGCCTCCCCGTATCCGTGGGGCAAGTACGACCAGATCTTCGTGCCGGAATACAACCTCGGTGCCATGGAGAACCCCGGTCTGGTCACGTTCACGGAGTCGTACCTCTCCCGCGGCGCGGCGACCGATGCGCAGCGCGCGGCTCGCGCCAACACGATCCTGCACGAGATGGCCCACATGTGGTTCGGCGATCTCGTCACGATGACGTGGTGGGACGATCTGTGGCTCAAGGAGTCTTTCGCCGACTACATGGGAGCGCACGCCTCAGCGGTCGCGACGCGCTATCACGATGCGTGGGTCAAGTTCGCCGCGAGTCGCAAGGCATGGGCGTACCAGCAGGACCAACTGCCGACGACGCACCCCATCGTGGCGGACATCACCGATCTCGAGGCCGCCAAGCTGAACTTCGACGGGATCACCTACGCCAAGGGTGCCGCCGTGCTCAAGCAGCTCGTCGCATTCGTCGGAGACGAGGCCTTCTTCGAGGGAGCGCGGCGCTACTTCGCGGCCAACGCGTTCGGCAACACCACCCTCGACGACTTCCTGGTGCAGCTGAGCGCCGTGTCGGGGCGCGATATGAGCGACTGGTCCACGGCATGGCTGCAGACGTCCGGCGTGTCGACGCTCTGGACGGAGACCGACCCCGAGGGACGACAGATCCTCGTGCAGACCGACCCACGGCCGCATCGACTCCGGATCGGGCTGTACGAGCGCGCGGACGGTCGTATCGTCCGCCGTGAGCAGCGCGAGCTCGACGTGGTCGGAGAACGCACGGAGCTCGACCTGCCCGAGGCCGATCTCGTCCTGCTCAATGACGATGACCTCACATACGTCAAGGCGCGTCTCGACGAGGGCTCTCTCATCACCGTCGAGGAATCCCTCTCGGCGATCGACGATCCGCTGGCCCGTGCACTCGTCTGGTCGTCGTTGTGGAATGCGACGCGGGACGGCGAACTCGCCGCGCAGCGCTATCTCGCGATCGTCCGCTCCCATGCGCCTCACGAGTCCAATATCGGGCTGCTGACGGGAGTCCTCGCGAACGCGATCTACACGATCCGCCATTATGTCTCCGCGACCAGCCGCGAAGAGGAGCAGCGGACGTGGACCGACGGCGTGTGGAGCGCGCTGGTATCCGCCGAGGCCGGCAGTGACGCGCAGCTCTCCTGGGCACGGGCGTTCGCGACCGCATCCGCTTTCGACGACGAGCATCATGCACAGGTGCGAGCACTGCTCGAGGGTGATGCGCCGGAGGGACTCGTCATCGATCCCGACCTGCGCTGGCAGCTGCTCGGTGCGCTCGTCACCACCGGACATGCCGACCTGGCCGATGTGGCGGTCGAAGAGCAGCGGGATGACACGGGCGACGGTCGAACAGCCGCACGCCGGGCTCGGGCATCGCGCCCGGATGCGGCGGTACGTCGCGACGCGTGGCAGTCCGCCTGGGAGGATCTCGCGCTCAGCAACGATCACCTCGATGCCGAGATCAGCGGCTTCCGGGCCGGCGGGCGGCGCGACCTGATCGCCGGGTTCGACGCGGAGTACTTCGCCAGGATCGTCCAAGCCTGGGACGAGCGCAGCATCGAGATCGCACGACGGCTGGTCATCGGTCTGTTCCCTGCCGGGGACTCCCTGGATGCCGTCGACGCGTGGTTGGCTGCCAACACAGCGGCGCCGGCGGCATTGCGGCGTCTCGTGGTCGAGCAGCGCGACCACCTCGCGCGGGACCTCCGGGTCAGGGCCGCACAGGACTGAGCCTGCGCGGCCCCGGCTGCTCAGCGTCCGAGGGCCTCCTTCAGGGCCTTGCCTTCGCTGCTCTCCGCCATCGTGTCCCACAGGTCGGCAGAGCTCAACGAGACGTACACCCCAGGCGCTCCTTGTCCGCCGCATCCGTCCCCGTAGGAGACGACACCGATCTGATAGGCGGTCTCGCGAGCGGGCGGCTGGCGGAAGAGGGGGCCGCCGCTGTCGCCCTGACAGGAGTCCTTGCCGACGACCCCGGCGCACAGGTTGACGTCGGGCCGGAAAGCACCGTAGCTGAGCTCGCACTCGGCAGTCGCGAGCATCGGCACCTGTACCTGACGAAGACGGTCGGGGAAGTTGGCGAGAGCGGTGTCCGTGTTCCCCCAGCCGATGACGGTCGCACTCTGACCGGGGCGCAGCAGGGCGTCCGTCCCCTTGGTCGGCAGCTTCACCGGGACGATGCCCTGGACAGGCGCGTCCAGCACGAGGAAGGCGACGTCATAGGCACTGTCGCCGGCGAGGTAGCGAGGATGGACGATGGGCTCGGCGCCGGGGGACTCGGACAGCCCGCGTTCCTGTCCCTGCGTACCGTCGGACAACACCGTACGCCCCACGACCACCGAGACGCCGTCGACGTCGATCGTCGGCAGACCGGTGAGGGAGTCCGTGCCGGTGACGCAGTGCGCTGCGGTCATCACCAGCGTCGGGCCCAGGAGCGAGCCCCCGCAGAAGGAGTCGCCGCCGGCCTGGAGCGAAGCCATGAACGGGTAGGCGTCGTTCGGGATCGCCTGGCCCCCGATGATGCGCGACAGTGCGCGTTCGTCCTGGTCCGGCGGCGTCGTGCCGTCATTCGTCGTGGCGCCTGCTGCGGGCCCGATCAGCAGGCTGGCGCAGATGACGGCGGCGCCGGTAATCCCGGCGCCGAGAATCATCTTCGTTCTGGATCGTACGGTCGTCATGGTGATCTCCGTTCAGATGAGTGATGGGTAACACGCTACTGCGCAGTCAGTACACCACGTCCGAAAACCTGTGGCAAGGATGAGCCCCGCACGTCGGTCGCCCGCCCACGCGCGCGGCCTCAGCAGGAGGAGGAACCGCCGGACAGCTCCAGAGCGGTGTCGTGGCCGAGCGCGCGCAGGTCCTCGCGATCGTCGCTCGAATGGCAGAGGATGGCCGCGACGGCTGCTGCCCAGGCGCGAGCGCGCATCCAGGTGGCGTCGTCGTATCTCGATGCCGTCGCGCGCCGGAACACGTGTCGGCCTTCGGTGTCGAAGGCGAGCCACCCCGCGGCGAGATCGTAGGCGGGATCGCCCGAGGTCACATCACCGAAATCGATCAGTGCGGAGAGGCGGTCGCCGTCGACGAGGATGTTGCCGGGGTGCAGATCACCGTGGATCCAGGTGCTCTCGGCCGCGGGTGCGGCGTCCAGGCCCGTCTGCCAGAGGGCATCGAGAGGCTCCGCGAGCGCTGGGGCGAGGTCGTCGAGGCGCGAGCGGATGCTCTCATCACGTGCACTCAACGGGACGCCGCGCACGGGATTCCGGGGCGCATCGACGGGCGCGTCATGGTGCAGGGCGACGAGCACCGCGGCGAGCTCTGCCGCCCAGGAGGTGTTGTCGCGACGGGCGCGACCGAGCGCCTGGCTTCCCGGAAGCCACGGCACGATCGACCACGGCCAGGGGAACATCGGCGTGGGTGCGCCGGCGAACACCGGAAGAGGGGTGCGGACGTTCGTGGGGGCGAGGCGGAGGGCGATCGCAGGAAGGGCGCGCTGTTCGTGCCTGATCAGAGGCGCCGCGCGTTCGCGGCGGGGGATGCGCACCGCGAGGTCGGGCCCGAGGCGCCACGTGACGTTGTCCCATCCCTCAGCGACGCGCGTCAGGGGAAGCGCTGCCCATTGTGGCGCGACACCGTGGAGGAGCTCTCGCACCTCACGCTCGGCGAGGGTGAGCTCGGCGGCGGGGGAGTCCGCCATGTTCAGAGATCGAGGGATTCGCCGGGCTCGAGGACGAAGAACTCGCCGCCGCCCTGCTCCGTGGCCCACTGCAGTCGCTGTCGGTGCATGTTCCTGCCGATCACGGACAGCGTCATGTCGTGGGTGCCGAACGCGCGGCGCGGGGCGACAGCGAGCACGTAGTCCATCGCGTCACCGATCTTCAGCCAGGGGGCGCCGAGCGGCGCGGCCAAAGTGCCGACGGCGACGCCCTCGGGAACCGCGTAGGAGTCGCCGGGGTAGTAGAGCTCGTCGTTCACGAGGACCCCGACGTTCTCGACCGTCGGGAGAGAGGCGTGGATGACCTCGTGCGTTCCGCCGAAGAATCGCAGAGTGAATCCGCCGATCTCCACGGTGTCTCCGGGGGAGACCACCGTGATGTCGTATCCCTCGGCCGCGCGGGCGACACCCGCGGGCGCGAAGATCGGCGTTCCGGGCGCTGCGCGGAGGAGGCGGTCGAAGTGATCGGTCGTCCAGTGGTCCGGATGCTCATGGGTGATCACGATTCCCACCAGATCGGTGAGGTCGTTCAGGGGTGCCGTGAACGATCCGGGATCGATCAGAAGGGTCTTCTCGTTCGCATCGAGACGGAGGGCGGCATGTTCGAACTTGGTGACGCGCATGGCATGAGTCAACTCCTTCAGGTCGCCCACGGCAAACGGAATCGGTGCGCCACGCCCGGGATTCGTCTCAGGGCGGCGCCGATTTGGCGCAGTGAGAATCGCCGTGGCATACTTGAACGGTTGTCGCGCGACGGAAACGTTTCGCCAGACGGCCCCATCGTATAGCGGCCTAGTACGCTGCCCTCTCACGGCGGTAACGCGGGTTCGAATCCCGCTGGGGTCACACAACAGAGAAAGCCTCCGGTTCGCCGGGGGCTTTCTTGTTTCCGCCGCCCCGTGCCCGTGCGCTCAGACCGCGGGTTTCAACGACATCGCCCGGAAAGTCCGATTGCTCAAGGGCAGGATCATCAGCGCCATCATCGCGCCGCCGAAGATGGTGAACGGCACCCAGAGCGCGGTCGCGGAGGCGAGTGCGCCGAACCCGGCCATCGCGAGCGGCATGAGGCAATCGTCGCCGAGACGGGTGAGGGACCCCATGCGACCGAGATATGCGGTGTCGACGGTCGCCGAGAACGTCGCACTCAGCAGCACCGATGCGTACCCCGCGGTGGCGCCGATGACGAAGGCAGCGGTACCGACGGTCCATGCCGGCCCGAAGCCGAGCGCCACGATTCCGGCGCCCTGCACGACCAGCGCCCAGAAACCTGCCCGTGCCTCGTGCCGCGGGCGCCACTTCGCCACCGACACAGCCCCGAGTGCGGCGCCGAGGCCGAGCAGCGCCTCGAACAGGCCGACAGCCTGGGCGCCCCACCCCTCGTCATGCGCCCTCAGGGCGAGCCCGATCCCGACGGCGGGTCCGACGGCCAGGTTCAGCCCCGAGAGGGCGATCACGAGCGTGCGGGTCGTGGGGTTCGCGGAGAGATGGGCGAACCCGCGCGCGATGCCGCGCAGAGCGGTCTCCTTCTCCGCACGGGCGAGACGGAAGCGGGGGCGCAGCCAGATGGCGATGAAAGCGACCACCAGCGTGAAGGTCAGGGCGTTCACGGATGCGCTTCCGGCGAGACCGGCGTGCGCGACGACGAATCCACCGATCGCCGCGCCGCCCATGGTGCCGAGCCGAGACGCCGTCTGCGCTGCAGCGCCGTAGCTGGGGAGGTCGGCGGCTCTGACCAGCTGGCGGGCGATCGTGCCCGCCGACGGCTCGTAGAACGCATCGCAGACGCCGAACGCGATCGCGGCGAAGAGCAGCACGGCGACAGAGGGAGGAGTCGTGAGCACCCAGACCGCGACGGCGACCAGGACGCCGACCCGGAGCACGTTGAACACGAGCATGATGCGACGGGCGTCTGCGCGGTCGGCGATCACGCCTCCGAACAGCAGGATCACCGCCCGGGGCACGGTTCCCGCGGCGACGATCAGTCCTGCGACGGCGGGAGAGGCGACCTGCACGGCCGTCCAGGCGAGGGCGATGGTCCAGAGTGCGTCGCCGGCATCCGAGAGCGCCTTCACGCCGATCCACGCGTGCACCAGGCGATCGCGGCGGAAGGCGGGGGGTGCGACGATCTCGACAGGGTCGCTGACGGTCGACATCACGGCGCCGTCGGGAAGGCGTGCGCGAACACGAAGACGGGAGCGCGGTCCTGGCCATCGTCGAGGTCGATGTCGTCCTGCCACTCCCGGATCGTCGTGAGGATCCGCGCGGAGAGGTCCCGCAGTTCCTCGGGTGACGCCCAGGCTGTGGTCTCGGTGTTCGAGCCGTCGTACCCTGCGAAGGCCGGATCGTGGCGACTGCGATGCCAGCGCTGGAGCCGATCGATCTGCATCCGGATGCCCTGTCGCTGGGCCTCTCTGGCGAGCAGGGCATCGGCGGGCGAATCGGCGTAGTCGTCGGTCGACCAGGTGAGGCCCCGACGCGCGACCTTCCACCAGCTGGTGCGTCTGTCGCCCGCAGGATCCGGGGCGCGTTCCACGACGCCGGCGCGCTCGAGCATGCGCAGGTGATGGCTGATGCTGCCGACCTGGCTGTCGAGTGCGCGGGCGATCGCGGTGACCTGCGCCGTGCCGTACAGGAGCAGGTAGTCGTAGATGCGACGGCGCAGCGGGTGATGCACGGCGGTGATCACGGAGATGTCTTCCACGGGAGACGACGCTAATCGCGGTGCACAAGATGCACAAGTGCTCTTGTATAAGCCGGAAAATCAGGAAAAGGCCGGCTCCCGCCACAGGGAGACGGCCTCTTCCTGACACCGGCCGCGTCAGGCTTCGACGATCGTCTCGTCTGATGTCGTCGCGCCGGCGAGGCGTCGGTTCCGTCGTGCGCGGCGGAGGAACCAGACGACGAGCACGACGGCGCCCGCGATCACGAGCCAGGGGAGGAGGAAGCCCAGGGCGATGACCAGCGCGTTCAGCGACACGACGAGCCCGTTCCATCCCGCCGTCAGCCCGTCGACGAAGCCGGCAGGGTCGGCGGTGGTCGGCGTGCTCGCCTTGGTCAGCTGCACCTGCAGCGATGACATGGCGACCTGATCGTCGAGGGCGGCGAGCTGCTGCTCATACGATTCGAGCTGTGCCTGGCGGTCTGTCAGCGCCACCTCGGCTTCGATCAGCTCGGCGACGGTTCCCGACTGCGCCATCAGCTGCGTGAGCCGCTCGACCGACGCTCGGGTGGAGTCGACGCGCGCCTGGAGGTCGATCGCGACCGATGTCACGTCCTGCTTCGACGTCGACGACGAGAGCACGTCGCCGGTGTCATCGAGAGCGGCGATCACGTCGGGCAGATCAGCCGACGGCACCCGGATGTTGATCCAGCCGTACGCCGAATCGGCGGGAACGGGGGCCGGCTCGGAGGAGCCGTCGGCGGCGATCGACTTCCCGATCTCCGTGCTCTCGACGTAGCCGCCGTGCTCCTCCGCCAGGGCGGCGATCGCCGTCGCGGCATCGGGAATGCTCTTCACCTGGACCGTCGCCTGCGCCGTGGCGATGATCTGGCGTCCGGTGTCGGCCTCCGCGGTGCCGGACTCCACCGTGCCGGGGAGAGTTCCGTCCGTGCCGGAGCTGAGTGCGCCGTCGGGCAGCGATTCGGGTGTGATCCCTGTGATCCGCTCGGGGGAGGAGGGAGCGGAATCGGCGACGGAGCCGCCGGAAGTGCTCATACCGTCGGCCGTGACGGAGGTGCCCCCGCCGACGGCGCCGAGGATCGGCGGAGTCACGAGCACACCCACGACGAAAGCCGCAGCGATGCCTGCGCCGGTGAGCCAACGCCGCTGGCGCGTCCGCGATCGCGCTTTCCCGACGTGCGCGGGGGCCCGCTCGGTGGCGATCTCGGCGAAGACCGCGTCTTCGATGCGGGCGATCGTCTCGTCCGAGAGGTCGGGCAGGTCGCCGCTGGGGGTCTTTTCGTTCATGCGTCTCTCGCTTCCGTGACGGCGCCCCGCAACTGCGTGCGCACTCGGGAGAGACGATTCCGAACGACCGCGTGGGTCACCCCGAGCTCTTCGGCAGCCGTCTGATAGGCGTAGCCCTCCGACGCGCACAGGCGGAAGATCTCGCGGTCCAGCTCGCTCAACGTGCCCACCTCCTGCGCGATCCGCGCAGCCAGCTCCGCCGTGATGACCTGTTCCTCGACGCTCACCGTGTCCGGCAACAGGGTCTCATCGACCGCCTCCGCGGTGTGCGCCTGATCCCTCCGACGTTGGCGAACTCGATTCGCTGCCTGGAAGCGACAGATCGTGGCCAACCAGGGCAGGATCGACTCACCTTGGAGCTCCAGACGGGGGAGTTTGCGCCAGGCGACGACGAACGTCTCCTGCGTCACATCCTCCGCGTCGGCCGGCGAGGCGAGGATGCCGTGCGCGATCCAGTACACAGGTCGCACGTGTGTGCGGTACAGCTCGCGGAAGGCGCTCTCGTCGCCCGCCGCGGCCTGCGCCGCCCATCTCTGGTCATCTGTCTGCAGGGGCATCCCGGTTCCGTTCGGTGTCTCTCACAGGGAGAGTGTCGATCGACGCCCCATCGTCTCAGATTCGATGCGGGAGCCGGGGGTCGGGTGGGGCGCGAAGATTCGGGCGTCATCCGCTCCCGCTGATGCCGAGGCTCCGGTAGCATTGCCCGGGCGAGAGGGAGTATCCCGAATCCGCGCGTAACGTCATCACGAGCACCGTCATTGCTGCTCCGGGCGCGCGCCGCACGTCAGTGCGGGGGAGAGACTTTCGACTCATTCCCGACCCCTCCGCGAAAGGTGCAGTGCGCCCTTGGATATTCCCGTCTGGTTCGAGATCACCTCGATGATCGTCCTCACGATCATCCTGATCGGCGACCTGCTCCTCATCCGGCTCCGGCCGCACATCCCGTCGACGAAGGAATCCACACTCTGGGTGGTCTTCTACGTGGGCCTCGCGCTGTTGTTCGCCGTGCTCCTCGGAAACGTCGGGGGCTGGCAGAACGCCGGCGACTTCATCACCGGATGGGCGTTGGAGTACAGCCTCTCCATCGACAATCTGTTCGTCTTCGTGCTGATCATGGCCCAGTTCGCCGTTCCGCGACGGCTGCAGCAGCAGGTCTTGATGATCGGCATCATCATCGCGCTCGTCCTGCGAGGGCTCTTCATCCTCGCCGGCGTCGCGATCGTCGAGAACTTCTCGCCGATCTTCTACATCTTCGGCGCCTTCCTCATCTGGACCGCGATCCGCCAGGCCATGCCGGACGGCGACCACGAGGGCGAGGTGCAGCGTGAGAACTTCATCGTGCGGCTGCTGCGTCGCCGGGTGGACATCAGCGAGACCTACGACGGCTCGAAGATCCGCACCACGGTGGACGGCAAGCGCATGTGGACGCCGATGGTCATCGTCTTCATCACCATCGGCGTGACCGATCTGATCTTCGCGATCGACTCCATCCCCGCGATCTTCGAGATCACCACGAACGGCTTCCTCGTCTTCGCCGCTAACATCTTCGCGCTGATGGGGCTCCGCCAGCTCTACTTCCTGCTCGGCGACCTGCTCGACCGGTTGCGCTACCTGCACTACGGCATCGCCGTCATCCTCGGTTTCATCGGCATCAAGCTGATCCTGCACGCCCTGCACGTCAACGAACTGCCGTTCATCAACGGCGGCGAGCACGTCGAGTGGGTGCCCGACATCAGCAACATGGTCTCGCTCGGCGTGATCCTGGCCTCGATGACCATCGCGACGGTCGCAAGCCTGATCGCGTCGTCCCGTGAGAAGCGCGTGGCGAGGCGATCCACGACCGTGGAGTGACGCCGGCGGCGGCACGCTCGCCAGCGGACGCCTCTCCTCTCATCCGCGTGACCACAGAAGCTCGGCGTCTAGGGTGAGGTCGATGATCTGACGAAGCAGCCCACCCATCGTGGTGGAGTTCAGCAGTGCATATCTGTCGTACTCGCCCAGGGGAGCGATCGCCGCGAGCTGCCAGGCCGCGGCGACCGGCTCGTCCGAGATCTCGGTGTCGGCGTCCCACTGCGCTCCGGGGGCGCGTGCGAGAGTGCGGCGCACGATCGCCTCGGCTTCAGTGCGGAGCGGAGTGAGCTCGTCGTTCCATTCGAGCGCGGACAGCGACGTCACCTCGGCGCGGGGGAAGGGGTCGTCATCGAGCCACTCCTCGACCGTGAAGCGGTCGGTGCCGACGGCTACGGCGAGCAACGCATCCGCACCGGCGGATACGTTCACCAGCCGGGCCATCGTCCCGATAGGACTGCGCCGATCACCCCCGCCGACCTCGTGACCGCGTTCGATGAGAACGACCCCGAATCGAGGGTCCTCCTCATCCAGGAGCCGGCCGATCATCGTGAGGTAGCGCGGCTCGAACACGCGGAGGGGGAGCGGCGTATGCGGGAAATGCACGGAGCCGAGGGGGAACATCGGGATGACGGTCACGGCACCAGTCAACACCGAGAGACGTAAAGTGAACAGATGCGTCGACCTCGCCCCATCGCCCCCGCCGCCGGACAGGAATCCGTCTGGGACTACCCGAGGCCCCCGCGCGTCGAGCCGGTCACGGAGCGCGTCACGATCCGCCTCGGCGGAGACCTGATCGCCGATACCCGTCGTGCGGTGCGCGTGCTGGAGACGAGCCACCCTCCCGTGTATTACCTTCCGATCGCCGACTTCGTCCCCGGTGCACTGGTCGAGGCCGATGGCGCATCGTTCTGCGAGTTCAAGGGCGCGGCCCGCTACTTCGACGTGCGCAACGGCGGCACCGTGCGCCGGGGCGCCGCCTGGAACTATCCGAATCCGACACCGGGATTCGAGGCGCTGACCGATCGGATCGCCGTGTACGCGGCCCCGATGGACGAGTGCACGGTGGGCGACGAGATCGCGACGCCACAGCCGGGTGGGTTCTACGGCGGCTGGGTCACCTCGTCCGTCGTCGGCCCTTTCAAGGGCGATCCCGGTTCCCTGGGCTGGTGACCGCCGATCAGAACGCGCGCAGGTTCGCCTGCAGGCCACCCTCTGCGTATTCGCGTCGGAGGATCCCGCGGCGGCGCAGAACGGGTACGAGCTCATCGAGCGTCCGGTGCAGCGTCACGGGGTGGAAGTCGCCCCACAGCAGCACGCCGTCGTTGCCCCAGTCGCCGAGCTCGTCGATCAGGTCTGCGAACTCCTCAGCGGTGCCGACGAATCCGGTGCGATCCTTGAGGCGACCGGCGCGGGCGAGCGCGCTCAGATGCGCACGCAGCGGGGCGTCCTCCCCGCGGTCGCCGATCAGGCGCTGGATGCTGCCCCGCGAGACATGGGCGCCGAAGATCGAGAGGTCGAGCGGCCGGTCGAGGTCGAGTGACGTCAGGTCGGTCTCGAGATCACTCGACTGCTTGCGGGCGATCTGCACGAGCGCGGCGTCGTCGGGGTGCGTAGAGGCCGCGACGATGCGATCGGCTTCGTCGCTCGACGACGTGATCACGGGCTGGATGGCGAAGAGGATCTTGATGTCGTCCGGACGTCGGCCTTTCGCGACCGCCGCCTCGTGCACCTTGGCGCGGTAGTCGCGCACGGACTTCTCGTGCAGCGGGGCGAGCGCCAGCTGTACGTCGGAGTTCGCGCCGGCGAAGCCGAGTCCTCGACCCGAGCCCCCGGGTGAGACGATCGCGGGTTCCCCCTCGGTGAACGGCACGGCGTTCAGCGGTCCGTCGAACGCGAAGTATTCGCCCCGGTGCGTGACGGCCCGCAACCGCGTGCCATCGGCGAAGACATCGGTCTCGCGGTCGGCGACGAGGGCCCCGTCATCCCAGCTGCGCCAGAGCGAGCGGATGCCGGTGAGCCATTCCTCGGCGCGGTCGTACGCTTCGTCGTGTCCCAGCTGCGTCGCGTCGGAGAAGTGGCGGGCGCTGCCGGTGTCGGTGACGACGTTGAGTCCGAGCCGGTGACCGCTGAGGTGCTGCAAGGTCGCGAACTGCCGCGCCGCCGTGTAGGGGAGGGAGGCGGCGGGATTCACCGTCGGGACCACGCCGAGATGCCTGGTCGCCTGGAAGAGGTACGGCGCGAGGAGGAGCGGATCATGCTTCGGCCCGCCGAAAGCGTGCCGCACCCGCAGGTCGATCGTCGAAGGCGATCCCAGAGATGGTGCGTCCTCGATGATGACCAGATCGAACCCGGCCTGTTCGAGCGTCCGCGCGGCTTCCTGATAGATCTCGGGACGCGTCCAGTCGTAGTCCCAGTCGAGCGACGGATACCCCCAACCCTGCGGGCCGAAGCCACGGGCGAGGAACCAGCCGAAGTGCTGAGGGCGGGTCATGCCACCGTCTCCCGCACACCCTGGAGCACGCGAGACAGGTCGGAGAGAAGATCGTCGACGTCCTCGATGCCGATCGACAGGCGGAGGGTGCCCGGTCCGACGCCGAGGATCTCGCGTTCTTCGTCGGTGCGCTGCGCATGACTCGTTGTCCCCGGATGCAGCACCAGGGAACGGACGTCTCCGATGTGGGTCATGTGGGTGAAGACCTGGACATCCTCGACGAAGCGGCGCGCTGCGGGAAGTCCGCCCCGAAGGGTGAAGGTGAAGATCGAGCCGGAACCGCCGTCGAGGTAGCGCTTCCCGAGCGCGTGGTCGGGGTGGGAGGGGAGTCCGACGTAGTCCACGCTCTCGATGGCCTCGTGCTGCTCCAGCCACCGGGCGATCTGCAGAGCATTGCGGGACTGACGCTCGACCCGGAGTCCGAGCGTCTCCACGCCCTGTCCGATCAGGAAGGCGTTGAGCGGCGAGGGAGAGGCGCCGAAGCGCGGAGCCACCGACTCCCTGGCGTACGCGATGCGGGCACGACCGCCGTGTCGCGCGAAGACACTGGGCGTCTCGCCCCGACCGGGAAGTACGAGGTGGGGGGCGTTGTGGCCCGCCAGCTCGGCGTCGAAGCGTCCGTCGTCGACGAGCACGCCACCGAGCACGGAGCCGTGACCGGCGAGGAACTTCGACGCGGAGTGGACCACGATCGCAGCTCCGTGCTCGAGAGGCCGCAGCAACGCAGGCGTGGCCAGCGTGTTGTCCACGATGAGCGGGATGGCGTGCTCGTCGCCGATGCCGCTGACGGTGCGGATGTCGAGCACGTCGTTGCGCGCGTTGGCGAGCGATTCGGCGAACAGCGCACGGGTGTTCGGGCGTATCGCCGAGCGCCAGGCCTCCGGATCGGCGATGTCGTCGACGAACGTCGTCTCGATGTCGAGCCGCGCAAGGTTGTCGAGGAACAGGCCTCTGGTGCCTTCGTAGATGTGCGTGGACGACACGATGTGATCGCCGGCGCCCGCGACGGTCAGCAGGGCAGTGGCGACCGCCGCCTGGCCGCTGGCGACGAGCACGGCGTCCGCTCCCGATTCGAGGGCGGCCAGTTGCCGTTCCACCGCGCGCACCGTGGGGTTCCCGGTGCGCGTGTATCCGAAGCCTGTCCCTGTGCGGAAATGATCGGCTGCGTGATCGAAGTCGTCGAACTCGAAGCCCGCCGTCAGGTAGATCGGCGTCGCGCGCGACGCCGCAGTCTCGCGGGTTCTCGCCGCATGGACCGCGCGTGTGGCGAAGCGGGCGGAGTCGACGGTCATGCGGTGCCTCTCGGTCGGTCGGGGTGCTCAACAGAGTGTCATGACGGGGAGGAGCATGTCCCAGCGGTGGTAATCTGACGTCATGCGGGCCGTCCTCCTTCTTCTTAGGCGCCGCGACGAGACCTCGTTCTGAGCCCCTCCTCGTCGCGGAGTCCATCGTGGGCCGAACCGCCAGCCACAGGAGACACGCAATGACCACCCCCGCAAACGGTGCCGATTCCGCACGCCGCAGAACTCTCGCAGAGAAGGTCTGGGACGACCATCTCGTCGTGAAGGGTGAGAACGGCGAGCCGGATCTCATCTACATCGACCTGCATCTGGTGCACGAGGTCACCAGCCCGCAAGCCTTCGACGGACTGCGCAGCGAAGACCGCCCGCTGCGCCGTCTCGATCTCACGATCGCCACCGAGGATCACAACACCCCGACGTGGGAGATCGACAAGCCGATCGCCGATCTCACCAGCCGTACGCAGATCGAGACGCTGCGCCGCAACGCGGCCGAGTTCGGGGTGCGTCTGCACTCGCTGGGCGATGCCGAACAGGGCATCGTGCACGTGGTGGGTCCTCAGCTCGGGCTGACGATGCCCGGCATCACGGTGGTGTGCGGCGATTCGCACACGTCGACCCACGGCGCATTCGGCGCGATGGCGTTCGGCATCGGCACGAGCGAGGTCGAGCATGTCATGGCGACCCAGACGCTCCCGCTCAAGCCGTTCAAGACGATGGCGATCAACGTCGAGGGGACGCTCCGCCCCGGTGTCACGGCCAAGGACATCATCCTCGCGGTCATCGCGAAGATCGGCACCGGCGGCGGTCAGGGGTACGTGCTCGAGTACCGCGGCAGCGCCATCCGCGCCCTGTCGATGGAGGGCCGGATGACCATCTGCAACATGTCCATCGAGGCGGGGGCCCGCGCCGGCATGGTCGCTCCCGACGAGACGACGTTCGCATACCTCGAAGGCCGCCCGCATGCGCCGAAGGGACAGGACTGGGAAGAGGCCGTCGCGTACTGGCGCACGCTGCCGACCGACGACGGCGCGACGTTCGACGCCGAGGTGTTCATCGACGCCGACCAGCTCGAGCCCTTCGTGACGTGGGGCACGAACCCCGGTCAGGGCAGCTCGCTCTCGGCCTCGGTGCCCGACCCGGCCGAGATCGACGATCCGAACGAGCGCGCCGCCGCCGAGCGTGCGCTGGAGTACATGGATCTGACTCCGGGGACACCGCTCAAGGAGGTGCCGGTCGACGCGGTCTTCATGGGGTCGTGCACCAACAGCCGTATCGAGGACCTGCGTGCGTTCGCCTCGATCATCGAGGGCAAGAAGAAGGCCGACGGGGTGCGGGTCATGGTCGTCCCCGGATCCGCCAGGGTGCGGCTGGAGGCCGAGGCGGAGGGCCTCGACAAGGTCATCAAGGACTTCGGGGCGGAGTGGCGCTTCGCCGGATGCTCGATGTGCCTCGGGATGAACCCCGATCAGCTGGCTCCGGGGGAGCGCTGTGCGTCCACCTCCAACCGGAACTTCGAGGGCCGGCAGGGCAAGGGAGGGCGCACGCACCTCGTCTCGCCGCTCGTCGCCGCAGCCACCGCGATCCGTGGCACCCTGTCCAGCCCGAGCGACCTCACGGAAGGGTTCTGAATCATGGAGAAGTTCACCACTCACACGGGTATCGCGGCGCCTCTGAAGCGCTCGAACGTCGACACCGATCAGATCATCCCCGCCGTCTTCCTCAAGCGGGTCACGAAGACCGGTTTCGAGGACGCTCTGTTCCACGGATGGCGTCAGGATCCCGATTTCGTTCTCAACCAGGCGCCTTTCCAGGGGGCATCGGTGCTTCTCGCCGGACCCGACTTCGGCACCGGATCCAGCCGCGAGCACGCGGTCTGGGCGCTCCGGGACTTCGGCTTCAAAGTCGTGCTCAGCCCGCGCTTCGCCGACATCTTCCGGGGCAATTCGGGCAAGCAGGGTCTGCTCGCCGCGACGATCTCGGAAGAGGATCTCGAGCGGTTCTGGGCTGAGATCGACCGGAATCCCGGGGTCCAGATGACCGTCGACCTCGAGGCGCGCACCGCGTCCATCGGCGACGTCCAGGCCGACATCGGTATCGACGATTACACTAGATGGCGGCTCCTCGAAGGGCTCGATGACATCGGGCTCACGCTGCGCAACGAAGACAAGATCGCGCAGTTCGAGGCCCGTCGCGAGTCGTGGCGGCCCCGAACCCTTCCCGTTCAGTAAGACGGTGGGGGCGGGGGAGCCAGGGGCAACCCGCCCCCGAAATCCGTGAATGAAGTGAGGCTCCGAATGACGACACCTGTGCGCGACGCTCTTCCGGACGGAGTCCCTGCCCTCACCGGAGACGTCCTCGCCATCCGAGGCGGACGTCCGCTTCGCGGCCGTGTCGATGTCAAGGGCGCGAAGAACCTGGCGACGAAGGCCATGGTCGCCTCGCTCCTGGGCGAGACCGTGAGCACTCTGCGCGACGTGCCGGCGATCAGTGACGTCGCCGTCGTGCGGTCGCTGCTCGAGGTGCACGGCGTTCGCGTATCCGAGGGCGATGAGCCCGGTTCGCTCGTGTTCGACCCGAGCGATGTGGAGTCGGCGCACTTCGAGGAGATCGACGCCCACGCGGGAGCCTCGCGTATCCCGATCCTCTTCTGCGGACCGCTGCTTCACCGTCTCGGTCAGGCGTTCATCCCCGACTTGGGTGGATGCCGCATCGGGGATCGTCCCATCGACTTCCATCTGGACGCTCTGCGTAAGTTCGGCGCGATCGTCGAGAAGCTGCCCAGCGGCATCCGCCTCTCGACGGGGGGAAGCCGTCTGCACGGCGCCAACATCCACCTTCCGTACCCGAGCGTCGGTGCCACGGAGCAGGTGCTGCTCACCGCCGTCCGCGCCGAAGGCGTGACGGAGCTGCGCAACGCGGCCATCGAGCCCGAGATCATGGACCTGATCGCCGTGCTGCAGAAGATGGGCGCCATCATCTCGTACGAGCCGAACCGCGTCATCGTGATCGAGGGCGTCGAGAAGCTCCGCGGATACGACCACAGGTCGATCTTCGACCGCAACGAGGCGGCATCGTGGGCATCCGCGGCGCTGGCCACCGACGGCGAGATCTTCGTCGGCGGCGCCAAGCAGCAGGAGATGCTCACGTTCCTCAACGTCTTCCGCAAGGCGGGCGGCTGGTTCGACATCCAGGAAGACGGCATCCTCTTCCGTCGCGACGGCGACATCAAGCCCGTCGTGATCGAGACCGACGTGCACCCCGGCTTCATGACCGACTGGCAGCAGCCGCTCGTCGTCGCTCTCACGCAGGCACACGGCCGCTCCGTCGTGCACGAGACCGTGTACGAGAATCGGATGGGGTTCACCGATGCCCTGGTCAAGATGGGGGCCGACATCGTCGTGCACCCCCGTGGTCTCCAGGACGGCCCGCGCCGCGTTCCGCGGCGGGACCTGGAGCAGGCGGCAGTCATCACCGGCCCGACGCCTCTGCATGGCGCGGACATCGTGGTTCCCGATCTCCGCGGCGGCTACAGCCATGTGATCGCGGCACTGACGGCCACCGGCGAATCGAAGGTGTCGGGTGTCGACATCCTCAGCCGCGGCTACGAGAAGTTCCTCGCCAAGCTCGACGCGCTCGGCGCCGACTTCGACGTCATCCGGTGACCGCGGTGACGTCCCGATCATCGGAGACGAAGCGTCCGAGCATCTTCTGGCCGCTCGCGGCGCTGATCATCCCGCCGGTCTCTCTGATCGCGAAGATCCGTGTCCGCGGGGCCGAGAAGCTGCCCCAGGAGGGGTCGTACGTCCTGGCGCCGAACCACTACTCCGAGTTCGATCCGCTCATCGTCGCCGTCGCCGTGTGGCGCTCCGGTCGCGCGCCGCGGTTCATGGCGAAGGAGAGCCTCTTCTCGGTCCCGGTGCTGGGCTGGTTCCTGCACCGCACCGGGATGATCCCGGTCGCGCGCACCTCGTCCGCTGCCTCCGCACGGCAGACGATGAAGCAGTCGGAGGAGCTCGTCGAGCACGGCCGCGGCGTGATCGTCTACCCGGAGGGCACGCTCACGCGTGATCCCGACCTGTGGCCGATGCGCGGCAAGTCGGGTGCGGTACGCCTGGCCCTCGCCGATGGCATCCCGCTGATCCCGATGGCCCAGTGGGGCACCCAGGCGATCATGGGGCGCTACCAGAAGGGTCTGAGCCTCTGGCCGCTGCGCAAGCCGGTCCAGGTGCTCATCGGCGATCCGGTCGACGTCTCCGATCTGCGCGAGCGTGCCGGAGAGCCGGCGGCCCTCACCGAGGCCACCAATCGACTCATGAACGCGATCACCGCGCTCCTCGAGGAGCTGCGGGACGAGAAGGCACCGGCGGAGCGGTGGAACCCCGCGAGCCATGGGCAGAAGGAGACCGGGCGCCTTGACTCCTAAGAGAACCGTTGCAGCAGGCCCACGGGCCACCGTCATCGGCTCGGGCAGCTGGGGGACCACCTTCGGCAAGATCCTCGCTGACGGGGGCGCCCAGGTGACGATGTGGGCGCGTCGTGCCGAACTCGCCCAGGAGATCAACGAGGCCAAGCGCAATTCGCGCTACCTGCCAGGGATCAACCTTCCCCGCACGATGGCGGCGACCCACGAGCTCGCGACCGCGCTGGAGGGGGTGGACCAGGTCTATCTCTCCGTACCGAGTCAGTCGCTGCGCGAGAACCTGAAAGCTCTGCGGCCGCTGATCGCGGACAGCGACGCGAAGATCATCAGCCTCATGAAGGGTGTCGAACGCGGCACCGGATTGCGCATGAGCCAGGTGATCCAGCAGGAGCTGCGGTGTGACCCCGATCGCATCGCGGTGGCTTCGGGGCCGAACCTCGCCCTCGAGATCGCCCGGGAGCAGCCGACCGCCGCCGTCATCTCCTCACGCAGCCAGGAGACGGCGGAGATCGTCGCACGCGCGGCCCGCAACAGCTACTTCCGTACCTTCGTGAACACCGATGTGATCGGTACCGAGTTCGGTGGCGTCCTCAAGAACCTGATCGCCGTGGCCATCGGCATCGTGGACGGTGTCGGCTACGGCGAGAACACCAAGGCGTCGATCATCACCCGTGGACTGGTCGAGATGACCGACTTCGCGGTCGCGAACGGCGCGCACCCGGAGACGCTTCAGGGCCTCGCCGGTCTGGGCGACCTCATCGCCACGTGCCAGTCGCCACTGAGCCGCAACAATACCGCCGGGCGACTGCTCGGTCAGGGATACAGCTTCCAGGACGTCGTGAAGCAGATGCAGCAGACAGCCGAGGGACTCGCCTCCGTCGCGCCCATCCTGCAGCTCGCTCGCGAAGCCGAGGTCGACATGCCCATCGTCGAGCAGGTGAAGATGGTGCTCGACGGCAAGATGGATCCGCGAGACATCGCACCCCATCTGACGACGGACGACGACACCCCGCAGGGTGAGAGGACCAACCATGGACAAGCAGACGGTGGTGGTGCTCTTCGGCGGGCGCTCCAGCGAGCATTCGATCAGCTCCGCAACGGCGGGGGGCGTGCTGGGCGCGATTGACCGCGACCGCTACGCCGTGATCCCCGTCGGGATCACCCGTGAAGGAGCGTTCGTCCTCGAGGACGACGATCCGGCGAAGTTCCCGCTCGATGCCGCGCACCTCCCCGAAGTCGTCGACAACGGCACTCGGGTGCTGTGGCCGGAGCCCGGTGGCGACCGCACGTTGCGGGTCGTGCACGCCGATGGCACCGTCGAGGGGCTGGGGGAGATCGACGTCGTCCTGCCCATCCTGCACGGACCCCACGGGGAGGATGGCACGATCCAGGGCTACTTCGACACCCTCGAGGTCCCCTACGCCGGAGGCGGTGTCCTCGATTCCGCTCTGTGCATGGACAAGCACTTCATGAAGATCGCGCTCGAGGCATCCGGCATCGCGGTCGCGCCGTGGGTGACGGTGCGCCGAAAGGACTGGGACCGCAGTGCCGCAGACGTGCGTGCGCGTGCTGCGGAACTCGGCCTCCCGGTGTTCGTGAAGCCCGCCCGTGCGGGCTCGAGCGTCGGAGTGTCCAAGGTCGAGACCGCCGACGAGCTCGACGCGGCTCTGGCGGTGGCGTTCGCCGAAGACGACAAGGTCCTGATCGAAACCGGGGTGAGCGGGCGCGAGATCGAGGTGGCGGTGCTCGAGACCGCTGACGGAGTCAAGGCTTCGCTGCCCGGCGAGATCGTCTTGACGTCGCGGGGCTTCTACGATTTCGAGGGCAAGTACCTGGGCGGTGACGGCGTGGACGTCGTGTGTCCGGCCGAGGTGACGGATGCGGAGTGCGCAGCGATCCAGGAGATCGGCGTCCGCGCGTTCGAGGCTGTCGACGGACGAGGCCTCGCTCGTGTCGACATGTTCCTGACGCCGTCGGGTGAACTCGTGGTCAACGAGCTCAACACGATGCCGGGATTCACCCCGATCTCGATGTTCCCCAAGTGCTGGGTCGCATCGGGCCTGAGCTACGGCGATCTCATCACCGAGCTCATCGAAGCGGGCCTGCGCCGCTGAGATCGGAGTTCCCCGGGGCGGTCAGCCCGCGGGGAACTCGACGCGGTCCGTGCACTGTCCGGTCGCCGGCTGGAGCCCGGACTGGATGCTCGCCGAGATCTTGTCGACGATCGCCTGGAAGTCGATCTGTTCGCCACGGCGGATCGTCACTTCCACCGCGGGGTCGCGACCGAAGGTGACGAGGCGCTGACGGTCCTCTTCCTGGTCGAGCACGAGCCAGTCGACGCCGCCGAGGGTCGTGCACACCAGGGCCGACGGCGCAGGGGGTTCGACACCGCACCGCAGCACGACTGTGGGGTCGCCCCAGGCACCGGTCGCCTGCGCGTCGGTGAAGACACGATCGAGTCCGCCGACGGACTCCGGCAGCAGCACCGAGACGTTCGCACACGCCGGATTGTTCGCATCGGCTGCAGGCTCGAGGTGCACGGTGGTCGAGCAGCCGGCGAGCACCGCGGTGAGGGTCACTGCCCCGGCGAGGACAGCGAGGCGACGGGAACGGGGCATGCTTCCAGGCTACCTTTGACAGCATGCCCTCCCGACACGAAGCCGACGATCCGCGCCTGGGAGATCTCTCCGAAGGGCGCATCCTGCAGGCGATCCTGACACGGACGCCGACGGGGGCCCACACGCTCATCGGGCCGGGAGACGATGCGGCGGTGATCGCCACGCCGTCGGGTTCCGTGGTCGCGACGACGGACACGCTCGTGCACGGCCCGGACTTCCGGCTCGCATGGTCGAGCGGGTACGACCTCGGCTGGAAGGCCGCAGCGGTGAACCTCGCGGATGTCGCGGCGATGGGGGCGCGCCCGACCGCGCTGCTGGTCGCTCTCGCGGTGCCGCGCGACCTGCGGCTCTCTTTCGTGGAGCGGCTCGCCGACGGCTTCCGCGATGCGTGTGCCGCGCTCGCCCCCGGCTGCGCCGTGGTCGGCGGCGACCTGACGGTGTCGGATGTGCTGACCGTGGCGGTGACGGCGCTGGGCGACCTCGAGGGACGCACTGCCGTGACCAGGAGCGGTGCGCGCCCCGGAGATGTCGTCGCGGTCGCCGGTGAACTCGGTCATGCCGCACGTGGACTCGCGGTGCTGTTCGGTCGATTCCGAGACGGCGACGTGCCGGTGGCTGTCGATGCCGCGAAGCTCGCCGCCGGAGAGCGCGTGGCGGTGACGGCGCAACTGCGGCCCGCGCCCCCGATCGGCCTCGGCGCAGTCGCCGCGACGGCGGGGGCGACGGCGATGATGGACGTGTCCGACGGACTCGCCCTCGATGCGCGACGGATGGCCGCGGCTTCCGGCGTCACGATCGCACTGGAACGAGATCTTCTCGGGGACGATCCTGAGCGCGCGATCGCCGGAGGGGAGGATCACGCCCTGCTCGCCGCATTCCCCGAGGGTGTGCTCCCGCCCGGGTTCCGCGTCATCGGCGCCGTTCGTGCTGCCGGACCGGAAGATCTGCTCTGCGATGACCTTCCCGTCGACCTCAGTGGGTGGGACCCCTATCGGGACTGGGACTCGGTCGCAGGCTGATCGACCGGCTCGTCGTCCTCGTCGGCAGCGGGCTCGGCCCACCAGATGGTGGTGTCGCCGTAGGTCTTCTCCCGGAACTGCGCCAGGTTCGCCGCGCCGAAGTCCGGGGGCGTCGAGCGGCGCGCCCGTTCCACGACGACAACGGCATCCGACGACAGGAGTGGAGCGAGGGCGACGAGATCGGCGGTCATGGCGACGTCATCGAGGTCGTACGGCGGATCGGTGAAGACGAGGTCGAAGGGTCCCGTCGCGCGCTGCAGGAACGCATGCACCGTGCTCTCGTGCACACGACCGAGCGGGAGACTGCCGGCCTTCGCGACCACGCCGGCGTTTCGTCGGACGATGGCGGCGGCCGGGCGTCCGCGCTCCACGAACTCGGCACTCGCGGCTCCGCGGCTGAGCGACTCCAAGCCCAGGGCTCCCGATCCGGCGTAGAGATCGAGGACCCGCGCCCCGGCGATCGCGCTCAGTGATTCCAGCGCGCCGAACAACGACTCGCGCACCCGATCGCTCGTGGGCCGTGTGCCCGAGCCCGGCACCTCGAGTCGGGCCCCTCTGGCGCTGCCTGCGATGATCCTCGTCACCCGTTCACGATACGACAGGCGGGATGTCTGCCGTGTCCGTCGCGTTCCCTAGACTCGGAACATGTCGCTCACGCTCGATTCCTCGTTGGAGGATGCGCTCGGTGCGGCGTCTGCCAAGACGCTCGGTCGCGCCTTCGGCATGAAGAGCGTCGGTGACCTTCTCGCGCACTATCCTCGGCGCTACGCCGATCCGGGCGAGCTGACTCCGATCCGCGACCTCCCCCTCGGCGAGACGGTGACCATCGTCGCGGAGGTGCTGTCGTCCAGCTTCCGTCGCATGCGCAATCGTCCGGGAGCCATGGTCGATGTCGTGATCGGTGACGGCATCGGACGCATGTCGTTGACGTTCTTCGCGAAGAACGTCGGTGCTGCCGAGTGGCGATCGAAGGATCTGGCGGTGGGTCGAAGGGGCGTGTTCTCGGGAAAGGTCGGCGAGTTCAACGGTGTGACGCAGTTCGCGCACCCCGAATACGAGCTGTTCGACGACGAGGACTCGGCCCGACGCAGTGCGGATGCGCGGGCCGCCGTCCCGATCCCGATCTACCCGGCTACCTCGGCGATCCAGACCTGGCAGATCGCTCGACTCATCGGACGCGTGCTGGATGATCTCTCCGACGCGCCGGACCCGTTGACGGCGGAGATCCGGGAACGAGAAGAGCTGCTCACCGCCCGCGAGGCCCTGGAGCTTGTGCACCGTCCCCGTACTCGCAACGACATCGATCCCGCCGTGCGAACCCTGCGCATGCACGAGGCGCTCACCTTGCAGACCGCGCTGCTCCAGCAGCGCGATGCGATCCGTGCCCTCTCCGCCACCTCACGGCCTGCGAGTGCCGGCGGACTGCTCGAACGCTTCGACGCGAGCCTCCCGTACACGCTCACGCCCGATCAGGAGACGGTGGGACACCAGATCGCCGAGGATCTCGTGGGTGCCTGGCCGATGAACCGGCTCGTCCAGGGAGAGGTCGGTTCGGGTAAGACCCTCGTGGCTCTCCGCGCGATGCTGCAGGTCGCCGAGAGCGGCGGGCAGGCGGCGCTGATCGCTCCGACAGAGGTGCTGGCGGGTCAGCACCTGCGTTCCATCGCGAAGATGCTGGGGCCCGATCTCGCGCCCCAGCTGATGCCGACGCTGTTGACCGGTCAGATGCCGGCGGCGGAGCGTCGCAAGGCTGCTCTGCGGGTTGCTTCCGGTCAGGCGCTGATCGTCGTCGGAACACACGCGCTGCTGGGGGAGAAGACCACGTTCGCCGACCTCGGCCTGGTCGTGGTCGACGAGCAGCACCGGTTCGGTGTCGAGCAGCGCGAGGCTCTGCGGGCGAAGGGGTCGAGCCCGCATGCCCTCGTGCTGACCGCGACGCCGATTCCGCGGACGGTCGCGATGACGGTCTTCGGCGACCTCGACACCTCGGTCATCCGCACCATGCCGGCCGGCCGCGCGGGTATCGAGTCGTTCGTGGCGCCGCTCGCTGAGCACCCGGGGTGGTTCAACCGTGTCTGGGAGCGCGCTGCGGAGGAGATCGCTCAGGGACGACAGGTCTTCGCCGTCTGTGCAGCGATCGACACCACCAAGAAGACGACGGAGGCGGGGGAGCAGCCGTCGCTCGCTCCGGAAGGGGCCTCCGGGCCGCGATGGGGCGTCGTACAGCTCGACGAAGCCCTCGCCACCCATCCCACTCTGGGCGGATTGCGCCGCGCCGTTCTGCACGGTCGTATGCCGTCGGACGAGAAGGACGCGGTGATGCAGTCGTTCGCCCGGGGAGACATCGATCTGCTGCTCGCCACCACGGTGATCGAGGTCGGCGTCGACGTGCCCAACGCCTCCACGATGATCGTTCTCGATGCCGATCGTTTCGGCGTCTCGCAGCTGCACCAGCTTCGAGGGCGCGTCGGTCGAGGGGGTGTTCCCGGGCTCTGCCTGCTCGTCACCGAGGCCGAGGCCGGGTCGCTCGCCCGTGACCGCGTCGACGCGGTCGCCGCCACGCTGGACGGGTTCGCCCTGGCGGAGGTCGATCTGGAGCTGCGCGGGGAGGGCGATGTGCTCGGCGCCGCACAGGCGGGTGTGCGCTCTTCTCTGAAACTCCTCCGCGTCGTCAAGGATGCCGGCCTCATCACGCGTGCGCGCGAGGTGGCGGAGGGCATCCTCTCCGTCGATCCGGATCTGGCCGACCACCCGGGCCTGCGCGAGGCGATCGGACGACGTGTGAGCGACGAGGATCGAGCGGCGCTGGCGAAGAACTGAACCGGAACCGGCGTGCCCTAGGCTGGAAACATGAGCAGCCGGATCGCCGTCGTCCCGGGTTCCTTCGATCCGCCGACCCTGGGTCACCTCGATGTGATCCGGCGTGCGGCCGCCCTTTACGACGAACTGCATGTGCTCGTCGTGCACAACCCGGGCAAAGAGGCGATGCTGCCGATCGCGCAGCGGCTCTCCCTGCTGGAGAAGTCGATCGCGGATGACGGCATGCAGGGCAACATCGTGATCGGTTCGTGGAGCATGGGCCTCCTCGTCGACTACGCCCGCGATGTCGATGCCGGGGTGCTGGTGAAGGGTATCCGCTCGCAGATCGATGTCGCGTACGAGTCCCCGATGGCGATCGTCAACAGGCACCTCGCCGGTATCGAGACGGTGTTCCTTCTGCCCGACCCGTCGCACGCGATGGTGTCGAGTTCGCTCGTTCGCCAGGTGGCTTCCCTCGGCGGCGACGTGACCCCGTTCGTTCCCGCAGCGGTGGCAGATTTCCTCGACACCGGTTCCCGCGGTATCTGAGTCCCTTCCCTGAGCGCGCGGTCAGGGCGACCGCTCGCGTCGGCCGGTAGCATGGAACGGTGCGCTCTCGAATGAACGGCCCTTTTGTCCTCCCCGTCCGCGACATCGTCCGGCGCCCGGGAGAGATGCGCGAACACGAGTTCACCGTCGCTCTCTCCGAAGCCTGGGGTGAGGGGATCGTGTCCTACGAGGCGGGATCCGAACTCGATCTCGACGTCCGGCTGGAGTCCGTCCACGAGGGCATCCTCGTGTCGGGAACCGCTGACGCCGAGTACGTCGGTGTGTGCGGAAGATGCCTCATCGACATCACTCGGCCCGTCGAAGTCGAGTTCCAGGAGCTTTTCGCGTATCCTGGTGAGGAAGAAACTGACTTCGAGGTTCAAGACGACCACGTGGATCTTGAAACTCTCGTCAGGGATGCGGCCGTACTGGCACTTCCTTTTCAGCCGGTGTGTCAGCCGGATTGCCCGGGTCTCGACCCGAAAACGGGTGAACGACTGACCGTGAGCACCGGAACGGAGCAGGCCGCTCCCATCGATCCTCGGTGGAGTGCGCTCCAGAACATCACAGACCAAGACGGCACGGAAGAATCTCGTGCCGCCGAGAAAGAAGAGAGCTAGTCATGGCTGGTAACCCCCCGAAGCGCAAGGTATCCCGTTCGAACACCCGCTCGCGCCGCGCGCAGTGGAAGGCGGCGCCCGTCGCCCTCGTCAAGACGATCGAGAACGGCCAGGTCGTCTACAGCCGTCCCCACCAGGCGAAGGTCGTCACCGACTCACAGGGCACGGAGCTCTTCCTGGAGTACAAGGGCCGCAAGGTCGCTGACGTCTGAGTCGCGTACCGTGACGGAGGTCCCCGGGGGGACGAGGCCTCTCCCAGATAAGCTCCGCGTCGATATCGACGCGGAGCTTCTGGAGTTGGCCCTGACCCACCGCTCCTACGCGTACGAACACGGCGGCATCCCGCACAACGAGCGACTGGAGTTCCTCGGAGACTCCGTCCTCGGGCAGGCGGTGACCGTCATGCTCTTCACCACGCACCCCGACCTCGATGAGGGCGAGCTGGCGAAGCGGCGTGCGAGCGTCGTGTCGACGGTCGCTCTCGCCGAGGTCGCTCGAGGGATCGACCTCGGCAGTCATCTGCTGCTCGGTCGCGGCGAAGAGCAGACGGGTGGCCGAGACAAGGACTCGATCCTCGCCGACACGATGGAAGCCGTCATCGGAGCCACCTACCTTTCCGCAGGTCCCGAGGCCGCCACGGAACTCGTGTTGCGTCTGACGAAACCGCTGCTGGCCGACCCGGAACGCTACGGCGCGGCGATGGACCCGAAGACCAGCCTGCAGGAACTCGCGGCCCGCGTCGGTGCGACGCCTCCGCAGTACTCGGTGGAGGCGAGCGGTCCGGATCACGACCGTCGTTTCGTGGCGACCGTCATCGTCGGCGACGTGAGCATGACCGGTGCCGGCAGCAGCAAGAAGACAGCCGAGATGGCCGCGGCTCTCAGTGCCTGGCGCACCCTCAGCGAGCGTGCCTGAGCTTCCCGAGGTCGAGGTGGTCCGGGCGGGCCTCGCCCCGGCCGCGGTCGGATCTCTGATCACCGCGGTGAGCGTGTTCGACGAGCGAGCGCTCACGCGGCACGTCGCCGGCGCCGCCGATTTCGTCGCTCGTCTCGAGGGGCGGACCTTCACCGCAGCCTCTCGCCGGGGGAAGTTCCTCTGGCTTCCGCTCGACGATGAGGATTCCGCGCTCATCGCGCACCTCGGGATGAGCGGACAGATGCTGTTGCGCGCACCGGACGCCGGTGCCGAGCGGCATGAGCGGGTGCGCATCGGCGTCGAGCATCCCGTCCACGGCGAACTCGCGATCGTTTTCGCCGACCAGCGCACCTTCGGGTCACTCGCGGTCGATGCCCTGGTGGATGACGACGGTTCTTCGATTCCGACGCAGGTCGCGCACATCGCCCGCGATCCGCTGGATCCGGCTTTCGACGACCGGGCGTTCCGTGCCGCTCTGGCACGGCGGGGGAGCGCGATCAAGCGCGTACTCCTCGACCAGGGCGTCGTGAGTGGGATCGGCAACATCTATGCCGATGAGTCGCTGTGGGCGGCGCGCATCCACCCGGAGACACCATCCGACCGACTCTCCACACAGGCGGTGCGCCGACTGCTGAACGAGGTGCGGCTCGTGCTGGCGAAGGCGCTCGCGGAGGGCGGCACCAGCTTCGATGCGCAGTACGTGAATGTGAACGGCCAGGCCGGGTACTTCGCGCACTCGCTCAATGCCTACGGGCAGCAGGGAAAGCCCTGCCCGCGATGTGGCACACCGATCATCCGGGAGAGCTTCATGAATCGCGGTTCGCACTTCTGCCCGCGGTGTCAGCGGCTCCCGAAGTAGGTCGCGAGCTCGGGCCGGGAGCCTGAACGCTGTGTGCGTCAGGCTCCCGGCCCGTCGGCCGCCGCGGGCGCGGAGTGGCGGTCACGCCGTCTGGAAGGAACGCTGGAGCAGCGGGCGGGTGGCCCATGTGGTCGCCCACACCACACCGATCCCGACGGTGACCACGAGCGCGATGGTCATCAGAGAGACCGGAGCCGTGATCAGCGCGATGCCGACCAGCGGGAACACCAGGAGCGCAGCCACCAGCGCCGACCCGATCGCCGTCACCAGCAGAGGCGACATGATCGCGCGTCGGCGTGCCCGGTCCACGGTGTCGAGCGGCATTCCGAGGTGGTGCAGGCTGCGGTGCAGCTCGCTCTGGTCGAGAACGTCCGAGGCCTGATTGACGCCGACGGACGCCGCGACCATCAGGAAGGAGCCGATGAGCGTGATGATGAGTCCCGTGCGGATGTCGTCGGCGAGCGCGATGTCGGCAGCGGCGGCGTCGGAATCGCTCATCATGCTCATCAGCGCCACTCCGGTGCCGGCGAAGACGGCCATGAAGCTCGCCATGGCGATTCCACCCACCTGGCGCCAGGCTGCCTTGGGCGAGTCCAGCACGATGCGTGCGGCCAGCAGCCGCTCGGGTCGCTCGGCGCGACGCAACTGACGCGATGCCGCGACCTTGAGCACCCACGGTCCCACGAGATTCAACACACCGAGTGCGGCACCGAACAGTCCCGCGAGGACGACGATCGTCATCACGACTCCACCCACCGAGGGGAACACCTTGATGAGTGCGAACGCGATGGCGATCGCTCCGGCTGCCAGTACTGCTCGAATCCAGTGCACCTTCGGCACATCGGTGCGCGTACGGACGCCCAGCGGCGAGATGACGACGCGACGAAGTCCGATGACGGCGCTGGTGGCTGCGAGCGCGAGCACGGCGACCACGACGATGACGGTCTGCATCGGAGGCAGGACCACGGCCGCGAACCCGAGCGGCTCCCCGCGGAACGGGATGAGCCCGATGAGCGGACTGATAGCGACATGCGCGATGACGCCGGCGAGGGCGCCGACCGCCGCGACGAGGACGGACTCCGTGACCGTCGCGATCGTCACCCCGCCGGGTGACACACCGAGCAGGCGGAGGGTGGAGAGCCGTTCATCGCGTCGACGCGCGGAGAGACGAGCCGCTGCCCCGCCGAGGGACATCAGCGGCACGACCAGGAGAACGAGAGCGATCGCTGCAAGCGCCTGGTACAAGGGTGCGAACTCATCGGTCCATCCCCAGAAGGACTGTGCGCCCCCGATGACCGTGAGCACCAATGTGGTCACGACCCCGAACGCGACGACGGGCAACGCGAGGACGCTGCCCTGTCCGGGCGCCGGACGCAGGAGGAGCGCCAGCACGTTGCGATTCATGCGGCCACCGCCGAGGAGATGATACGTCCGTCGCGCACGGCGATCGTACGGGAGCAGCGGGCGGCCACCTCCGGGTCGTGTGTGACCACGACGAGTGTCCGCCCCTGCCCGGTCGTCGACCACAGCAGGGCGTCCATCACCTCGGAGGAGGTGGTCGAATCGAGCGCACCGGTCGGTTCGTCGGCGAAGACGAGCTCTGCGCCGGTGGCCTGTGCTCGGGCGATCGCGACGCGTTGTGCCTGACCGCCGGAGAGCTCGCCGATGCGGCGTTCCTCCATACCGGCGAGTCCGAGGGCCGCGAGCCAGGATGCTGCGTGCTGTACGGCATCCTGACGACGGACGCCGTTGATCATGGATGCGAGAGCCACGTTCTCGACGGCGGTCAGCTCGGGAATGAGAAGCCCCTGCTGGAAGACGAAGCCGAACCTCTCGCGACGCAGACGCGACCGCGTGGACTCGCCGAGTGCGGTGACCTCGATCGGGGCGCCCTCGGCGGGGCGGAACAGTACGCTGCCGGAATCGGGGGCGGTGATCCCGGCCAGCACGTGGAGGAGCGTGGTCTTTCCCGATCCGGAGGCGCCCATGATCGCGACGGCCTCGCCACGATGGATCGCGAGGTCGACACCGGCGAGAGCGCGGGTCGTCCCGAAGTTCTTGATGAGGGCGTGGGCTTCGATCACGGGGATGTTCATGGTTCCAGCCTCGCCGAGCGATCCTGCGCCGTCGTCGCCCCGGCGGATGACCGCGCGGGCCCGACGTCATCCCGAAGAATGAGATCGGGTCCGCGCGTACCTCAGATCTTCTTCTGCCACGCGCCCGCGTACGACACGGGCACGAAGCCGATCGCCTCGTTGATGCTCAGCATCGGTCGGTTCTCCTCGGCGTTGAAGGTGGAGACGACGGTCGAGAGAGGCATGAGCTCGCGCCATCGGAGCAGGTTCGCGCACTTCACGATCGTGCCGAGGCGGTGCCCTCGGTGCTCCTTGCTGACCAACGTTCCGAACTGATGGGTGACACCGGTGCGATCCGCGGCGATGAGCAACTCGTTGTAGGCGACGAGCTGGCCGCTCGGTACATGTTGCACGGCGGCCACGGACACCGTCTGACCCGCACCGAGAAGTCGCGCTTCGCGGCGGATGACGCGGTCGGCGTCCCAGTGTTCCTCGGCGAAGTCCATGTCGCCGCTCGGGGCATCCGTGGAAAGACGTGCGAGCACGGCGGCGAAGCCGTCCCGCCACTCCGGAGGCGTCGGCATGTTCCACTCGACGATGCGGTAGTCCGGCCCGGCGAACGCGCTCGCGTCCGCCAGAGCATCGCGGAGCGGGCCGACGTCGCTGTGCAGGTCATACTCACTGTTGCGCTCGACCTGTTCCAGCGAGTAACCGTGGTCCTCGGCGAGCTCGGAGAGCGGGGTGGCGGGGATGCGTCCCCATCCCGTTCGAGGCACGAGCATCCGGTCGGCTTCCACGGGACGGTGGAGACTCCAGATCTGCAGGACGGTTCGCCCGTGAGCGCGTGCTTCTTCCTCGGCGCGGTCGAGCAGAGCGGCCTCGACGCCGAGCCCCCAGTGCGCTTGCGGAACCAACAGGTCGATCTCGGCCGCATGAGCTTCGGCCTCCTGAGCGAGTGCGACCGTCACCATGCCGACGATCTCGTCATCGATCCGTGCCACGAACCCACGGTCGAGCGCGTCGCTGTCGTCCTGCCAGTTCGGCAGCATCTGCGCGGCGTCCGGGGCGAGATCGGGGAGTCCCACCTGCTCGTCGCACACGAGTCGGTTGAGGTCTCCGTACGCGCGGAACTCCGCGGCGTCGTCGGCATCCAGGGATACCGGCACGATCAGCGGTGTAATGGTCGGTTCGGTGGTCTTCATGTCAGTTTCTTTCGTGCAGGTGCTCAGGGTGATGATCGAGGCCGGGTGTCTACGGGATTCGACGTTCGCGCCACGAGGAGACGGAACCTCTGTGCGCGCCCGCCCGCGGACAACACGGGCGGGCGCACGCAGAGGGGGACGGTGCTGCGGAGGGCGACCGCCGGATCGCGGCGTCAACGCATTCCGCGCTGCATGTCATACGTCAGCAGTGCGTAAGATTCCGCTGCCGAACGATGACGCTGCTCACCGAGCAGGAACATGTCTGCCGGATCGATGCGCAGGCCGCGACGCGGACGTCGGGGGCGCTGCGCCCTCTGGAAGAGCCAGAGGCCGATCCGGAGCGAGAGACGATCGGCGAGCGACAAGCGGCGCAGTTCGTCGGGGCGGGGGACCTGGAGGACCTCGCGGTCCTCGGTATCGGGCGGGTGGATGTCGCTGCGATGCAACGTGGTGTTCACGATGGTTCCTTCGAAAGGGATGGTGGTGATGGATGCGGAAGCACCGCACGCCGACAGCGGAGCGGTCGGGAACGATGCGGAGGAAGCGTGGGTCGGCGGATGCCACGGAGCGTGGACGCCATACGCGGAGAGGAAGTCGTGATCTGCGGTGCAGATCAGCAGACGGGGCGCGGAAGAGCCGGCCGGAGAGGGCCCACTACGGGCCCGAAATCTCGGGGTGCGGTTCTACGAGAGAGCGCTGATGCGGACGCCGGCGGTTACCGAGAACGCGAAGCGCGGCGCAAAATGCGCGGGCGCGGCGAGGCCAGTGGCCTGTGCGTTGAGCTGAGTCGTAATCATCGGTAACCTCCTTTCGTCTGGCGATCCGGAGGACACGGTAGCGAATCCGCGCGGCGGACGTCAAGCACCTGCGGTTCTCCTCGGCGTGTCGCGCGGTTCCCGAGTTCTCCCACCGTCCGCGCGGGATGAGGCTCCAGGCCCGGAATTCCGGTAGCGTAGCCGCGTGATTCTCCCCGGACGAGCGGTGCCCCCATGCATCTGAAGAGCCTGACGCTCAAAGGGTTCAAGTCGTTCGCGCAGCCGACCAGCTTCGTGTTCGAACCCGGCGTCACCTGCATCGTCGGACCGAACGGCTCGGGCAAGTCGAACGTCGTGGACGCGCTGGCCTGGGTGATGGGTGAGCAGGGTGCGAAGACACTGCGCGGCGGCAAGATGGAAGACGTCATCTTCGCGGGTACCTCGACGCGCGGCCCGCTCGGTCGTGCTGAGGTGCAGCTCACGATCGACAATGCCGACGGCGCCCTGCCGATCGAGTACGCGGAAGTGACGATCAGCCGCACGCTGTTCCGCAACGGCTCCAGCGAGTACGCGATCAACGGCGAGGGATGCCGACTCCTCGACGTGCAGGAGCTGCTGAGCGATTCCGGACTGGGCCGGGAGATGCACGTCATCGTCGGTCAGGGTCGCCTCGACACGGTTCTGCAGGCGTCGCCCGAGGATCGTCGAGGGTTCATCGAGGAAGCCGCGGGAATCCTCAAGCACCGCCGCCGCAAGGAGAAGACCCTCCGCAAACTCGACGCGATGGAGACCAACCTCACTCGGTTGAGCGATCTCGCCGGAGAGATCCGCCGGCAGCTCAAGCCGTTGGGGCGTCAGGCAGAGATCGCCCGCGAGGCGCAGACGATCGCCGCCGTCGTGCGCGACGCGAAAGCCCGTATCTTCGCCGATGACGTGGTCGCACTGCGCGCCGCGCTCGCGGACCACACACGCACCGAACAGGAGCGTCACACCGAGCGTCTGGTGCTCTCGGATCAAGCCGAGACGGTGCGCGCGAACATCGCGCGGCTCGAACAGGATCAGAACTCGGTCGCGGTCGATCAGGCGCGCAGCGTGGCGTTCGGGCTCGAGCAGGTTCAGGAGCGGATGCGCGGGCTCTACACCCTGGCGAATCAGCGTCTCGCTCTCCTCGGCACCGACGATGACGACGCCGCGGTCACTGCCGTCACCGTGACACAGGCCACGATCGACGAGGCGAAGGACGAGATCGACGCGATCTCCGCCGGGCTCGGGGATGCTCAGGACGCCGCGGCGGCTGCCAGCCGTGAGGTGGTGCACGCCCGAGCGGAACTCGACGCGCTCGACGTCGACATCGCCGAGCAGAGCGCCCTGGTCTCCGAGTACGACATGCGCCTCTCCACCTTGCGCGGGACCGCAGATGCCGCATCCTCAGCCCTCGCCGCAGTGCGTGGCGCCGTGCTCCGCCAGGAGAACGCGCTCGAGGCCGCGAACGCACGCAGGCGCGAAGCCGCCGACGCACTCGACGCGATCGACGACGCGGAAGCTCCTGAGGGCACGGCCGTCGAACATGCCGCCGCGTACGACAGTGCGCAACGGGCAGCGACCGCCGCGGAAGCGGAGCGTGAGACCCTGCGCGAACGTCTGCACGCCGCAGAGCGCGAGGTCGATGCGCTCACGGCCAAGGCTTCGGCGCTGAGCAGTGCTCTGGCGTTGTCCGGTGGGGCGGCGGAGATCGTCGAAGCGGGTGGAAAGGGTGTGCGGGGACTCGTCGGAGACGCTGTGCAGGTCCGAGCGGGTTTCGAGGCGGCCATCGCCGCGGTCCTCGGTCCGCTCGCGGAGGGCGTGTTGATCGACTCCGTGGACGACGCCTTCGCGTCGGCGAAGGAAGCGGCGGAGCAACGCAGGGGAGTGGTGGACTTCGTCATCGCGAATGCGGTCCGTGGCGACGTCGTGACTCCGACGATCGCCGGAGTCACGCCCGCCGTCGATACCGTGACAGCGCCCGACGGCATCCTCGGCGTGCTCTCGCATGTCCTGATCGCGGACGACCTGGATTCGGCGCGATCGGCGCGGACAGCGCTCGATGTCGCGGGTGACACGGCGACGACGATCGTCACGGTGGCCGGTGACGTCCTCACCGCGCATACCCTGCGCACCGGTTCCGGCGGAGAGCGATCCCGTCTGGAACTCGCCGCCGAGCGGGATGCCGCTGCCGAACGTCTCGCGGAGATTCAGATCGTGGTCGACTCGCTTCGTGAGGCCCGCCGCGACGCCGAGGACGCCGTCGAGACGACCAGGCGTCACGCGAAGGACGCCCTGCGCGCACTCCGTGAACACGATGCTGCTCTCGCCACGCACGCCGAGCAGCTCAACCGGGTCACGGTGCGCCATGAGTCCGCCGTCGCCGAGTGCGAACGCCTCGAGACCGGGTTGGCACAGGCGCAATCCGCCGTCGCCGAGGCCGAGGCGAAGTCCGAAGCAGCGAGGACGGCGCTGGACGATGCCATCGCGACGCCGAGGCCGGTGCTCGACGCTTCCGCGCGCGACAGCCTGCTCGAGGCGCTCGAGGTCGCTCGCGAGGGCGAGGTGCGGGCGCGGCTCGAGATCGAGACGCTGCGTGAGCGTGTGCGTGCAGCGCAGTCCAGGGTGGTGTCTCTGGAGCGCCAGCGTGAGCATGAACGCGATGCCGCGGCCGAGGCGGCACGGCGAGCAGTCATCCGTCGCGCGCAGCGCGAGGCGGCCTCGGGGGTGGTCGAGGAACTGCCGCGCATCCTCGACTCGCTGGATCGATCGGTGACGGAGGCACGTCTCGCCCTGGGCGAGGCCGAGACCGCGCGCTCGGCGCAAAATCAGGAACTGGTCGGCCTGCGCGCGCAGGAGAGTTCCCTGCGAGAGCGCCTCGCCGGGCTCACCGAGAGCGTGCACGGACTCGAGCTGCAGATCCACGAGAAGAAGCTGCATCTGAACAGCCTGCTCGAGCGCGTCTCCTCCGAGCTCGCTCTCGATGAAGATATTCTCATTGCGGAATATGGCCCTGATCAGCTTGTTCCACGGGATCCCGGTGCTGAACCCGCCGAAGGGGGGCACGACGACACGGCGATACCCTTCGACCGCCGGATTCAACAGCGACGACTCGCGGAGGCGGAGCGCAAGCTCGCACAGCTCGGCCGCGTCAACCCGCTGGCGCTCGAGGAGTTCGCCGCGCTGGAGCAGCGGCACGCCTTCCTCACCGAGCAGCTGGCAGACCTGACCCAGACGCGCCAGGACCTCCTGACGATCATCACCGATCTCGATGACCGGATGCAGACGATCTTCGCGAGTGCTTTCGAGGACACCAAGGAGGCATTCGGTCAGGTGTTCCCTCTGCTGTTCCCCGGTGGAACCGGCAGTATCTCCCTGACGGATCCCGACAACATGCTGACGACAGGCATCGAAGTGTCCGTCCGCCCTGTGGGGAAGAAGATCGAGCGTCTGTCACTGCTCTCGGGCGGCGAACGATCCCTGGCGGCCGTGGCGCTGCTCGTCGCGATCTTCAAGGCGCGCCCGAGTCCGTTCTACATCCTGGACGAGGTCGAGGCGGCGCTCGACGATGCGAACCTGGGGCGATTGCTGACGGTGTTCGAACAACTGAGGGAGAGTTCCCAGCTGCTGGTGATCACGCACCAGAAGCGCACGATGGAGATCGCCGATGCCCTCTACGGCGTCTCGATGCGGCAGGACGGCGTATCCGCTGTCGTGGGTCAGCGTGTCGGCGACCGGGCAGCGGCGGTATAGGGGCGCGCACGGGCTTGCGCGCGGAGCATCCACCCGCGCAACCCGTAGGCTGGAGTGATGGCGGAGAAGTCCTGGTCTCTTGGTCGCGCACTGCGCGGCATGTTCGTCAAGCCCACCATCGATGAGACGACCTGGGAGGACCTGGAGACCGCTCTCCTGACGGCCGACTTCGGCCCGGACATCAGCGAGCGCGTCGTGGATGAGCTGCGTGCGAAGGTCGACCGGTACCGCACCACCGACCCCAAGGATCTCCAGCGGATGCTGCGGGAGACGTTGGAGGAGCACTTCGCGAAGTTCGACACGACGCTGAAGCTCACCGAGCGTCCAGCTGTCGTCCTCGTCGTGGGCGTCAACGGCGTCGGGAAGACGACGACCATCGGCAAGTTCACGAAGTTCCTCCGTGGCTATCAGCGCAGTGTCGTGGTCGGCGCGGCCGACACCTTCCGCGCGGCCGCGGTCGACCAGCTCGCCACCTGGGCGCAGCGCGGTGGAGCCGCGATCGTGCGGCCTCAGCAGGAAGGTCAGGATCCGGCATCCGTCGCGTTCCAGACGGTCGAGTATGCCAAGCGCGAGGGCATCGAGATCGCCATCATCGACACGGCCGGGCGTCTGCACACCAAGGGCGGCCTCATGGACGAGCTCTCGAAGGTCCGGCGCGTGATCGAGAAGCAGGCGCCGATCAGCGAGGTGCTGCTCGTGCTGGACGCCACCACGGGCCAGAACGGTGTCATGCAGGCCGAGGCCTTCCTCGAGCACGCCGGCGTCACCGGACTCGTCCTCACCAAGCTCGACGGGTCGGCCAAGGGCGGGTTCGTGCTGGCGGTGCAGGAGCGCACCGGTATCCCGGTGAAGCTGCTCGGACAGGGCGAGGGGATCGACGATCTGACCGGTTTCACCCCCCATGTGTTCGTCCAGTCGTTGGTCGGTTGATGACGGGACTACCGCAGTGAGCACGAGGCTGGTTTCATAGCGTTATGGCGATCGAACACGACTACTTCGGACTCCTGTCCTCAGGCCCGGACGGCTCGATCTTCTGGTCGGAGACCGTGGAGCTCGGCGACCAGAGTGTCACCGTCGATCTGACCGCTCCGGATCAGGACGACGTTTCCGCGGATGCGCTCGACATCGCCGCCTCGCTCATCGCAGGCCTCGAGAGCGTCGACGACACCGCCCGGCGTGGCATGCTCGCCGAAGTCGATGACCGCACGAGCGAGGTGACCGAGTACATCCTCCAGCAGCAGGAGACGTACGGCGACGATCTGCCGGATGTCCTCGTCGATGTCTCGGGCGACGCCGCCGTCGACATCATCCGATCGCTCCGGTTGATGAGCATGACGATCCTCGCCGATGAGCACGGAGGCTCCGAACCGTTCGCGGTGCTCGAGTATGCGCTCGACGACAGCTCGACGGACGACGTGCTGCTCGTGAATCTCGGCTCGGACGGCAGCGTTCAGTCCGTCATGAGCGCGGACTGATCCGCCGCCCGAACGGGGGCCGGGCAGCACTCAGGTCAGACGGCCTGCGCGAAACCGAGATCTGCGCTCTCGGCGATATGCGCGAGGTGTGCGGGGATCTCGCGTCCCTTCGACGTCATGGACTGCGCCCAGAGTCGACCGGCCCGATACGACGACCGCACGAGGGGACCCGCCAGAACACCGAGGAATCCGATGCGCTCGGCTTCCTCCTTGAACTCGACGAACTCGGCCGGCTTCACCCAGCGTGAGACCGGGTGGTGGCGGGGTGTCGGTCGCAGGTACTGCGTGATCGTGATGATGTCGCAGCCGGCGTCGTGCAGATCGTTGAGCGCCTGCACGACCTCTTCGGGTTCCTCACCCATCCCGAGGATGAGGTTGGACTTCGTGATCAGTCCGGCGTCCCGGGCCTGGGTCAGGACGTCGAGCGATCGCTCGTAGCGGAACGCCGGCCGGATACGCTTGAAGATGCGGGGCACCGTCTCGACATTGTGCGCGAACACCTCGGGGCGCGCGTCGAAGATCTGCCCCAGGAAGTCCGGGTCGGCGTTGTGCTCGTTGGCGAGCAGCTCCACACCGGTGTTCGGGTTCAGCTCATGGATCTTGCGCACCGTCTCGGCGTTGAGCCAGGCGCCGGTGTCCGGGAGGTCGTCGCGGGCCACGCTCGTGACGGTGGCGTACCGAAGGTTCATCCGGACGACGCTCTCCGCCACCCGGCGAGGCTCGTCGGTGTCGTAGTCGGCGGGCTTGCCCGTGTCGATCTGGCAGAAGTCGCAGCGGCGGGTGCACTGGGAGCCACCGATGAGGAAGGTCGCCTCTCGGTCTTCCCAGCACTCGTAGATGTTCGGGCAGCCCGCCTCCTGACAGACCGTGTGCAGGTCCTCGCTCTTCACGAGCGAATGCAGCGCCGTGTACTCCGGGCCCATCTTCGCCTTCGTCTTGATCCACTCCGGCTTGCGCTCGATCGGTGTCTCGGCATTGCGGATCTCGAGGCGGAGGAGCTTGCGACCCTCGGGTGCGGCGGTCATGCGAAGGCTCCTGTCAGTTCGGTGGTCGTGTACTCGGCGAGGAAGGCGCGGGTGACGGCGTCGACGAGGTCGAGGGGCGGGACGGCGGACCCCACGACCTCGCTCACCGTAGTGACGCCGGCATCGGTGATGCCGCACGGGATGATGCCGCGGAAGCCGGCCAGCGAGTTGTCGCAGTTGACGGCGAAGCCGTGCATCGTGACCCCCTGCTGCACGCGCACTCCGATCGCCGCCACCTTGTCCTCCGAGAGTGGCCGGCGTACCCAGACCCCGCTGCGGCCCTCGACCTGATAGCCGTCGACGCCGAAGGGGCGCAGCACGTCGATCAGGAGGCGCTCGAGACGGCGCACGTGCGCGACGACATCGATCGGCTCGCGGAGTCGCACGATCGGATAGCCCACGAGCTGCCCCGGCCCGTGCCAGGTGATCTTCCCGCCCCGATCGACGTCGATCACGGGGGTGCCGTCCTGTGGCCGCTCCTGGGGCTCCGTGCGCTTGCCCGCGGTGTAGACGGCCTCGTGCTCGAGGAGGATCAGCGTGTCGGGACGGGTGCCGTCGACGACATCGGCGTGGACGCGACGCTGAAGTTCCCACCCGTCGATGTACGGCACGAACGTCGGAGCGAACCCGGGCGTGAGGATCTCGAGCATCACAGAACCGCCTTCATTGCGTAAATGGACTGAGGACAACAATACCCCTCGGCGAGCGGGGCGGCGCTCTCGACCCGCCCCCGCGATAACGTGAGGACATGAGTTCCACTGGCAGAGCCGGGCGACCCAAGGCGTCGTCGCGGGAGACCCTCGCAGAAGCAGCATGCGAGCTCTTCCTGGAGCGCGGGTACGACGCGACATCTGTGGCGGACATCACGCAGCGCGCGGGCGTCAGCCGGTCCAGCTTCTTCAACTACTTCGCGTCCAAGAGCGACGTGCTGTGGTCGGGCGTCGACGAACGGATCGGACAGGCCATCGCCTCGCTGGAACAGCTCGGCAGGGCGGCGACGGGCGACGCGGTTCACGACATACTGCTGTCGATCGTGCACGATTTCGCACCGGACCCCCTTGCCTTGGCGCTGCGCAATGCCGCAGCGATGGGGGTGGAGGGCGAGCTCATCCGTGACACCGGTCTCCGCCTCGCCCGTCTGTCCGCGGCGGTGTCACGCGCGGCGTCCGCCTCGGGAGTCGACGTCATCCGTGCCGACATCCTCGGGGCGGCACACGCGGCCGCCGTGCTCTCCTCACTGCGCGTGTGGGCGGAACAGGGAGCCGGACGGGGGACGCCGGAGACGGTCCTGCGGGAAGCCCTGGGAACGATCCATGACCTTCCCTGGTCCTGACTCCCGCGCCGGGCTGAGCGACCGGCCTCGGCTCGCGTAGAATCAGAGCACCATGGCTACATTTGGCACGCTCTCCGATCGGCTCACCGAGACCTTCCGCAATCTGCGCACGAAGGGAAAGCTGACCGCGGCCGACGTCGACGGCACCGTCCGCGAGATCCGACGCGCCCTGCTCGATGCCGACGTCGCGCTCGTCGTCGTCAAGGAGTTCACCGCGAAGGTCCGCGAACGCGCACTCGGCGATGAGGTCAACAAGGCGCTGAACCCGGCGCAGCAGGTCGTCCAGATCGTCAATGAAGAGCTCGTGCAGATCCTCGGCGGAGAGCAGCGCCGTCTGCAGTTCGCGAAGACGGCACCGACGGTGATCATGCTCGCCGGCCTGCAGGGCTCCGGTAAGACCACCTTCGCCGGCAAACTCGCGAAGCAGCTCGAGGGCGAAGGGCACACTCCTCTGCTCGTCGCCGCCGACCTCCAGCGTCCGAACGCGGTCAACCAGCTTCAGGTCGTCGCGGAGCAGGCCGGTGCGTCGATCTACGCCCCCGAGCCCGGCAACGGGGTCGGAGATCCCGTGAAGGTCTCTCGAGACGGTGTCGACTACGCACGTCGTCAGCAGCACGATGTCGTGATCATCGACACCGCCGGCCGCCTCGGCGTGGACGCCGAGCTCATGAAGCAGGCGGCGGACATCCGCAAGGCTGTCAACCCCGACGAGGTCCTGTTCGTCATCGACGCGATGATCGGTCAGGACGCCGTGAACACCGCCAAGGCGTTCCAGGACGGCGTCGACTTCACCGGAGTCGTGCTCTCCAAGCTCGACGGCGATGCCCGCGGTGGCGCTGCGCTCTCGGTGGCCTCCGTGACCGGCCGTCCGATCATCTTCGCCTCGACCGGTGAGCGACTCGAGGACCTCGAGCCCTTCCACCCCGACCGCATGGCGAGCCGCATCCTCGACCTCGGCGACATCCTCACCCTCATCGAGCAGGCCCAGCAGGCCTTCGATGAGGAAGAGGCCATGAAGATGGCCGAGAAGCTCGCGACCGAGGCCTTCACCCTCGAGGACTTCCTCGACCAGCTTCAGCAGATGAAGAAGATGGGCTCGATGAAGAAGATGCTCGGGATGCTCCCGGGCATGGGCCAGATGAAGCAGCAGCTCGACGACTTCGATGAGCGGGAGATCGACCGCACGGAGGCCATCATCCGCTCGATGACGCCGGGGGAGCGCCGCAACCCCAAGGTCCTGAACGGATCGCGCCGTCTGCGCATCGCCAAGGGTTCCGGCATGACCGTCACCGACGTGAACCAGCTCGTGCAGCGCTTCGAGCAGGCCGCGAAGATGATGAAGACGGTGGCGCGCGGCGGCACCCCGAACATCCCCGGTATGGGGCCGGTGCCCGGGATGGGGCGTCCCGGCGCTTCTTCCAAGCGCGGCAAAAAGGGCAAGTCCTCCGGCGGATCGCGTTCAGGCAACCCGGCCAAGCGCGCGGCCGAGAACGCGGGGATCGCATCGTCCGCGACGCCGACCGGCTCCGGATTCGGTTTGGGCGGCGGAGCGGCTCAAGCTCCGAGCGAAGCCGACCTCGCCGAGATCCAGAAGCTCTTCGGCAAGGGCTGACTCCCCTCAGCGCGGCGCCGTGAGAGCATCCGCGGCCGTTGCATGCGGGGCGGGCGCGGCAGTGAGCCGATTGGGCCGCGAGGCCAGCTGCCCCAGCACGAGTGCGCCCAGAGTCAGGACGAGGCCGATGGCCTGGAGGGGGCTGAATCGCTCCCCGGCGACCACGACGCCGAGCGTCGTCGCGACGATGGGGGAGAGCAGCGCGAGGAGCCCCGGCGCGATGACCGGGAGCTGCTGGACGCCGCGGAACCAGAGCGTGTAGGCGACGATCCCGCCCGCCGTCCCGAGCCAGAGATATCCGAGCACGGCGCTCCCGTCGATGGTCTGGGGCACGCCTTCGACGATCAGTGTCAACGGCAGCAGCAGAAGCCCTCCCGCGCTGAGCTGCCACCCGGCGTAGGCGACGGGCCCGACGCCAACCGGCCGGCCCCATCGCTTCGTCAGGATCATCCCCGCTCCCGTGGCGGTGACGCCTCCGACAGCGGCGAGGATCCCCCAGAGATCCAGCTCGGCGGCGGGACCCAGGACCACCAGGGCCACTCCGCCAGCGCCGACGACGGCAGCGGCGGCGGCGAGCGGCCGGATCCGTTCCTGCAGCACGAGTGCTCCGAGGACGAGGACGATAAGCGGCTGCGCACCCGCGACCGCGGCTGCGACGCCGCCAGGGAGCCGCTCCGCGGCCAGGAACAGCAGCGGGAAGAAGGCGCCGATGTTGAGCGCTCCCAGGATGAACGACTTTCCCCACCACCCGCCGCGGGGGAGACACCTGCTGATGAGGACTGCCAGGAGCCCCGCGGGGAGGGAGCGGAGGAGCCCGGCGAACAGCGGGTGCCCGGGCGGGAGCAGTTCTGTCGTGACGAGGTAGGTCGTGCCCCATGCGATGGGGGCGAGGGCGGTCAGTAGCACCAGGGGCAGGCGGTTCATGCTTCCAGCCTGCGAGGAACACAGTGATGAGTCCAACGCATGGTTGTCACCGCATACATGAACCGAGATCATGGAAGCATGGAACTTCAACAGCTCCGCTATGTCGTCGAAGTCGCCGAGACGCTGAGCTTCACCCGTGCCGCCGAACGGTGTTTCGTCACCCAATCGGCGTTGAGCCACCAGATCGCGTCACTCGAGCGTGAACTCGGCCGCCGACTGTTCGCACGGTCGAGTCGCCATGTGCGCCTGACAGAGTCAGGTCAGGCGTTCGTCGCACACGCGCGGCGCGCGCTTCGGTCAGCAGACCAGGCGAAGGAGGACGCCGCCGCCGTCGACGGCGTCGTGGAAGGCACGCTGCGAATCGGCGTCATCCCGACGGTGACCGCCATCGACCTCCCCGCGGTGCTCGTCGCCTACCGTGGGGCCTACCCGCTCGTCAGGGTGGAACTGCAGGTCGGGAACAGCGATGTCCTCGCCCGCAGGCTCCGAAACGACGAGCTCGACATCGCGCTGCTCGGACTGCGAGAGGGTGTCGATCCAGAGGGGGTGGAGTCGCGTGTCCTCTCTCGCGATCCCCTCGTCGCCGTCTTCCCTCGCGGGCACGAACTCGCGGATGCGGAGAGCATCGCGCTCGACGATGTCGCGGGGATGACGTTCGCGGACTTCCCGACGGCGACCTCCGGTCGTGCGCAGAGCGACGGGGCGTTCGCCGCTGCGGGCCTGACGCGTGACGTCGCCTTCGAAGCCGACTCCGCGACCCTCATCCTGGGACTCGTGGAGGCAGGGCTGGCAGTGACCCTGCTGACGCCGGGGACCGTCGATCGCTCCGGTTTCGATGTCGTCACGGTGGAGGTGCGCGGTGGCCCTGTGCGTCTCGAATACCTCGCCTGGGACGCTGCCGCGCCACGGAACGTCGCACGCGCGTTCATCGCCGTGACCGAAGTCGCGCACTCGGCGTGACCACCTCCCGGCGGAATCGACCGTCGGCCAGCCTGCGTTAGTCTGAGTCCGTTTGAGTCCGCGCCGAAGAAGTCCTTCGGCCGGTGATCGCCGGGGGAGAGTACCGCATGGGGTTCCTGAATTTCGGTAAGAAGTCGAACGCAGCACAGCCTGATGCGGATCTCGAAGACCTCACGGTCCCGCAGGCCACCCTGCTGCGCACTCTGTTCGCGGAGAAGTGGCCTACGACAGCAGGGGCGATCACCGTGCACGGCGACTACGCCGAGGGGGACTCCGGCGCGCAGTACGGGCTGTACAACCTCGCGCGCGCCGTGAAGCTCGAACCGGAGTCGAACTGGCCGGAGGCTGTCGAGCGTCACATCTCCGGTCTGCTGAGCCGTCAGGCCGCCCCTCGCGACGAAGATCTCTCCGATGATCAGGTCCTGTCCCTCGTGAAAGCACGTCTCATCCCGTCGTCGTATCTCCCGGAGAGCCACCGTGCGGCGTACACGTACCGGCGCACGATCGTGAGCGGCCTCGAAGCGATCCTCATGCTCGATCACCCCGAGACCACGACCGCCGTCCCTGACGCGATCGTCGGCCGGTTCGATGCCGGACAGCTGTGGGCCACGGCCCTCGCGGCAGTTTCGGCGGAGCCGATCGAAGAGGTGCACACCGTCGACGTCGGCAACGGCGCGTTCCAGGCGATCGTGTCGGACTCCATGTTCACCGCGAGCCGGGTGCTCGACTTCCCGGCCCTCCTGGCCGCAGCCGGTATCTCATCGGCTCCGCACGGCGTCCTGTTCGCCGTGCCCTCACGTCATCATGTCGCGTTCCATGTGATCACCGGACCGGAGGCGATCTATGTCGTGCAGGACATGCACGGATTCGCTCAGCAGATGTTCGGACAGGGCGCCGGCGAGATCGCGACGGATGTCTTCTACTGGAGCGACTCCGGCTACGAGCAGGTGACGTCGAGCGACGAGAGCGGACGCGTCTCGGTCGACGGTACCGGCGCCTTCTTCGCGTCGATCAACGGGTTCTGACGGTTCAGCGGGCCGCTGCCGCGGAGACGACGAAGCGGGTCCGGAGTTGGACTCCGGACCCGCTTCGCTGTCACGTCAGATCACTTCACGTCGTCGTCGACCCAGTCCATCGACTTGGTGATCGCCTTGCGCCACAGGCGCAGCTGGCGGTCGCGCTCGGCCTCCTCCATGGACGGCTCCCAGCGCTTGTCCTCCTGCCAGTTGGCAGAGAGGTCGTCGAGACCGTTCCAGAATCCGACCGCGAGTCCGGCCGCGTAGGCCGCACCGAGCGCCGTGGTCTCCGCGACCACCGGGCGAACGACCGGCACGCCGAGGACGTCTGCCTGGAACTGCATGAGCGCATCATTCGCCACCATGCCGCCGTCGACCTTGAGCTCGGTGAGATCCACGCCGGCGTCCGCGTTCACGGCATCCAGCACGTCACGCGTCTGGAAGGCGACCGCTTCTAGAGCTGCGCGAGCGATGTGGTTCTTGTTCGCGTACCGGGTGAGTCCGACGATCGCGCCTCGGGCGTCGGGACGCCAGTACGGAGCGAACAGACCGGAGAACGCCGGCACGATGTAGACCCCGCCGTTGTCCTCGACCTTGTCGGCCAACTCCTCGACCTCGGGTGCCGAGGAGATGATGCCGAGCTGGTCGCGCAGCCACTGGATCAGCGATCCGGTGACGGCGATCGAGCCTTCGAGGGCGTAATGCGTGGGCTGGTCGCCCAGCTTGTAGCCGACGGTGGTGAGCAGCCCGTTCTTCGAGTGGACGATCTCCTCGCCCGTGTTGAAGATCAGGAAGCAGCCCGTTCCGTATGTGTTCTTGCTCTCGCCCTTCTGGAACGCCGCCTGACCGAACGTCGCCGCCTGCTGGTCGCCCAGGATGCCGGCGATCGGGGTCTCGCGAAGCAGCGAGGAGTCCTCCGCCGCGCCGTAGACCTCCGAGGACGAGCGGATCTCCGGCATCATCGACCGCGGCACACCGAAGGCCTCGAGGATGTCGTCGCGCCATTCGAGCGTCTCGAGGTCCATGAACATCGTGCGCGAGGCGTTGGTCACGTCGGTGACGTGCACTCCACCGTCGACGCCACCGGTGAGGTTCCAGAGAACCCAGCTGTCGGTCGTGCCGAAGATCAGGTCGCCGGCTTCCGCCTTCTCACGGGCACCATCGACGTTCTCCAGGATCCAGGCGATCTTGGTACCCGAGAAGTACGTGGCCAGGGGCAGACCGACGATCGGCTTGAACCGCTCGACGCCGCCGTCAGCAGCCAGTCGGTCCACGATCGCCTGGGTACGCGTGTCCTGCCACACGATCGCGTTGTAGGCGGGCTTTCCCGTGGTCTTGTCCCAGACCACCGCGGTTTCGCGCTGGTTGGTGATGCCCACTGCGGCGATGTCGTGGCGGGTGAGGTCGGCGCGGCTCAGAGCCAGGCCGATGACCTCCTGGACGTTGCGCCAGATCTCGGAGGCGTCGTGCTCGACCCAGCCGGCCTTCGGCAGGATCTGCTCGTGCTCTTTCTGGCCCGTCGCGATGATGCTGCCCTTCTTGTCGAAGATGATCGCGCGGCTCGAAGTGGTTCCCTGGTCGATGGCGAGGATGTAGTCAGCCATTGTGTTCTCCTTTGAATTCAGGTCGTTCAGGCGAGGTGCAGCAGGACGGGCGCTGCAGCGGCGGCGATCGCACCACCGATGAGCGGACCGACCACCGGGACCCACGAGTAGGACCAGTCGCTGGAGCCCTTGCCCTTGATCGGGAGGATCGCGTGAGCGATACGCGGGCCGAGGTCACGCGCCGGGTTGATCGCGTAGCCGGTCGGGCCACCGAGGGAGGCGCCGATCGCGACCACGAGGAGTGCCACGGGGAGCGCGGTGAGCGGTCCGAGGCCGCCGGGGGTGCCGACCTCGATGTCGCCGTAGTCGGCGAACGCGAAGATCACGAACACGAGCACAAAGGTACCGATGATCTCGGTGACGAGGTTCCAGCCGTACGAGCGGATCGCGGGCCCGGTCGAGAACACGCCGAGCTTGTTGGCCGGGTCGGGCTCCTCATCGAAGTGCTGCTTGTATGCGAGCCACGTGACGATGGCACCGAGGATCGCTCCGACGAGTTCAGCGGCCGTGGCCGTCAGGAACATCACGAAGCTGATCTTGCCCGCGAGCAGCAGGCCGATGCCGACGGCCGGGTTGAGGATCGCACCGGAGTAGGCGGAGACGAGCACACCGGCGAAGACCGCGAGGCCCCATCCCCAGTTGACCATCAGGAAGCCGCCGCCGAAGCCCTTGTTCTTCGCGAGGGCCACGTTGGCGACGACACCACATCCGAGCAGCACGAGCATCGCTGTGCCGACCAGCTCGGAGAGGAAGTAGAGACCGAGATTCACATCAGCCATGTCTTCTTTGACCTTTCTTGTGTGTCGGGGCCCCTCTGCCCCGACACGTTATGGGAGTTGCGCCGCGAGGAGGGCGGCAGTCCGAGACCCCGTCAGCCGCGGGTGCGGGACGGGATATCGAGTCCGTGTCGTTCGTTCAGCAGCTGGCGCGTCTGCTCGAGCTCGGCGTCGTGACGCGAGCGATCCCAGCCGAGCATCGGCGCGAGCGCGTCGGCGATCTCGTCGAGGACCTCGGCATCGGCGCCACCGGTGAACGCGATGCTGGTGCGACGCAGGACGACATCCTCGAGGCGCGCCACCATCTCGTTCTGCACCATCCACTCGAGTTCGCGCGTGGAGAGGGCGCCGCCGGCAAGCGGAGCGTCCGTTCCCTGCTCGACGTACTCCCAGACCTGGGCGGCCCGGGTGCCGTAGCGGGCGAGCAGCTGATCGGCGCGGGCACCGGCGCCGGGAAGGTTCTCCTGGATCCAGATGCGCTTGGCCTTCTCGGTGCGCGGGAACTCCCGGCCGCCGCCGATCGCGCGTCCCGCGGTGGAGACGGTCCTGGTGCGGTCGATGAGGCCGAGCACGACGTCGGAGAGCGATTCGCCGAGCGCGCGGAACGTCGTCCACTTTCCGCCGACGAGGCTCACGAGGGGGACTGCGCCCTTCTCGTCGACTTCGATGCGATAGTCGCGGGAGACGAATCCGGGAGCGGTATCCTCATGGCGCGGCAGCGGACGGATACCAGAGAACTTGTACACGATCTGGTCGCGTGCCACGGGGATCGTCGGGAAGACGTGGTGGATCAGGTCGAAGAAGTAGTCGACCTCCTCCTCGGTGCACACCGGCACCTCGCGCGGGTCGGCGTCGATGTCGGTGGTGCCGACCAGGACGCGTCCCTTGAGCGGGTAGATGAGCACGATGCGGCCGTCGGAGTGCTCGAAGAAGATCTCCCGCCCCCGCGTCGCCTCGAGCAGCTCTGGGTGATCCAGCACGATGTGCGAGCCCTTGGTGCCGCCCATGAAGCGGGTGTCCGTGCCCAGCGCGTCATTGGTGAGGTCGGTCCAGGGGCCGGAGGCATTGACGACCACGTCAGCCTGCACCGTGAACTCCGTGCCGCTCTCGCGGTCGCGGAGGACGACCTTGTCGCCGTCGCGGGCGATGGCCTCGACGTAGTTGAGAGCGTGCGCTCCCGGGTGCGCCGTGCGTCCGTCCTGCAGCACGTCGAGCGCGAGGCGCTCCGGGTCGTGCATCGAGGCGTCGTAGTACGTGGCGGTGTACTTGATCTTCGGGTCGAGCGAGGGAAGCTCGGCGAGAGACTTGTTGCGGCCGAGGAACCGATGGCGAGGCACCATCCCTCCGTCACGGGAGAAGGTGTCGTAGATCGTGAGGCCGACCTTGATCAGGAACGCGCCCCGTTCCTGGGGCTTTCCGCTCTTGTGCGTGAGGAAGCGCAGGGGAGCGGAGAGGATGCCCGAGAATGTCGAGTAGATCGGGATGGTCGTCTGCAGCGGCTTGACGTAGTGCGGGGCGATCTTGAGCAGGCCGTTGCGCTCCTCGACGGACTCGCGCACGAGCCGGAACTCACCGTTCTCGAGGTAGCGGATCCCGCCGTGGATCATGTGGCTCGATGCGGAGGATGCGCCGGAGGCGAAGTCCCCTCGCTCGACGAGCACGACATCGACGCCCTGCAGAGCCAGGTCGCGGAACGTGGAGATGCCGTTGATCCCCCCGCCGATGACGAGGACGCTGGTGCGTCCGGATTCACGGACGGCGCGAATCTCCGCGCGCTCCGCTGACGAGTGTGTCGAATCGATCATCGTCGACCCTCTCTTCCTTACTTGCCAACCAGCATCGACCTGTGTGACATCCCGCGCAAGCCCACTGCACATATGTGCAAGGATCGAGGGCGAGGAGGTCATCATGGCCGGTGCAAGCGCGGAATCCCGCGACAGCAAGCTGATCGCGGCGCTCACCGCCGCGCAGCTCTACTACATGCAGGACAAGACGATGGAAGTCATCGCGAAAGAGCTCGGCACCTCCCGGTCCTCCGTCTCGCGGCTGCTGAGCTTCGCGCGGGAGAGCGGCCTGGTCGACATCCGGATCAACTCCCCGCTCGAACGCCTCGGCATGCTCGAGCATCGGATTCGCGACAGGCATCGGGTGGCGGCGCACGTCGTGCCGATGCCGGAGATCCTCAGCGAGGTCGAACGTCTCGAGCGCGTTGCGCTCACCGCCGGACGGCTGCTGTCGCAGTTCGTCGACTCGAACATGGTGATCGGCGTCGCATGGGGCTCGACCATCAGTGCGGTGAGTCGCGGGCTCACGCAGAAGGAGACGCACAACACGACCTTCGTGCAGCTCAACGGGGCCGGGAACACGCAGACGACCGGCGTGGAGTACTCCAGTGACATCCTGCAACGGTTCGGCAGCGCCTTCGGTGCACAGGTCCAGCAGTTCCCCGTTCCCGCGTTCTTCGATGACCCTGCCACCCGCGAGGCCATGTGGCGTGAGCGCAGCACTCGTCGTGTGCTCGATCTGCAGGCGAAGATGGACGTCGCCGTGTTCAGCCTCGGCTCGCCGGCCGCCGAGGTTCCGAGTCGGGTCTACGTCGGGGGCTATCTCGGACGCGATGACTATCGCAGCCTTCGGGAGGACCATGCCATCGGCGACGTCGCGACGGTTTTCTTCCGGTCCGACGGGTCCTGGCGCGACATCCGTGTGAATGCCAGAGCCACAGGTCCCGGCCTCGACCGTCTGCGTCGCGTCCCGCGTCGCGTGTGTGTCGTCTCGGGAATCCCGAAGCTGGTGAGTCTCCGCGCGGCCCTGGCCGCTGGCCTGATCACGGATGTCGTCCTGGACGAAGGGCTCGCGAGGCGCCTCGTCGAGGACTGAGCTCGCTGCCCTCGACCGCTAGGGCTCGTCGGTGGAGGACTCCGGCCCGGAGCGGAACTCGCGGATCAGGTGGTGCACCACCGCTGAGAGGTCGCCCCCCGCGGCATCCGCCACCGCGAGTTGTCGCGCGTAGCTTGCGCCTCCCTCCAGGATCGTGGCGATGCCGCCGAACTCGCGACCGCAGCCGAGCTCGACGGCTGTCGGGGTGAGGGCTTCGAGCGTCTCCGTCAGATGCTCGCGCACCGGGCGCTGCGTGCCGTCGGCGTCGACGATCACGCGGGCCTCCAGCCCGTAGCGCGCGGCGCGCCACTTGTTCTCGCGGTGGAACCAGGCGGGAAGCTCCGGAAGTGCTTTCCCCTCGTCGAGCTGTCGTGAGAAGTCCTCGACGAGCACCTGGACGAGCGCCGCGACCGATGCAAGTTCCGGCAGGGTGGAGAGCCCGTCGCACGCGCGGACCTCGATGGTGCCCCAGCGCGGAGCGGGACGGATATCCCAGCGCACCTCGGTCGCGTCGGCCATGACACCCGTGCGCACCATGTCATCGAGGTAGGACTCGTACTGCGACCAGTCGTGCAGCGGCCACGGCAGGCCGGCGGTGGGAAGCTGCTGGAACACGAGTGCGCGGTTGGAGGCATATCCGGTGCGTTCTCCCGCCCAGAACGGGCTCGACGCCGCCAGCGACTGCAGGTGCGGGAGGAACCCGGCGAGAGCGTTGATGATGGGGAAGACCTTGCGCTGGTCCTCGACGCCGATGTGCACGTGGATTCCCCAGATCATCATGTTGCGTCCCCACCACTGGGTGCGCTCGATCAGGGTGTGGTAGCGCGACTTGTCCGTCACCTGTTGGTCGTACCACTGCGCGAAGGGGTGGCTTCCGGCCGAGAGCAGCTCGACACCCGCAGGATCGGTCGCGGCCCGCACCGCGGTGATGGCGTTCGCGATGTCGTCGACCGCATGAGCCACGGAATCGCCGATACCGCTCGTGACCTCGATCGTGTTGGTGAGAAGTTCGCCGGTGACCGTATGACGCTCATCGGCGCTCTCGGCCTCGAGCGCGGCGAGAAGTTCGGGGGCGCGACCGACGAGGTCACCGCTCGCGGGGTCCGCGAGCATGATCTCCCATTCGAGGCCGACGGTGGACCGGGCGGATGAGGCGAACTCGAGCTTCACCCGCACAGTCTGGCACGCGAGGCATACGACACGGCAACGGCGGTTTCGCCACGTTTCGCGCCTGGCGCGCGCATCTGGCAGAATAGAGGGCTGGACCACCTGCTCGACCCTCTATCCAGCTGGTGTCCACACTCATTTGAGCTTCCGCCGGGTGTGCACCCCACTCTCCAGGCGACCGGTTCGTTTCCTTCCACACAATTCAGGAGAATCGTGGCTGTCAAGATTCGTCTCAAGCGCCTGGGCAAGATCCGTGCGCCGTACTACCGCATCGTCGTCGCCGACTCGAAGACCAAGCGCGATGGTCGCGTGATCGAGGAGATCGGCAAGTACCACCCCACCGAGGAGCCCTCGTTCATCGAGGTCGACTCCGAGCGGGCGCAGTACTGGCTCTCCGTCGGCGCGCAGCCGACCGAGCAGGTCGCCGCCATCCTCAAGATCACGGGCGACTGGGGCAAGTTCAAGGGCGACAAGGACGCGAAGTCCACGCTCAAGGTCGCCGAGCCGAAGGTCCCCTTCGAGATCGACGCGTCCAAGAAGTCCGTCGTCAAGCCCAAGGTCGAGAAGAAGGCCGAGGCTCCCGCTGAGGAGGCTCCCGCCGCGGCCGACGCGGAGGCCGCTGAGGCTCCCGCAGCAGACGCAGAGTAATCCGTCGTGCTCGCCGCCGCGCTCGAACACATCGTCAAGGGGATCGTCGATCACCCGGAGGATGTTCGCATCAACGAATCCACGTCGCCGCGAGGCGACCTCCTCGAGGTGCGCGTGCACCCCGATGACCGTGGACGCGTGATCGGGCGCGGCGGCCGCACTGCGAAGGCCCTTCGCACCCTCGTCAGCGCACTCGCTGACGGGCGTCGGGTCCGCGTCGATGTCGCGGACGACTGACGTGGTGCCGAAGGACCGCAATCAGGGCAAGAACCAGCTGCGTGTCGGACGCCTCGTCAAGGCGCACGGACTCAAGGGTGGGCTCAAGCTCGAGCTGTACACGGACAACCCCGAGGGTCGTTTCACCCCCGGTGCCGGATTCACCTTGCAGGTGCCCGAGGCATCTCCGTGGCACGGCAAGCAGATCACGGTGCGCGAGTACCGTGTGATGAACGGCAATCCCGTCGTCTTCTTCGAAGACGTCGACGACCGTGACGCCGCCGACAGCCTCGTCAGGGCGATCCTGTGGATCGACCAGGACGCTGACGAGGTCGAGGACGACGCATGGTTCGACCATCAGCTCGTCGGACTCGATGTCGTCCGAGACGACACGGTCATCGGGCGGGTCATACGGGTTGAGCACTTCCCGGCACAGGATCTCCTCATCGTCAAGGCCGGCGAAGACGAGGTCATGGTTCCGTTCGTCGCCGCCATCGTCCCGACCGTCGATGTGCAGGAGGGCCGCGTCATCGTGACGCCGCCGCCGGGACTCTTCGAAGAGGTCGCAGAGACCGCGGACGCCGAGCCGCAGGTCGCCCCGGACGCCGACGCGTCCGAGTGACCGCTGATACGGTTCCTCCGTGCGCATCGACGTCCTCTCCATCTTCCCGTCCTACTTCGACGGCCTGACGCTGTCCCTGCTCGGCAAGGCGCAGAGCACGGGTCTCATCGACCTGCGTGTGCGAGACCTGCGCGACTGGACCTCGGATCGTCACCGGACGGTGGACGACACGCCGTACGGCGGCGGCGCCGGCATGGTCATGAAGCCGGAGCCCTGGGGGCTCGCGCTCGACGAGATCGCCGGTTCCTCCGACACCGAGGACGGGCAGCGACCGACCATCATCTTCCCGTCGCCGGCGGGGGAGGTCTTCACCCAGAAGACCGCACGTGAGTTGGCGACCCGTGAGCATCTCGTCTTCGGCTGCGGTCGTTACGAGGGCATCGACGAGCGCGTGTTCGAGTTCGCCGCCGATCTCGGCGAGGTCCGGTTGATCAGCCTCGGCGACTACGTCCTCAATGGGGGCGAGGTCGCGACCATGGCGATGATCGAGGCGATCGGCCGACTCATCCCCGGTGTCGTCGGCAACCCCGAGAGCCTCGTCGAGGAGTCGCACGAGGACGGACTGCTGGAGTATCCGTCCTACACGAAGCCCGCGTCATGGCGTGAGCGTGCCGTGCCGGACGTTCTGCTCGGCGGCAATCATGCCGCGATCGCCGCCTGGCGTCGCGAGCAGCAGTTCGTGCGGACCCGAACCCGTCGACCCGACCTGCTTGCGGAGGGCGAAGCCGCGTCATCGTGATCGACGGGCAGATCTGAATCCCGTCGGGCCCGGCGTCAACGTCCGCCTCAGAGAATCCGCTCGGACCGGCGTTCGATATCGAAGACCACACCGTGCGGATGCCGTAGACCGAGCGCACTCGATGCGTCCAGCCCTCGCAACTCCGCGCGCAGCATGCGTCCGATCATCTCGTGGCTCACGAGCAGGGGGACGCCCTCGGCCGCCCACCCGCAGTTGCTGAGCGCCTTCCGCGCCCGAGACCTGGCCTGCGCGTAGCTCTCCCCGCCCGGGAATGCCCAGCCATAGCGGTTGGCGGCGCGTTCCTCTCTGGCGGTCGGGTAGACCTCGTCGATCTCTTCCCATGTCATCCCGGCGAGCTCACCGTGGTCGACCTCTGCGAGCTCCGGCACCTCGATCAGTTCCGCTCCGATCCGATCGGCGATGATGATCGCCGTCCGCATCGCTCTGCCGAGAGGGCTGGTGCACACGGTGAGCACGTGAGCGCCCACGAGTCTGTCCGCGATCGCGTGGGCGTGGGCGACACCGGCCTCTGTCAGTGGAGAGTCGAGCTGGCCTTGGAGTCGGTGCTCGACGTTCCACACGGTCTGCCCGTGCCGAGCGAGGAGCACACGCTCCGGCACATGACGGTCCTGCGGAATCATGGATTCAGAATGGCATACGCCGCAGTTCCCGGACCCGTGGGTTGTGAGATGAGCCTTGGTAACGTCGATTCATGCCTGAACCTGCGCTCGCAAGGTCGTTCGAGATCATCGGTGACGATTACGACAGATACCGCCCCGGATTCCCGGAGGCAGCGGCGGCCATGATCGTTCCGACAACCGTCGACGTCGGGCTGGACCTGGGTGCCGGGACCGGCAAGTTCACCGAACTGCTCGTCGATCGTGCGCGGCGCACGGTGGCCGTGGAGCCGTCGGAGCGCATGCTGCAGGTGCTGCGAGTCAAACTCCCCGACGTGGAAGCTCAGATCGGAGCAGCGGAGCGGATTCCGCTCGGGGACGCGTCAGTGGACGTCGTCACGGTTGCCCAGGCCTTCCACTGGTTCGATCGTGACGCGGCCTGCGACGAGATCGCTCGCGTGCTGGTCCCCCGAGGGGCGCTCGGGCTGCTCTGGAATCGCTCCGATCCGACGTGCACCTGGGACCGGGCTTGTCACCGCATCGCTCATCCGGCGGTGTCCGAGGCCGACGCGACGACCGACGGTGCGGCTGAAGAGCTTCCCCATTTCGAACTCGTCCGTCGGGAGGCGATCCAGTGGGCCGAGCGCATCTCGCGCGAACACTATCTTCGTCGATGGGCGACGGTGAGCAGCCTGCTCGTCGCCGAGGAGTCGACGCGTGCGCGGATGCTGGGGGAGATCGGGGCGGTGCTCGACAGTTCAGCGGACACGCGTGGAAGAGAGATGCTCGACCTTCCGCAGGTCACGGACGTGTACGTCTATCGCCGCGCCTGAGAGAACGGCCGCACTCGATCAGTCGACGCCGAGGAACGACCGGTCCGTGAGGATGAGGGGTCCGTCCTCGGTGATGGCGATCGTGTGCTCCGAGTGTGCGCCGCGGGAGCCGTCGACGCTGCGCAGAGTCCATCCATCCGGGTCCGTGACCAGTTCGTCGGTCGTCGCAAGGAACCAGGGCTCCAGCGCGAGTACCAGGCCCGCACGCAGGGGGAAGCCCCGTCCGGCGCGGCCGTCGTTCGGGACATGCGGATCCCCGTGCATCGTGCGCCCCACGCCGTGTCCGCCGAAGTCGGTGTTGATCGAGTAGCCGTCTCCGTGGGCAACGGCAGCGACAGCTGAGGAGATGTCGCCGATGCGGTTACCGACCGTCGCGGCGTCGATCGCTGCCACCAAGGCGCGCTCGGTGGTGTCGATGAGTCGGAGGTCTTCTTCGCGCGCGGTCCCGACGACGAACGAGACTGCGGAGTCCGCGACCCATCCGTCGACGGAGACGGCGAAGTCGAGGGTGACGAGGTCACCGTCGCGCAACGTGTAGTCGTGGGGGAGCCCGTGCAGGACGGCGTCGTTGACCGAGGTGCAGATGACCTTGCCGAACGGGCTCGCACCGAACGAGGGGTGGTAGTCGATGTAGCAGGACTCGGCTCCGGCTTTGCGGATCAGGTCGTGTGCGCGTCGATCGATCGAGAGGAGATTGGTCCCGACCTTCGTCTCGTCGCGCAGCGTCGCCAGGGTCTCAGCCACGAAGCGCCCTGCGGCGCGCATCTCATCGATCTCGGCGGGGGTGCGCAGTTCGATCATCGGGTGTCCTCTCGTCATCTCCATTCTCCCTGATCCCGCACCGGCGGATCCCCGACCGCTCTCAGCGAACACCGGGACACGCGGGGACGCAGCGACGTACGATCTGAGCATGTGGTTGCGACAGGCCTTCTTCCGCTGGCTCCTTCCGGCGGCGTTCCTGCTGCCGCTCTGGCTGCTGATCGGGTGGGGAGTCTTCCAAGGCGGCTGGTCGATCCTCTGGGTGCTGCTCATTGCGATGCCGTCCGTCTTCCTGGGCCAGCTCCTGCTGACGCTGCTCACGCGTTCACGGCCGTCCGTCCGCATCGAGCGTGCCGTCTCCTGGTGGGACGTGGCGGGGTTCACCGTGTGGAACGGGCTCACGATCGCCGTCGGATTCTTCATCGACGGGGCGTTCCCCTGGTTGCTCACCGGTGCGATCGTGGCGGGGATCGCCCTGATCTGGTTGCAGCTGTGGCAGCTGTGGAACGAGGCGAAGGGGAGCGGTACCCGACTGCGCGAGACCATCACGTGGTCCACGATCCCGACGGTCGATGAGCCGGCGCCCCCGACGCGCGCGCACGAGATCATCGTGGTGCGGGAGACCGATTCCCGCGACTGACGTCGTCGTTTTGGCCGGGCGCCGTATCCGTGGCAGAATGAATGTTTGTGCTGTGACCGGCTCTGCCACAGGGGAGCCCGCGGACGCGTCTGCTCCGTACAGCTCACTCTTTTTCTTGTTCCTTTGAATACATGCATGCGACCTGTGGCGGGTGCAGAGAGAGACGATCATGCAGATCCTCGACGCCGTCGACGCGGCTTCCCTCCGTTCGGACATCCCGGACTTCTTCCCCGGTGACACCGTCAAGGTGCACGTGAACATCACCGAGGGCAGCCGCTCTCGTATCCAGGTCTTCCAGGGCGTCGTCATCGGCCGCCAGGGCGACAGCGTGCGCGAGACCTTCACGGTCCGCAAGATCAGCTTCCAGGTCGGCGTCGAGCGTACCTTCCCGGTGCACTCCCCGGTGATCGACCACATCGAGGTCGTCACCCGCGGTGACGTGCGTCGCGCGAAGCTCTACTACCTCCGCCAGCTGCGCGGCAAGAAGGCGAAGATCAAGGAGAAGCGCGACCGCTGAGTCGCAGCATCTCCACAGCACCCCGGGACACGATGTCCCGGGGTGCTTTGTTCTCCCACCGGTGTGCGAACCTAGATACCGTCGCCGCACGACGGTGCATGATCGTGAAGGAACCTGATGACCGAATCCCCGTCCGCGCCCACGTCCAGACGTCGTCGCGGGTTCCTCGTATTCCTTCGCGACGTCCTCGTGATCGTCGTGATCGCCGCGCTGGTCTCGTTCGTGGTGAAGACCTTCGTCGTGCGTTCGTTCTACATCCCCTCCGCATCGATGGAACGTACCCTGTTGATCAACGACCGCATCCTGGTCGATGAGCTCACGCCGCGATGGACCGACTACGAGCGAGGTGACGTGGTCGTCTTCAAGGATCCGGGCGGGTGGCTCGACGGTCAGCCGCAGACCCCCGCACAGCCGCCGCTGGTCGAGGCCGTCGACTGGGTGCTGAACTTCGTGGGCATCTCCGCGACGGACTCGCAGGACCACCTCGTCAAGCGCGTGATCGGTCTGCCGGGCGATCATGTGGTGTGCTGCAACGCGCTCGGCCAGATCACGATCAACGGCGCGCCCATCGACGAGCTCAGCTACCTCAATCTGCCTCCCGGGGACACGGCCGCGTCCAACGAGCCCTTCGATGTCGTGGTCCCGGAGGATTCCGTCTGGCTGCTCGGAGACAACCGCGATCGCTCGCGTGACGCCCGTGCGCACCAGGATCTCCCCAGTGGCGGATTCGTGCCGATGGAGAACATCGTGGGAAAGGCGTTCCTCACGACGTGGCCGTTGAACAGGCTGGGACCGATCGACGGGCACCACGAGATCTTCAACGGCGTCCCGGATCCGGAATGACCGTCGTCGCACCGAAACTCACTCTCGAGAGGCGCCTCCTCGGTGAGTGCGAGGTGATCATCTCGCTCGATGAGGTCGGCCGAGGGGCACTCGCGGGTCCTGTCGCCGTGGGCGCGGCCGCGATGAATGCCGCAGGCGCGCGTCGGCGCGTGCCGGAAGGCCTCCGCGACTCCAAGCTCGTGACGGAGAAGCGCAGACCTGAAGTCGCAGCACGCGCCGCCGCATGGGTGCAGGCGTCGGCCGTCGGATGGGCGAGTGCGGAGGAGGTCGACGAGGTCGGCATCATGCGGGCGCTCGGTCTTGCCGCGTCGCGTGCGGTGCAGGCCGTCGCGGATCAGGGGGTCGCGCTCGACGACGCTCTCGTCCTGCTCGACGGCAACCATGACTATGTGTCGAGGGCGCACCCGGTGCCGCTCCACGTGCGCCCGGTGATCAAAGCCGACCGAGACTGCGCATCCGTCTCCGCGGCGTCCGTGATCGCGAAGGTCGCGCGGGACCAGCACATGGCGGAGCTCCACGAGACGTATCCCGCGTATCAGTGGAACCGCAACAAGGGCTATGCCAGCCTCGAGCATCGCGACGCGATCCGCGCCATCGGGCTCTCCCGCTACCACCGCGCGTCGTGGGCGATCGCCGACGTTCCCACCCTTTTCTGAGCCGACCGCGGCGCGCACGGCCGACCGCTGGATGACGCGCCCCGGTGTCCGCGACTCTAGGATGGACACATCATGGATGAGGAAGCCTTCGACGACTACGACCGCGAGCTCGAGCTGGCACTGTTCCGGGAGTACCGGGATGTGGTGTCGCAGTTCCAGTACGTCGTCGAGACCGAGCGGCGGTTCTACCTGGCGAACGAGGTCAACGTCGTCCGTCGTGACACCGAGCATGATTTCTATTTCGAGATCTCGATGACCGACGTCTGGGTGTGGGACATCTACCGAGCCGACCGCTTCGTGAAGGCCGTGCGCGTGCTGACGTTCAAGGACGTCAACGTCGAGGAACTGCAGCGTCGGGAGTTCGAGCTCCCCCAGGAGCTCTCGCTCGACGGCGAGTGACGGCGCCTCTCGACGAAGCATCTCGGGGAGCTCTCTCGGCGCGTTGCGGATCTCGGTGTTCCTGCACCCCGCGCTGCGAGTTCGAGTTCTCCCCGACCACCGGGGTTGTGCGCCGGCGCCGGCCACGTGCGATCCGCATGCGCGTGAAGCTGGCCGTATGGCAGCGAAGGACGAGCTCGGAAGAGCAGGGGAAGAGCGGGCCGCCCAGCATCTGAGGCGTCGCGGGTACACCGTGCTCGCCAGGAACTGGCGGTGCGCGCAGGGAGAGATCGATATCGTCGCCGTGCGCGACCACCACCTCGCGGTGGTTGAGGTCAAGACGAGACGGACCGCCGTTTACGGGCACCCGTTCGAGGCCATCGACGCTCGCAAGCGACGTCGGCTCTGGCAGCTCGCTCAGGCATGGGCGACGGAGAATCCGGAGGAGGCGCGAGGGCGCGTCCTCCGGCTCGAAGCGATCGGCATCATCGGGTCCGATCCGGCCTCCGGCTCGCTCGAGCACCTCGTGGACATCGCGTGACGACCTCGCGCACCTGGGCGGTCGCGCTCACCGGCGTCGATGGGCATCTCGTCGAGGTCGAAGCCGACATGTCGAACCAGACACCGGAGTTCCGGATCATCGGGCTCCCCGACAAGTCCCTCGGCGAAGCCGTCCAGCGCGTGCACAACGCCTGCAAGAACGCCGGGCTGGATCTTCCACGGCGACGGCTCACGGTGAATCTGTCGCCGGCGAGCCTCCCCAAGCACGGCGCCGGGTTCGACCTGGGGATTGCCATGGCCTGCCTCGCTGCAGGCGGTGTCATCTCACCGCGGTCGATCTCGGCGACGGTCCACATCGGCGAGCTGGGTCTGGACGGCAGGATCCGGCCGGTGCTCGGGGTTCTGCCGGCGGTGTTCGCAGCGGCACGCGCCGGATTCGAATCGGTGATCGTGCCACGGGGAAACGAAGCCGAGGCACGTCTGGTACCGGGTGTCGATGTGCGCGCAGCCGCTTCACTCGCAGAGGTCGCGGTCTGGCACGGTGCCGATGTCGAAGTGCCCGACGTGGAGGCGGTCGTGCTGGCATCGACTCAGAGCGGACCACGTGACACGCTCGACCTCGCCGATGTCGTCGGTCAGGAGGATGCCGTGGAAGCGTTGGTCGTCGCCGCTGCCGGCGGTCATCATCTGCTGTTGAGCGGACCTCCAGGCGCGGGTAAGACGATGCTCGCGCGCAGGCTTCCGGGCATCATGCCGTCCCTCACGGAGCAGGAGGCACTAGAGGTCGCGTCGGTGCGATCACTCAGCGGAGAGCCCGTCGCAGCGCTCGATGTGCTCCCGCCGATCGAGGCGCCGCATCACAGCGCGTCTGTCGCATCGCTGGTCGGAGGGGGCTCGCGCACGGCGCGACCGGGAGCGATCGCACGTGCCCACCGCGGTGTGCTGTTCCTGGACGAAGCTGGGAATGCCTAGTTTACGCGTCGACGTACACGCTAGAGGTTGGGAAAGGGAAGCACGTGGAGCAAGGTATGACGGTTGAAGCGGTCGGAGCGATGGTCGGCGATGTGGTCGTCGAGGAGGCCGCGAGGGACTGGGTATACGCCCTGCGGATGGCGGCGGACGCAGGACAGCTTGGCTCCGACGGCGTCAGCGTGACTCCGAGAGTCGCCGCCTGGTCACGGGCCACGGCTGACGTTGTGGAGGCGCTCGTCGATGTCGGCGGCGGCACGACTGGCCTCCTGGCGGCTGAGGCGCTTGGTATCGACGTGCGGGACGCGCTGGGCCGCGCGATCCGGCTCGCCGCTGACGCCGTTGCAGCGACCACGACGCCCTGACCTAGGCGTCCTCTCCTAGACTCGCGGCAGGAGGCTCACATGGCGGTGACGTTTACATGCCCCCGATGCGGCCAGGCGGCGCGCATCGTGACGGGTGGCTATGTCGAGGCCCACGAGGTTACTCCCGGCGTGGTCTGCCCCTTCACGAAGACGGCGAGTGCGGGAAAGCCGCCGAGCACCGGTCGAGCCACGCGCCAGGAGCGCCCAGAAGAGCGTGAGGCTCGCCTTGAGCGACGCCGGGCGAAGAAGCTGGCGGGCGCGGCGGAGATGATGTCGCAGAAGGAGCGCGCGGCGGAGAAGCGAGCCAAGGCCGAAGCGGCGCGGCAGGAGCAGAAGCGGAAGGCGCTGGCGTCGCGGGTCGAGTGCCTGAAGTGCCAGACCTTAGTGATGCCGTCAGGCAAGTCGTCGACGGGTCTCGTCGCCCATACGCGGCCTTCCGGCCGGTGGTGCAGGGGAGGCGCTGAGCCTACGGGTAAGCAAGCGAAGGTGAAGCGCAGCGTCTGGCCAGTCTCCGGCGGTCTCCCCGGGCTAGGACGACGCTAGTCCGTGGAGTCTCTCCTGGATCGAGTAGTTCCATGCGAGGTTGTCGATAGGTCAGCTAGCGCTGTATAGTCAGTGCATGCTGACTATTGCTTCCCGTCTGGACGTCATGAACAGACTCGGCCGCGCGATGGCCGATCCGACGCGCTCGCGCATTCTGTTGTCGTTGCTCAATGCGCCAAGCTATCCGGCCGTGTTGTCTCGTTCCCTTGAGTTGTCCCGCTCGAATGTGTCGAACCACCTGACGTGTCTTCGTGACTGCGGCATCGTCGTCGCGGAGCCCGAGGGAAGGCAGACGCGATACGAGATCGCCGACCCACACCTTGCCCTGGCGCTCAAGACGCTGGTAGACGTCACTCTCGCCGTTGACGGCGACGCCCCCTGTGTAGACGCCTCGTGCACGGTACCCGGTTGCTGCCGGACGGGAGCGGAGGCGTGAGCGCCGCGCTGACCGCCGTTCGGCGCGCAACGCTTCATCGACGTGTTCGCTTCATTGTCGGCTTCACGATTTCCTACAACGTCATCGAGGCTGTTGTCGCGATCTGGGCGGGAGCTCTGGCTTCCTCGGCGGCGTTGATCGGCTTCGGTCTCGATTCGGTTGTTGAGGTGCTGTCCGCTGCGGCGATCGCTTGGCAGTTCACCAGGAAGGACCCGGAGCGCTGGGAGAAGGTGACCGTGCGTGCGATCGGCCTGGCGTTCTTCGCTCTCGCTGCTTACGTCACGGTCGATGCAGTGGTGAGCCTCATCACCCAGGAGGGGCCGGAGCACAGCCCCCTCGGACTGGGGATCACCGCACTGAGCCTGATCATCATGCCGCTGTTGGCGTGGTTCGAGGTCCGCACCGGCAGGGAACTCGACTCCAAGAGTGTTATGGCCGACGCCAAGCAGCTCATTCTGTGTATCTATCTATCGGGCGCCGTTTTTGTCGGCCTCATCCTGAACACGCTGTTCGGCTGGTGGTGGGCGGACTCCGTAGCCGCACTTGTCGTCGCGGTCCTTGCGATCCGCGAGGGCATCGAAGCATGGCGCGGGGATGTGGAGTCGCCGTTCGAAGTACTTGAAGACCTTGACGGCGACGGTGACGACGACTGATTTTTCGTCGCCGGGGATGCCCGGCGTGCGTTCCTAGGGGCGCTACGCCGTGGCTAGGCCTCGGGCGGGTTGCTGTTTCCCCGGTCCCCTTCCCAGTGCGCGCGGACTTGTTCGGCGAGTTGAACTCGGACTCGTGCGTTGGCCTCTAGAGTCCGTCTCACCTTCTCAGGGTCTACGGCGAAACGGAGAGCATCGAAGCGGCTGTAGTCGGCGAGGCCGGGAGTCTTGCTGTGCTCGATGGGGTCGAAGCGTTGAGCCCATCGGGTGCCGTCCAGCGAGGCCCATGCTGCGCCGACGGATGACGGCCAGACGGACGGTTGCTCTTCCAAGATGGCTGTCGCCTGGGTGCGGAGGTAAGAGATGAGGAGCATGCAAGGGCCGCATGCCGGGGCGTTGGCAGTGGCGTGTTCGGTCGCTTCGTGTTCTTCGACGGTCGGAAAGGTGGAGCGAGGTCCAGTCTCGGCTCGTCTGTCACAGAGCGAGCGGCCATCTGGCATCCAGACGTGGACGGTCTTGGGCTCCTGGTTAGGCATGGGCCAGATGTTATCCGGTCGTCGGGCGTTGCGCCCTCGCGGGGCGAGCACAACAACAAAAGGCCCCCACCTCGGAGGAATCCGTGTGGGGGCCGTGGGCTCAGAAGTCGCGGTAGAGGTGTCGGAGTATCTCGGTGGGCGCGGCGATGACCTTCGCGGGGTCCGCCGAGATGACCATTGCTTGTAAGGGCTCGCCCGCGTCAAGACGCTTCGCCAGGCTCCGGGCCGTGCCCTTGTTGTAATGACCGAGCATCTCGCCGTCGACATGAATCGCGATGGCGTTGGGGTCGTGGGGGTTGTCAGGCTCTCTAACGAGCTCAGCAGGGCCGAGCTTGGCCGTGCCGTTGTAATAGCGAGTGCCGCGAACCTTGACCCCGAAGATTCCGAGTCGGCGTAGGTAACGGTTGTCGACATTGATGAGCTTGCCCGTCGAGGTCTCAGCTAGCCAGAGTGCGCCGTTGCGCCGCACGAGAGCCAGCGGCGGGAGTCCGTCGTGCCCGGGTTGTAGAAGCCGCGCATGATCCTCCTCGGGGAGGTACGCACTCTCGTGAGTCGCTCCGCTGGTTCGTGCGTGCGGAGTTGCTGTTCGTGCGGGCGAACTGACTCGAGTCGATGGCCTCTCCGGCTCGCTCTGTCGGACAGGGGCCATGCCGAGCACGCCTCGGACGGCGTCGATGAATCCCATGCGCTCATCCTAGGGACGCGCGTAGGTCCCGGAGGAGGAGGTGCCTACGGTGGAGCGACTGTTCACGCACGTTCTGGGTTCTCGTGCTTGTCGAGAGCGTCGGCGAGGGTGGTCGCGGCGCGGTCTAACGAAGCCGTGGCCGCGTCGATGACGGCAAGCGATGAGAGGACCTGAGCTCGCAGGGCGAGGCGCGAGGGTGCGGTCGCGAGCTCGCCCGTGGGGTCGCTCACGCCGAGCGCGGTCGTCATGCGTGCGCCGGGCGACTTGTCCCACTGGGCAGCGGAGCTCGCCCGGAGGAGGTCGACGAGACGGAGGACGCTGGCGGCGTGGGCCGTCGCGCGGGCGTGCAAGGCGTGTTCAGCGGCGATCATTGGGTTACTCGCAGGCTGAGGGCGGGGGTGGGCATGGCGTCTCCTTGGTGCGTTGGTGGGTCGTTAGCCCGTCCTTTTCGCGGGCTTGCGGTGGTCTAGTGGGGTGGCCGTCCGTAGTTGTGGACGTGCTCGACGTAGCGCTGGGCGTGCTCAGGTTCGCGGCATGTCGAGAGGATGCTCGGCGGGCTTGTCGAGTAGTTGACGACGGAGTAGCCGCCGTTATTCGCCTGGACACCGAGGTTGCCGAGGCGCGGATTTCCGGGGTCGCCGGTCCAGTTCCGGTATCGGAGCCAGTCGCGCGAGGCGTGGGAGAGGCGGTCGGCGCGGCGTGTTCGCGGCTGAGACGGGGTCATGGGTGAGCTCCTTGTGAGGTATTTGGGGTGGGCAGGGGTCGATTATCCGAACGGCAAAACGCGGAGCTCTACGTATGCGACGGGGGACGCTAACCCGCTCCGGGCTTTCGTCGGCGGGGGTAGGGGGAGTCACCCCCAGGGGTCTCGTAGAGCGTGCTGGCGCGACGGGCTCGATACGCTCTTGGGATGACCGGACCTTGGCTACTGGAGTTCTTCATCGCGCCCGTCATCGTGGGCATTGTGTTGTTGGCTCTCAGCGCACTGTTCCGAGTTGTCCGAGAGAAGGTCTGGCGGCCTGTCGGGCGCGGGCTACGGTGGCTTACGACCTTGAGGATCACGACCTCGACCCGTCGCAACGCCCTGAAGCATGAGCTCGCTGAAGCGTTGGACGCGGCCCGGGTCGGCGAATCCCAGGTCGCCCGGCTCAAGCGGAAGAGCCTCGATCTGAAGACCGAGGTGAAGGGGCTCAAGGCGGCGCGGGAGTACCTCGCCGCTGAGCAGAAGACGGCGGTGTGGGACAGCGGCCATGCCCACGGTCTGGCGGACGGCAGGGCTGAGGGGCGAGCCGAAGCTCTCGCGGAGGTTGCGGCGGAGAGGGCTGTACTACGTCCTCGACCGGCATGGCGGGTGGACGTTCTGCGGGAGGGGGAAGCCTACGTCCTGAGGAACTCCCAGCCAGACGCCGTGGTCGCGGACGTTGAGCTCGACGCCCATCACCAGGAGTTCGCGTTCACCGGGCCCAGACAGTGGTACGGGGTGTTTCCTGGTGAAGTCGAGTTCAAGGGCGGGTGGCTGGAGATGGGGCGGCGGTTCGGTGTCACATTCCGCATCCAGTATCGCGACGAGCTCGGCGATGTTCAGGAGGGGCGGGCGCGGGTCGACAAGGAGCCGAGGCGGGCGATTATCTTGTAGCGGTTCGTGGAGGCCCGCCGCCCGTCCAAGGAGACGGAAGCGAGCGGCGGACCGGGAAGACGACGATGTCCTCATCGCGCTCCACGCGGGGTGATAAGGCCCGCTGAGCGCTCATCCCGCGCGACCCCACAACAGGTCGCCGGATGCTCACCCCACGCGGTTCTTACTCGCTGAGTGCACTCGCGTCGGTGGAAAGGAGAACGCCGACGGAGCTCACTGGCGCACCGGCCACGGCGCGACAATGAGGAGGGGCTGGCGACGAGCTCTGCGCGCGTTGCCAGGAGTCAGAGGTTGGGGTCAGCCGCGCCGGGACAGCCGGAGGCCGTGCTCGGCGAGGACTCGGGAGAGCTCCCGCACGGTGGCGTCCGATGGCCGGGCAAGGACGATTTGGCCGGCGTGGGGGTAGAACGCCGTGAGGGCGGCTGAGGTTGCGAGCTCGATGGCGTCGTCGGGGATGCGCCAGATGTTGCGGGCGAGGCCGCTGGCGGCGGTGTACTCGCCTCGGATGGCCTCGTAGGCCATGCCCTGCCCGAAGTCGACGAGGGTGTCGTCGGTGACAGCGTGGAAGACGTGGAGGACGTCGTGGTCGCGGACGAGGGCGAGGAATCGGGTGCGGGGCGACACGTGGGTCGTACGGTTGCCCGGGACTCGGAGGCCGCGCGGTGCGCGTTGAGAGGGGGCGGGAGCGGATGGGATCGGTGAGTCGCCCCGGCGCTGGCGGAGGTCGTGCTGGATGGCGGCTCGTGTAAACGCCGCCACGTTCCTGTTGGTTCTGCGAGGCATGAGAGTTCCGATCTGAGAAGAGTGGTTGGGGGTGCGAGGCCCCGGCGTCGTGTAAACGCTGGGGCCTCGCGGCGACGCCGAAGCGTCAGGGTGGCTACGCGCCGGTCGCGATGCGGACCGCGCCGCCGTGCGCGACGAGGTCGACGGTGCCGTCCTCGCGGTCGACGGGGAGCGGCATTGCGGCTACGGCCACGAAGCTCGACACGAGCGACCGGTCGGCCGCGACGTTGGAGTCGTAGTCGTTCAGCACGCGCGCCGCGAACGATGCGCCTCGCTGGTCGTCCAGGATCGGTGTGGCGATGCTGGCACCGTGAGCCGCGCCATCCGGGACGATAGGTGCCCGGGTGACGAGGGTGAACGCCGACGGGATGAAGGCGACGATGTCGTCCGGGTCGAGGCGCGTCGACTCGATGACCTCGAAGCCCCGCACCTTGCCGTCGGCGTCGAAGGTCCGGTCCGGGCCGTCCAGGAGGTCGGCGTAGACGTTGGAGCCAACGGCGGCGAGGAGGCGGGCGTCAGCAGGGACGCCGTTGTCTCGGAGCGTGCGGCGGGCGGCGGTGAATGCCTTGGCCGGAGTCGCGGCGGCGTAAGCGAGCGCGGTCGACGGCGTCGCGGACATTGTGCTGGCGACGAGGGCCTCGACCTTGGCGGCGATGGCTCGCGTCTGGGGCGAGAGCACCTGGCGCGCGTAGTCCGCGATGTCGAGCGAGAGGTCGCCCTCGGAGAGGATCGCCAGGTTGTAGACGTGGTCGGTGAGCTTGACCTCGATGTGCTGTTCGCTGAGCTCGTCGGCGACGAGGGCGGTGGTCCGATCGTAGATGCCGCGCGTGTGCGTCGGGATCGCGCCGGGGACCGGAACGCGAATGGTCGACCCCTTACCTGGGGCGAACTCGGCGGCGGCGTCCGTGCTGATGAGCGAGGCGAGGTTGAAGTCGGCCCCGACGAGCTTGGCCGCTACGGTCGCGACATTGGAGATGGAGAGAGAAAAGGCGTTAGCCATGATGGGCTCCTGAGGATTGATGCGCCGGGATGGCGCGGTGAGTAGGGAGCCGCCTTGCGGTTGTGGCGCGCGTCGACCTTGCGGCGCGCGTCGGAGGTGTCCGGTGCCGTTCAGACGCGCTAGAAGCGCGCCCGTGGGCATCGGGCGGTGGAGGGCCGAGAAAGGCCCGGAGAGCGCCGCCTAGCCGCGTTGACCTTGCGCGGCGGCTGGAGGAGCTCGGGGGGTCCGTCGTGCCTCGTGGGGAGCGACCCCGGGGAGGCGATGCGGACGGCGCGCAGGGCGCGTCGTTACGAAGAGGAGACCGCCTGGAGAGGCGGTGATGCCCGCCGATCAGACGGCGAGAAGGGAGACCGTGGCGCGTGCCACCCGCTCTAGCTTGAGAACATCGCCGGAGCGGAGCGCGTCGTCAGCCTCGGCGGCGAGACTCTGGCGCTGGAAGGTGAGCCGGTCGCGATGCCAGTAGCTCCGGTGGCGGGGGCTACAGAAGCGCCCTGGCTTGGCGAGCTCGGTATCCCGATGGCAGTAGTCGCATGTCACGAGGTATCGGGTCATGTGGACGCTCCGGTATCTAGTCGTCTTGTGACGGCAATGGGCAAAAGGGGTACGCCCCCGGGGCAAGGACCTGGCCGGGGGCGTGGATGCGCTGGGGGTACATAGAGGAATACCGCCTGGGCGTTCACCTCGATTCGCGCCGAGGCGCGGAATCACGCGGATCGACGGCGGAGCGCATTACGAGTTCACGGCGAGTTGTCAGGCTTTTGGAGCGCGGCGGCGCTGGGGGTGACGGAGTGACGGAAGACTTCGTCACTCCTTATTACTTGTAGAAGAGAGAGAGCTCTCTAAGGGGAAGGGGGAGTGACGAAGTGAACCGTCACTCCGTCACTACGGGCGTCACACCTTGCCCCATCGGGCTCGTCCCGGCGTTCCTAGAGCTTGATTCTCAGACGACTCGGTGCCCCCGGAGTCGCAAGCGTCGACTCGTCGAGGAGGTCGAGGTCGTGCGTCGGCACCCGTTCGGAATCCCACTGGATGCGGACGTGCTCGCCGTCCAGTGGCGTCGGCTTACCAGGGGAGTCGGCGCGAGCCACATAGATACGCTCCACGACGTCAGAGAGCACGATACGCCGCGCGCGGAGGTCGTCGGCGGTGTCATCCCAGATGTCGCGGAGCGAGCGCCCCGTCGGCACCGTCTCGACTCGCATGGTTGAGGGCGTGGCCTGGAGCTCTAGCCGTTGCTTCTTGAGCGCGTCCATATTCGCGAGGAGGACAGGGTAGTCGGCACCGTCGCGCCGGAGTGCCGCCGTGATGTCGTCGAGGGCTCGCTCGACGTCCGCGAGACGTTGCGCAACGTCGGCGGACTCCAGGAACTCGCGGCGTTCGAGCTCGGGCCAGTCTCCGGCGAGGCCGAGGAAGAGCGACTCCACGTACTCTTCGACGCGGGAGAAGGAGACACGCGCTGGAGCGGGGCAGGGGGCCAGAACATCGGAGACCCCAGCGCATCGGAAGTAGCTCGCGTCTCTGTCGTCCCGGTCACGGCGGTGAGCGTAGAGGCGGCGTCCGCACTCTTGGCAGTAGAGCACGCCGGTCAGCCACGAGACCATGCGGCGCGGTTGTTCCCGCCCCGGAGCCTTGAATCGGGACTGGAGACGTGTAAACGTGTCAGCGTCGAGGACCGGCTCCCAGCGCGTGATGGGCAGACCAGAAGCGTCGCGGACGACGTCGTCTCTCATCTTGGGCTTGTTCTTCTCATCGAGCACGGGGTCGCCGTTGGGTCCGAGGATCGGCTCGGCACGCGTCGTGCGTCCGATGAGCGTCTCGGAGCGCCAGAGGTTGCGAACGGTGGTCGCTCGCCAGGCCCCTCGGAAGGCTTGCTCGCGGCCCTTTCCGGACTTGATCGTGTCAGGCTCATCGAAGTCGGGGGCGTCGAGGTCTATCCCGTTCTGTCGGCGTCGTCGAGCCTCGCTCTGCGGCGTCGGGACGCGGTTCTCCGCGAGCCACTTGGTGGCGTCGGCCAGAGTCGCCCCGGCGATGAGCATGTCGGCGACCTCTCGCGCGATGGGGGCCTCGTACTCGTCGGGGATGAGGACCTTTCCCGGGCCATGAGGCGACTTGATCGCGCGGTAACCGAATGGCGCGCGAGCGCCTAGGAAGCGTTGGCTCTCTGGTGCCGTCTGGCTGAGATGGAATGCACGAGCCGCGCGGACCCGCTTGCGGGTGTTCTCAGCCTCTGCCGCGCCGATGGTAGCCATGAAGCCCACGAACATCGTCCACTCCTGGCCGTCGGAGCGGAGTCCATCGGTAGCGGCGACGAAGAGGCTTCCCGGGGTGGCATCGAGGACATCCTGGAGGTCAGCGACAGCGCGGAACCCCATGCGGCTCCATCGGTCGAAGGAGCGCGTTAGGAGCGTATCTGCGGTGCCGTTGGATAGCGCATCGAGAGCGCGTCGAGCGTTCGAGCGCTCCTTGGTACCGCTGAGGCCGTCGTCGATGATCGGCGGTTCGACGACGTCCCAGCCCTTTTCTGCGGCGTAGCGGCGGAGCTCGCGCTCCTGATTCTGGAGAGACACGCTCTCCTCCGTGGTTCGCGAAATTCGGCAGTAGAGCACCGCCCGGCGAGTGCGAGACATGTTCTCTCCTTGATGATCCGAACCCGTGTAGGTTAGACGTTACTTGACGAGGCTGCCGAGTTCTCCCGGGTCGCACTCGATGCGCTCCGACAGCCACTCGAATCCGGGGCGATCGAGGTGCATCGGGCGGGATTCACCGCCACGTTTCCCGCGAGATTCCAGCTGCTGCTCGCGATGAATCCCTGTCCGTGCGGGAACCACGGTGTCCGCGGCGCGGAGTGCGTCTGCCCACCCATGTCGATCAGGCGATACTCCACGCGCTTGTCCGGACCGCTTCGCGACCGTCTCGACATCGATCTGCAGGTGAGTCGTGTCGCGGCATCGCGAGCGATGGGCGATCATTCTCCATCGATGACGACGGCGCAGGCTCGAGAACGCGTCGCTGCGGCCCGAGAGCGAGCTGCCCATCGGTGGATGAGTATGCGGTGGCGACGCAATGCAGAAGCGCCGGGGACCAGTCTGCGTCAGGGGGCACTCCGACTGGCTCCTGCGGTGCGCGCTCCACTCGATCGAGCCCTCGAGCGCGGCGCCCTCACGCTCCGTGGGTACGATCGCGTTCTGCGTGTGGCTTGGACGATGGCAGATCTGGCGGAGCTCGATCGTCCCGGGATCGACGAGGTCGGACGGGCGCTGCATCTCCGAAGGGGGCTCCCGCGATGATGGATGTCCTCCTCGCTGATTCCGAGATCCTCGCCCTCGCCCGCACCCTCCATCCCGGTGATGAGCTGGCCGATTGCGTCGCGCGTGTCGCCTGGTCTGTGATCGCCGAGCCCGGCGATGCGGTGGCCGGATCGTTGATCGAATCGCTCGGTGCAGCGGATGCGCTTTCTCTCGCTGTGGGAGATTCGTCGTCGCTTCTCCCTCCGGGCGGTGCCAGCGCTACGGCGACGCGCGCACTGGTCGACGGTCGAGCCCGCTGGCGCCCACGCGCCGATCCTCGGGCGGTCATGGCCGCGCTGCGCGGAGGTGTCGCCGTGCGAACGCAGCTCGTGATCCCGGGAGATGCCGCATGGCCCCGCGGTCTCACGGATCTCGGCCCCCACGCCCCGAGCGTGCTGTGGGTGCGCGGCCGCGTGGAGTTGCTCGGCCGCGAGCCCCGAGTCTCGATCGTCGGGGCTCGAGCCTGCAGCGGGTACGGCGAGCACGTGGCGACCGAACTGGCGGGTGACCTCGCGGCCACCGGCGCCGTGATCGTCTCCGGTGGTGCGTACGGGATCGATGGGGCCGCGCATCGTGCCGCACTCGGCGTTCAGGGCGCCACGATCGCGATCCTCGCCGGCGGCGTGGACCGCGCATATCCTGCCGGCCATCAGAGTCTCCTGCGTCAGATCGCGGAACGAGGGGCTCTCGTGAGTGAGCCGCCGTGTGGGACGGCGCCCACCAAGTGGCGATTCCTCGCTCGAAACCGTTTGATCGCGGCGCTCGGCCATGCGACGGTCGTCGTCGAGGCGGGGTGGAGAAGTGGATCGCTGAACACCGCGGGCCACGCGGCCTCGCTCGGTCGCCCACTCGGCGCCGTGCCCGGTGCAGTGACGTCTGCGTCGTCGGCGGGGTGTCATCGTCTGCTCCGCGAGTACGACGCACACTGTGTGACCTCCGCGCAGGAGGTGAGGGAGTTGTACGGCGCGATCGACGAAAGAGTCGAGGAAGACGCGTCAGAGCGGGACTCGAGCCACAGCCGCGTGCTCGATGCGTTGGGTACCCGGACGCGTCTGTCCATAGAAGAGGTGGCGCGTCGCTCCGGCCTGTCTCCTGATCGGGTTCGGGCCGTACTCGGGCTCCTTCATCTCGAGGGCGACGTCGCGCACGACGACGGAGGGTGGCATCGTCAGCGCCCCGCGAGAGCATCGACTTCCCGTGCACGATGAACGGCGAGGCTGCCGCGGACAGAGCATGCGCGGGGCAAGCTGGACTCATGGATCTCGCTGCCGCGACGGAGGCGTTCGCCGAACACCTGGAGAAGGTGCGCCGGCTGTCCGCCGCGACCGTCAAGGCCTATCGCTCAGACCTGCGAGACCTCGACGCCGCGGCGGGTGGTGTTCCCCTCGAGTCGGTCGACCTCGAGGTGCTTCGGGACTGGCTGTGGCGCGCCACTCAGCGTGGCGACGCCAGATCGACCCTCGCGCGCCGCGCCGCCACGGCCCGCTCATTCTTCAATTGGGCTCAGGAGCAGGCGCTCATCACGCATGATCCGAGCCTGCGCCTGGTCGCCCCGAAGAGGGGGAGGACGTTGCCGACGGTCGCCTCGCGGGACGCGATGTCGGCACTTCTGGATTCTCACCGCGACGCCGCCGAAGAGGGCGACCCGATCGCGTTGAGAGACCACGCCATCCTCGAGCTGCTGTACGGCTCCGGTATCCGTGTCTCCGAGCTCTGCGGACTGGACATCGACGATCTCGATCTCGACCGCGGTACGGCGCGAGTGCTCGGCAAAGGCGCGAAGGAACGGATCGTGCCCTACGGCACTCCGGCGCGCGACGCATTGTCGGCGTACCTGAGGCGCGGTAGGCCGGTACTCTTCGCGCGCGCCCGAACCTTCACCCCTGCCGTGATCCTGGGCAGCCGCGGTGGCAGGGTAGGGCCGCGGGCCGTATACGAACTCGTCGCACGGGTTCTCGCGCCGATCGTGGGCGCCGAGACGATCGGTCCTCACGCTCTGCGGCACACCGCGGCCACTCATCTGCTCGACGGGGGAGCCGATCTGAGGGCGGTCCAGGAGATCCTCGGACACGCCAGCCTCGGTACGACGCAGATATACACCCACGTCTCCACCGAGCGTCTGACGGCGACCTATCGACTGGCCCATCCGCGCGCATGATCTCTCGCTAAGCCCCCGTCGCTCAGCGTGCTTCGCAGCAGGGGAGCAGGACGGCTCTCGGAACGTCGTCGAAGAGCAGCAGGGGATTGATGTAGTCGCCGTCCAGCCGCACGCCGAGGTGGAGGGAACCCGCGGCGGTGTGCCCGCCGATATCCAAAACTCCGAGCGCCTGCCCGGCCGTGACGACATCACCCGCGACGAGCGTCGACCGAACGGGTTCGAGAGTCGTCACGAGGCCGCCGGTGTGCTCGATGGTGAGGAGCGGCCGATCCACCACGGTGCCGCGGAAGGCGACCACACCGTCCGCGGGGGCGGACACCTCTGCGCCGACCACGGCGGCCAGATCGACGCCGCGATGGCCGGCACCGTACTCGTGCGCGGGCGCGCGAAACGGAGCCGCGACAGCGCGAGGCCCGGCCACCGGCCAGCTCCAGCGAGGCCATTCGGTTGTCGAGGGAGCTTCCGCCGCCGCCACGGGAGCCGGCGCGGTGAGAGCGAGCAGCAGAGCGACAACGAGAACGGAAAGGGCTCGGGGGACTGTGCGCATGGTGCGAGTCTGGTCGGATGCACTCCGTCGCGGGCACCGGAATGGTCGGCCGCCGCGGGACACCGGAACAAGACCGGCGTGCGGCGTGACGTGCAGGGTGAGTGCCCGCGCGATCCTGTATGCTGGGGGAGCACCTCGAAATCGAGGTGACTACGCGTGCCCAAAGCGATTCACTTCGCGGCATCCACTCCCACAGGTCCTTCTCCTCGATAAGGCGGGCGTGAGCCGGGCACCAGGAAGTCCGATCATCCGATCGGCTTGCAACCTCAACGGCGCAGAACCGCGCCAGAACCAGGAGACGACCATGGCTGTGGTCACCATCCGCCAGCTGCTCGACAGCGGCGTGCACTTCGGACACCAGACCCGTCGGTGGAACCCGAAGGTCAAGCGCTTCATCCTCACCGAGCGCAGCGGTATCCACATCATCGACCTGCAGCAGTCGCTGGGTTACATCGACAAGGCCTACGACTTCGTCAAGGAGACCGTCGCCCACGGTGGCACGATCCTCTTCGTCGGCACCAAGAAGCAGGCGCAGGAGATCCTCGCCGAGCAGGCGACCCGTGTGGGTCAGCCCTTCGTCAACCAGCGCTGGCTCGGTGGACTCCTCACCAACTTCCAGACGATCTCCAAGCGTCTCGCTCGTATGAAGGAGCTCGAGGAGCTCGACTACGAGGTCCCCGCGAACAGCGGCTTCACCAAGAAGGAGCTCCTGCTCAAGAAGCGCGAGCTCGACAAGCTGCACAAGTCGCTGGGCGGTATCCGCAACCTCACCAAGACGCCCTCGGCCATCTGGGTCGTCGACGCCAAGCGTGAGCACCTCGCGATCGATGAGGCCAAGAAGCTCGGCATCCCCGTGATCGGCATCCTCGACACGAACGCCGACCCGGATGACTTCCAGTACCCGATCCCCGGCAACGACGACGCGATCCGCTCCGTCTCGCTGCTGACGCGCATCATCGCCGACGCCGCGGCCGAGGGCCTGCAGCAGAAGCACAACCCGGAGACCGGCGACGCCGAGCCGCTGGCCGACTGGGAGAAGGAGCTCCTCGAGACTCCCGCACAGGAGGTTCAGGAGTCCGCTGACGCCGCCGAGGTCGTCACGGCAGACGACGCCGCTGCCGTCGTCGAGACGCCCGCCGCCGACGAGACCGCTGCCGACGAGGCCGGTGCTGAGGCGCACGACGAGGCGATCGCCGCCGCTTCCGGTGAGGAGACCGCTGAGGTCGCCGCCGCCGAGGCTGCTGACGCCAAGTAATCCCTCGTACACACACCTAACGAAGCAAGGAGCCACCACACATGGCCAACTTCACCATCGCTGACCTCAAGGCGCTGCGTGAGCAGCTCGGCACCGGAATGGTCGACACCAAGAAGGCGCTCGAGGAGGCCGACGGAGACGTCGCGAAGGCCACCGAGATCCTGCGTCTCAAGGGTGCGAAGGGCAACGCGAAGCGCGCTGACCGTTCCACGAGCGAGGGACTGATCGTCGCTCGCGAGCAGGACGGCGCCGTGACGCTCATCGAGCTCGCCTGCGAGACCGACTTCGTCGCGAAGAACGAGCGCTTCATCGCGCTGGCCGACAAGGTCGCCGACGCCGCAGCAGCGGTCAAGGCCGACTCGGTCGACGCCGCCCTCGCCGCCTCTGCCGGCGACAAGAGCGTCGAGCAGGTCATCTCCGAAGAAGCCGCGATCATCGGCGAGAAGGTCGAGCTGCGCCGCGTGCGCACGATCACCGGCGACAAGGTCGAGGTCTACCTGCACCGCACGAGCAAGGACCTTCCGCCGCAGATCGGCGTCGTCGTCGCCTACTCGGGTGACGATGCCGAGACCGCGCGCAGCATTGCGCAGCACATCTCGTTCGCCAACCCGTCCTACCTGTCGCGTGAAGACGTGCCGGCTGACGCGGTCGAGAAGGAGCGCGAGATCGTCACTGAGATCTCCCGCAACGAGGGCAAGCCGGAAGCGGCTCTCCCGAAGATCGTCGAAGGCCGCGTCTCTGCGTTCATCAAGCAGGTCGCCCTGCTCGAGCAGGACTATGCCAAGGACAACAAGCTGTCGGTCGCCCAGGTGGCGAAGGACGCCGGTATCACCGTGACGGACTTCGCGCGCTTCAAGGTCGGCGCGTAGCACCGTCGAAGGGGTTCGGATCGCCAAGATCCGAACCCCTTCTTCATGCCCACGAGGCACTATCTTGAATCGGGACGAGAGGACACCCACCCATGACTGAACGCACCGGACGCCGACGCGTCCTTCTCAAGCTCTCCGGAGAGGCATTCGGAGCGGGACAGCTGGGTGTCAGTCCCGACGTGGTCTCGCAGATCGCCCGTGACATCGCCGCTGCGGTGGACCGTGTCGAGGTCGCGATCGTCGTCGGCGGGGGCAACTTCTTCCGCGGCGCAGAACTGAGCCAGCGAGGCATGGACCGCGGTCGCGCCGACTACATGGGCATGCTCGGCACGGTCATGAACGCGCTCGCCCTGCAGGATTTCCTCGAGCAGGCCGGGGCCGCCACCCGTGTGCAGTCCGCCATCTCGATGACCCAGGTCGCCGAGCCGTACATTCCGCGCCGGGCTGAGCGTCATCTCGAGAAGGGGCGGGTCGTCATCTTCGGTGCCGGGGCCGGCCTCCCGTACTTCTCCACTGACACCGTCGCGGCACAGCGTGCGCTCGAGATCGGCGCGGACGAGGTCCTCGTCGCCAAGAACGGCGTCGACGCCATCTACACCGCCGACCCCAACAAGCATGCCGACGCGGAGCGCATCGAGCGCGTCACCTATCGCGATGCGCTCCAGCGTGGTCTCAAGGTCGTCGACTCGACCGCCTTCAGCCTGTGCATGGACAACAGCATGGACATGCGCGTGTTCGGCATGGAGCCCGCCGGGAACGTGACCCGTGCGCTCCTCGGCGAGCCGATCGGAACCCTCGTCACCGCCTGAGTGTGTGACACGGCGGAGACGACTTCGCCCGATAGAATTTGCAGAACACCCCGACGATAGGAGTCACCGTGATCGCGGACGTCCTCGCTGAAACCACCACTCGCATGAACCGGGCGGTCGAAGCTGCCAAGGAGGACTTCTCCACGGTGCGCACCGGTCGTGCGAACCCGCAGATGTTCCAGAAGGTCCTCGTGGACTACTACGGCACCCCCACGCCGATCGCCCAGCTCGCCTCCCTGGCGAACCAGGAAGCTCGCACGCTCATCATCACGCCGTACGACAAGTCGGCGCTGAAGGCGATCGAACAGGCGATCCGTGACATGCCCAACCTCGGAGCCAACCCGACGAACGACGGCAACCTCGTTCGCGTGACGATGCCGGAGCTCACGGCCGAGCGCCGCAAGGAGTACGTCAAGCTCGTCAAGACCAAGGCCGAGGACGCGAAGGTCCACGTCCGTGGTATCCGTCGCAAGGCCAAGGACGAGCTCGATGCCCTCAAGAGCGAGCTCGGTGAGGACGAGATCGCGCGCGGAGAGAAGGAGCTCGACGTCCTGACACGTCAGCACGTCGAGCTCATCGATGACGCGCTGAAGCGCAAAGAGGCAGAACTCCTCGAGGTGTAGTCGGGATGTCTGACGAAACGCGAGATGCCGACGACGATGGGCCGTTCACGCGTCACGGCGGGAACGGGAAGACCCCATCCGACGGCGTCCCGCTCGTTGACGCCGCGTTCCCGTCTTTCGACGCGGCTGCCGTCCCTCCGCGCCCACCGCTTCCCGCAGCTTCGGAGCGCATGCCCTCGGGCGGCGTCGGTCCCCTGGACACGGCGGATCACAACGCTATCCGGGAACAGTGGCGCGCAGCACGGGATGAACTCGGCAGCCATGTCTCCCATGCACGCGACCAGCTCGACCAGGCGAACGAACGTATCAAGGAGCGCACGGGCCGCGATCTCGTCCTGGCCATTCTGATCGGTCTCGCCTTCGGCGCTGCGCTCCTGGGATCGTTGCTCTTCCTCAAGGTGCTCTTCGTCCCGTTCGCTCTCGCGGCCGCCTTGCTCGGTGTCTACGAGCTCTCCCGAGCGCTGCGGAGCTCGGGTCGCCGCGTCGACGTGGTCCCTCAGCTGATCGCCGCCGCGTTCCTCGTGCTCTCTGCGTACTTCGCCGAGCCCTGGTTGTGCTGGGTGATGCTCTTCGTGTCCGTCGCGTTCGTCATCGTGTGGCGGCTCATCGCGCAGATGGTGGAGAAGGACGGCCGCACCTACGGGGACGTCCTCGCCGACGCCGTGACGAGCGGGTTCGTGCAGGTCTACGTCCCCTTCCTCGCGGGAATCGCGCTCATCCTCCTCAAGCAGGAGGGCGGTCAATGGTGGGTCCTCAGCTTCATCGCGATCGCCGTAGCGGCCGACACGGGCGCGTACGCCGCCGGTCTCGCCTTCGGCCGTCACCCGATGGCTCCGAAGATCAGCCCGAAGAAGACCTGGGAGGGCTTCGGCGGCGCCGTCATCGCCTCGCTCGCTGCGGGGGTGCTGCTCGCGATCTTCCTCCTGGAGCTGCCGTGGTGGTGCGGCGTGATCTTCGGCGCGTCGATCCTGCTCTCCGCGACGCTGGGGGACCTCGGTGAATCGATGCTCAAGCGCGACCTCGGCATCAAGGACATGAGTTCCTGGCTCCCCGGTCACGGAGGGCTGCTCGATCGACTCGACAGCATTCTGCCCTCGACGATCCCTGCGCTCTGCCTCTACTTCCTCTTCTCTCCTTGGGTGGTTCTGTGATGAACGATGATCAGCTCGACGAACAGGCGGAGTCGACGCCGCCGGCATTCGCACTCACCTCCGGTCGGGTGCGCGGCTATCACCGGGCAGCCGTCGACACGTTCCTCGCATCCGCCCGCCGCGCGTTCGAGGCGGGTGGCGATGAACTCAGCGCGGATGATGTGCGGACGGCCTCCTTCCCGCTGGTGAAGAACGGATACGTCGTCGCGGATGTCGACGCGGCGCTCGGCCGCGTCGAAGACGCCTTCGCCGCTCGAGAACGCGAACGCGCGGTGCGATCCGCGGGAGCAGGTGCCTGGGTGGAGCAGGCCAGAGCAGACGCGCAGGTCATCCTGGATCATCTGGCGCGACCACGGCGCCACCGCTTCGCCCGTACCGGAGTGCTCACCTTCGGGTACCGTCTCGATGAGGTCGATCATGTGTCGACGCGTATCGTGCGGTATCTCCGTGACGGCGAAGCGCTGACCGCCGAGCAGTTGCGCTCGGCGGCGTTTCGGATGCAGCGTGGGGGATACCGCGAGGAGCAGGTGGATGCCCTTCTGGACGCCACGATCGACGTGATTCTCGCCGTTCGCTGAGGTTCCTGATGGTCGATCCAGGCACTCTTGCGTAGACTGTCCCTCATCGTGAACTCCCGAAACGACATGAATCTCGAAAGAAACGACCTCTCGCCGGTGCCCGCGGTGAAGGCTCGTTCGGCGCGCACGGGCACACGACGCTGGTCTCGCAGCCGTGGTGTCGTCGGGGTCTTCAGTGCCCTCGCCGTCGTGGGTTTCGCCGGTGCATTGGTCGCACCGACCGGGGTGGCATTGGCCGCACCCGCCCCTGAGGAGTCGCCGGACTCCGCCTATTCGCTTGCGCTCGCGGACACTCAGAACCTCACCGTCACCGTCGAAGGTGCCGAGATCGCACCCGTCGTGCGCGGAGGATTCGAGGTCTATGTGAAGCCGAAGCCGGCTCCGGTCCCGACCGTGGCTGCAGCACCCCGTGGGGGATCCTCCGGAAAGTCTTCCGGAGGTAGCCTTCCTCCCTACACGGGAGGCGGTGCTCCTGCAGAGTGGATGGCGGCAGCCGGCATCGCGCAGAGCGACTGGCAGTACGTCGACTACGTCGTGTCCCGCGAGAGCGGTTGGAACCCGAACGCCACGAACAAGTCCTCCGGTGCCTGCGGTCTGGTGCAGGCCCTGCCGTGCAGCAAGGTGCCCGGCAACGGCTACAATCCGGTCGACAATCTTCGCTGGGCGACCGGGTACGCCACCGGCCGCTACGGCAGCTGGGCCGGTGCGTACAACTTCTGGGTCAACAACCACTGGTGGTGAGCAGGCAGTATGCCCCGCTCTCGCAGACGTCCTTCGGAGCGCCCTGACCACGAGGAATCCTTCGATCGCCTCCTCGCGGGCTGGAAGCGTACCGAGACCCGCCGCGGCGGTGAGTGGACCGTGCAACCGGTTTCCGGGGCGCAGGCGCAGAAGGACTACCTCTGCCCGGGCTGCGGTCGATCGATCGTCGCCGGAACCGCGCATCTCGTCGCCTGGCGCGCGGACGGCGTGCTCGGCGACGCGGCCGACCTCGCCGCACGGCGTCATTGGCACACACACTGTTGGAGGCTTGCATGAGCATCGAGATCCGAGGACCACTGGAGCTTCCGGCGCGACGCGAAGACATCGAGCTGAAGACCGCTGACGGTCTCACGTTGGTCGGAGAGCTCGCCGTGCCGGAGACCACGACGCCTGTCGCGACTCTCGTGACGCTTCATCCCCTGCCTACGGCCGGCGGGTTCATGGATTCGCACATCATCCGCAAAGCGGCGGCACGTCTTCCGGCCCTGGCGGATCTGGCCGTGCTGCGATTCAACACGAGGGGGACCACCTCACCTCGTGGGACGAGTGACGGATCCTTCGACGGCGGGGCGTCCGAACAGTTCGACGTCGCGGCAGCGATGGACTTCGCCCGTGAGCGCGCTCTGCCTCGCCCCTGGCTGCTGGGATGGTCCTTCGGCACGGAACTCGCGTTGAAGTACGGTCGGGAACACGACATCGAGGGGATCATCCTCCTTTCGCCGCCCTTGCACCGCGCGACACCGGAAGAGGTCGCCGCGTGGGCGACGATCGACCGACGCGTGGTCGTCCTGGTACCGGAGCTGGATGACTACCTGCGCCCCGCCGAGGCCCGCGAAAGGTTCGCTGCGATCCCGCACGCACAGCTGATCGCGGTGGACGGAGGGAAGCACCTCTGGGTGGGCGAGACCCAGACGCGACGCGTGCTGACGGAGATCGTGGCCGCGGTCAATCCTGCGGCGCTGCCTCTCACCACGCACTGGCCGGCCGACGACTGACGCGCAGCAGGCTCAGAGCTCGTTCATCCGCGGGATGAGCACCTGCCGGTAGATGATCAGGATGCTCGCGGCGACCGGGATGGCGATCAGCGCGCCCAGCAGACCGAGAAGGCTTCCTCCGGCGAGTGCCGCGACCACGACGACAGCCCCCGGTACCGAGACCGCACGGCTCATGATGCGCGGCGAGATGATGTAGGCCTCGATCTGCATGTAGATCAGGTAGTAGATCGCAGCGGCGATCGCTGTCGCCGGAGAGCCCAGTCCGGGGATGAGACATACCAGCACGATGATCGTGGAGCCGGTCAGGGTGCCGACGAGCGGGATCAGGGAGAAGAAGAACGCGATCACCGCGAGGACGGCGGGGAACGGTGCTTGGATGATCGACAGGAAGATCGCGCTCAGCACGCCGTTGATGACACCCTGCGTCACCTGCCCCATGACGTAATAGCCGACCGAATCCGTGATCTGTTCGGACAGGTCGATGAACCTGTCACGTTTCGACGCCGGAGCCAGCTGGTAGACCGCCCGCTTGAGGGACGGCGTGGAAGCCGTGAGATAGATCGTCAGGATGAGGACGATGAACGCGCCGAACAGGCCGCTGAGCACGGCGCCACTCGCCACGAGGAACCCTTGGCCGATGGAGCCGCCGATCTCGGTCAGGTTCGTGGTGAGCCAGTCCTCGACGTAAGTGAAGACATCATCGACCCTCAGGTTGGGGAACGCGTCCGTCATCCACTGCTTGAGGTCGTCGATCGCGGTACCGCGTTGCACGATCGCCGTGATCTGGGCGATCAGCTGGGAGATCTGGTCGACCAGCACGGGAAGGACGATGAGCACGATGCCGACGAAGATGCCGAGCACCGCGAGGATCGTGACGATGACAGCGAGCCATCGGGGGAGACGCCGGCGCTCCAGGAAGGAGACGAGCGGATCGAGTCCGAGACTGAGGAAGAGAGCCGTGCCGAGATAGAGCAGCACCGTGGAGAGGTTCTGCACGCTGTTGATCAGCAGGATGCCCAATCCCACGCCGAGCGTCGCCACCAGGGCGGTGCGGAAGGGATTGTGGATCTTCATTCGGAGGCTCCTCGAGGACGGATGCAGCAAGGCTATCCAGAGCGTCCGGCTCGGCACCGACGACGTGCCGGTCCGGCCCGCACTGAACCTGCTCGTGGGCAACACACAGCTGATTTCGCTAGTCTGAAATGTCGAGTGTTGCGTCGCCGGCAAGTGCCGGCGATGCGTGAGGAGACTATTCGTGCGTTTCGTATGGGCCGTGGTGGCCTTCGTGCTGGCTGCCGTGCTGATCGGCGCGGGGATTGCTCAGCGCACCATCTTCATGGGGCCGGACACTCAGCAGACCCAGGTCGAGATCGATGAGCCGGCACCCTTCGTGCTCATCGACGGCGACGTGCTTCGGGCGAATCCAGGCGCGCAGACACTGATCGTCCGGGGAGAGGGCGAGATCTTCGGCAGCTATGGTCGCACCGCCGACATGGAGGCCTGGCTCGCCGACTCCGACTACAACCAGGTCACGCTGAAGAAGAACGGCGATCTGGCGGTCGAGCACGTCACGGCGTCCTCTGCTGACAGCGAGACCGATGCTCCGAGCGACGGTGCTGAGGGCGACTCCGCCGATGCGGAGTCCGCGGGGCGTGACCCGCGGGGATCCGATCTCTGGCTCGACTCGTTCGCCAAGGACAACCGTCTCACCGCCGAGAACATGCAGTTGCCCGAGGGCACGAGCATGCTCGTCGCCTACGACGGCACAGCCGATGCGCCGGATGACATCGTGGTCTCCTGGCCGCTGGACAACTCGACGCCGTGGGCGGGACCTCTCATGGTCGCCGGGGGAATCGTGCTGCTGCTCGGCCTCATCCTCTACGTGCTCGCGATCCGCCATCAGCGCCGCGGCCGCGGCCCCCGGCGCAAGGGCCCGGGTCCGCTCCCGGCGACCGAACCGATCGACGTCGCGGTTCTTCCGCCGTCTGAGCGCGCGGCGATCGAGGAGTCCGGCACTCCGCGCAGCGAACCCTCCGCAGGAACGGCGGCGCCGGCCGACGGAGACGTCGAGGAGGCGGAGATCGTGGACGAGAGCAAGGACCCCGACGCGAAGACCTCCATGCGCGCAGCGACGCGGCCTCGCCGTCGTCGCATGCTCGCGCTTCCGGCTCTCGGGCTCACGGCGCTTCTTGCCGCCGGGTGCTCGTCGGACTCGTGGCCGCAGCTGGGCGACGCCTCGCCGACCCCGTCTCCGAGTCCGACGGTGATCGCGCCGGAGAACCAGAAGCCCCCTGCGGTGACCGAAGCGCAGGCCAAGCGCATCTTGAAGACGCTCGCCGGCACGGTGAGCGAAGCCGACGCGGCACTCGACCTCGACCTGCTCGCTACCCGCTTCGAGGGACCCGCTCTCGCAGCACGGACCACGGAATATGCGCTGCGCTCGAAGCTCCCGGACACCGTTCCGCCCGCGGCGATCCCGACCGATCAGGTCGAGGTCGTGCTTCCGGAAGCGACCGATCAGTGGCCGCGCACGGTGCTGATGCTGTCGAAGACCGGGGATGACACGGTGCCGCCGGTGGTCCTCACGATGACGCAGGCCGACCCCTGGTCGAACTACAAGGTCTCGAACATCGCCGAGATGTCTGCTGACGCCGTCTTTCCCGAGGTCGCCGCATCCTGGCTCGGGACATCGCTCGTTCCCTCCGATTCCGCGTTCCTGACGATCCCGCCTGCGAACCTCGCCTCGACCTTCGCCGATGTGGTGGACCAGGGGGAGCAGAGCGAGTTCTACGACATGTTCGACGATCTGGCGTTGACCTACGCCAAGTCGATCACCGACAGCCGTCAGGCCGTGATCCAGGCTCTCGCCGACAAGGGCGCCGCCGACACGTCGAAGGCCGCCTTCGACATGGCTCCGACGACGGATGCCCCCATCTCGATGACGACTCTGGACAGCGGCGCGATCGTCGCTGTCACCCTCACCGACACCGAGACGGTGACGCCGACGGGAGACGACGTCTCCATCCGTTTCGGCGACAATGCACAAGCCAAGGCCCTCACCGACGCGACCGAGTCCGCGAAGGGCGTCGAGACGACCTACGAGTTCCAGCTGTTCTTCTCGGTCCCGGCAAAGGGCTCGACGGAGCAGATCCGGCTCCTGGCAGCCCACCAGGACCTCCTGTCCGTGAAGGTGATCAAATGAGTGAGATCTCTCCTGCCGCCCTGCGCGGTGCCGTCGACCTGTCGAGTCTCCGCAACCGGCCCGCATCTCCCGCAGAGGGCGCCCCCGCCCCGGGACTGCCCGATGTCGTCGTGGATGCGACCGACGAGACGTTCGGGCAGATCCTCGAGCTCTCGCGCACCGTTCCCGTCGTCGTCGACCTCTGGGCGGAGTGGTGCGGGCCCTGCAAGCAGCTGAGCCCGATCATCGAGAAGGTGACGCGCGAGCTCGGCGGACGCGTGCTGCTCGCCAAGGTCGATGTGGATGCGAATCCGCAGCTCGCGCAGAGCTTCCGTGCCCAGTCCATCCCGATGGTGGTGGCCCTGATCGCCGGTCAGCCGGTGCCGATGTTCACCGGGGCCGTGCCGGAGCAGCAGGTTCGCGACGTCTTCGCGCAGCTGCTGCAGGTGGCGGCGCAGAACGGTGTCACCGGATCACTCTCGGTCGGCGAGGAGGGCGCGGACCCGGAACCTCCCGTGGAGCCGGAGCTCCCCCCGCTGCACGCTGAGGCGTTCGCGGCGATCGAGGTCGGCGACTACGCGGCCGCCATCACGGCGTACGAGAAGGCGCTCGCGGAGAACCCGCGGGACGCGGACGCGCTCGCGGGTCTCGGCCAGGTGCGGCTGCTCGACCGCGTTCAGGGCCTCGATCTGCAGGCGGCACGGGCCGCAGCGGCCGACGGCCCACTCGACGTCCAGGCGCAGTTCGATGTGGCCGACCTCGACCTCGCCGGCGGGCATGTCGATGACGCCTTTGGTCGCCTGCTCGATCTGTTCGCGCAGCTCCCGTCCGACCAGCGCACGCCCGTTCGTGAGCGCCTGGTCGAGCTCTTCGGGCTCATCGGTGCGGAGGATCCGCGGGTCGTGTCGGCGCGCAACCGGCTTTCGTCGCTGCTGTTCTAGGGAGGTACGCGCCGAGTCCCCGGCGCGCTCAGCCGTGGTTGACCGTAGGCACGTGAGGGTCGGACTGGTAGCGCAGCCACAGCGTCGAGAGCGCGGGCAACGTCAGGGTCGCGAGCGGTGCTCCTCCTTCAGAGGGCTTCGCATAGACCAACCCGAGGTTGCCCGATCCTCGACCCCCGTAGTCCGCCGCGTCCGTGTTGAGCACCTCCTGCCACACTCCTTCTCGAGGAAGGGTGAGCTGATACCCGGTGCGTTCCACCCCGGCGAAGTTGCTCACGACGACCAGGCGCCCGCCGTGCGCGTCACGCCGCTCGAACGCGATCACCGTGGATTCCCAACTCGGTGCACCGAGGCGGCTGAACGACGAACCGTCGTTGTCGCGTTCCCAGAGAGGGGCCTGCGCCCGGTAGGTACGGTTCATCTCGCCGATGAAGTCCTGCAGCTGGGCATGTGAGGGCTGCTCGAGGAGCCACCAATCCAGCTCGCGCCCTTCCGACCACTCCGCCAGCTGGCCGAACTCCTGCCCCATGAACAGCAGCTTCTTGCCGGGGTGCCCCCACATGTAGGCGAGGTACGCACGCACGTTCGCCAGCTTGTGCCAATGGTCTCCCGGCATCTTTGCGACCAGGCTGCCCTTGCCGTGGACGACTTCGTCGTGGCTGATGGGAAGCAGATAGTTCTCACCGAAGGCGTAGACGAAGGAGAAGGTCATCTCGCCCTCGTGATGCCCGCGGTACATCGGGTCGCGTGAGATGTACTGCAGGGAGTCGTTCATCCAGCCCATGTTCCACTTGAACCCGAAACCCAGGCCTGCGTGGTCGGTGGGAGCGGTGACGCCGGGGAAGCTGGTGGACTCCTCCGCGATCATCAGGATCCCCGGGTGCAGCCGGTAGGCGGTGGCATTCACCTCCTGCAGGAAACGGATCGCCTCGAGGTTCTCGCGCCCGCCATGGATGTTCGGCTCCCATTCGCCCGGTTGACGGGAGTAGTCGAGGTAGAGCATCGAGGCGACGGCGTCGACACGAAGCCCATCGACATGGAACTCTCGGAGCCAGTACAGGGCGTTGGCGACCAGGAATCCGCGGACCTCCGGGCGGCCGTAATCGAAGATGAGTGTGCCCCAGTCCTGATGCTCTCCGCGTCGTGGGTCCGGGTGCTCGTAGAGAGGCTGACCGTCGAAACGTGCGAGTGCGAAGGCATCCTTGGGGAAGTGGCCCGGAACCCAGTCCATGATCACGCCGATGCCGGCCTGGTGGAGACGGTCGATGAGATAGCGCAGGTCGTCGGGCGTGCCGAACCTGCTCGTGGGGGCGTAGTATCCGCTGACCTGATAGCCCCACGATCCACCGAACGGATGCTCCGCCAGCGGCATGAACTCGACGTGGGAGAAGCCCGATTCCGTCACATGCTGGATCAGCGGGTCGGCGATCTCGCGGTATCCGAGGCCCGCACGCCATGAGCCGACGTGGATCTCGTAGATCGACAACGGCTGTGCCACGGCGTGGGTGGCCGCCCGGCGCGTCATCCACGCGCCATCCGACCAGCTGTGCGTCGATGCCGTCACGATCGATGCCGTGTCGGGTGGAACCTCGGCAGCGAGCGCCATCGGGTCGGCCTTGAGGATCCACGCCCCCTCGCGGGTGCGGATCTGGTACTTGTATCTGGTGCCGATCGGAAGCCCCGGAACGAAAAGCTCCCAGACGCCGCTGACGCCCATCGAGCGCATGGCGTGGGCTTCGCCGTTCCAGTCGTTGTGATCGCCGACCACCCGCACGGCAGTGGCGTTGGGCGCCCAGACCGCGAACGAGACGCCGATCTCTCCGTCGAACGTGCGCACATGAGCACCCAACGCCTCCCAGAGGCGTTCGTGACGCCCCTCGGCGATCAGGTGCAGGTCGAGGTCGCCGAGCGTCGGCGGATGCCGATACGGGTCGCCCGACACTGTCTCATCGTGATCTGCGTACCTCGTGGCGATGCGGTAAGGGACCGGGGGACCGCTGTGCTCGCCCTCCCAGATGCCGTGGGCGACGTGGGCGAGCTCCTGCCTGCTGCCGTCGTCGAAGACGGCTGCGACTGCTTCTGCGAGCGGGCGTCTGGCACGGATCACGGTGACGGTGCGATCGGCCGCATCCTTGTGGGCATGCGCTCCGAGAACGGAGTGAGGATCGTGGTACGTGGCTGATGAGACCGCCTCCCATTCGGTGGATGCGGCGACGTCTTCCGTGTAGCTCATGATCGCTCCCTCACCTTCAGGATGTGCACCGGCTCGGCGAAGGCGTCGAGTCGCACGTAGTTGTGATCGGTCCAGGTCCAGACGGCTCCCGTGAGGAGGTCCTCCACCTCGAAGGCCTCGCCCGGGAGGATGCCCCACTGGGTCGTGTCGAGGTGCACGGTGGTCTCCCGCACCGAGTGCGGGTCGACGTTGGCGACGACGATGACGGTGTCTCCGCGACCGGTGCCGGTGAACGGCGCCGCCAGATGCTTGCTGTAGACGAGCACCGCGTCGTCGTCGCTCCAGTGCGCGCGGAAGTTGCGGAGCTGCTGCAACGCGGGATGAGCGCCCCGGATCTCGTTGAGTCGGCGCAGCAGGGGAGCGAGCGATTCGCCGCGAGCCTCGGCGCCGACCCAGTCTCGGAACTTGTACTCGTACTTCTCGTTGTCGATGTTCTCTTCGGACCCGGGACGGGCGACGTTCTCGAAGAGTTCGTAGCCCGCGTAAACACCCCATACGGGACCTGCCGTCGCGGCGATGCAGGCGCGGATCCTGTAGGCCGCTCTGCCACCGAACTGCAGGTACTCGGTGAGGATGTCGTGGGTGTTCACGAAGAGGTTGGGCCTCATGTAGTCGGAGGTCTCGTGGGATACCGAGCCGAGGAACTCCTCGAGCTCGGCCTTCGTGTTGCGCCAGGTGAAGTAGCTGTAGCTCTGCTGGAAACCGACCGCGGCAAGCGCGCGCATGACGGCCGGTCGGGTGAACGCCTCCGCGAGGAAGATCACGTCGGGGTCGACGGCGTTCACCTCTGCGATGAGCCATTCCCAGAACTGGAGCGGTTTCGTGTGCGGGTTGTCGACGCGGAAGATCTTCACGCCCTGCGCCACCCAGTGCTGCACGACCCGCAGCATCTCGGCGTAGATGCCGTCCGGATCGTTGTCGAAGTTCAGCGGGTAGATGTCCTGGTACTTCTTCGGCGGGTTCTCGGCGTAGGCGATCGTGCCGTCCGGGAGGGTCGTGAACCATTCCGGATGCTCGCGCACCCATGGATGGTCGGGCGAGGCCTGGAGTGCGAGGTCGAGCGCGACCTCGAGCCCTTCCCTCCGTGCCGCGCGCACGAACGCCCGGAAATCCTGCGGGGTGCCAAGTTCGGGATGGATCGCATCGTGCCCGCCTTCCGCGGCGCCGATCGCGTACGGCGAACCCGGGTCTCCGGCCTCGGCGGTGAGGGTGTTGTTGCGTCCCTTGCGATTGGTGGAACCGATCGGATGGATCGGCACCAGATACACCACGTCGAAACCCATCGCCGCGACGTCGGGCAGACGCCGCGTCGCGGTGCGGAACGTGCCGCTCTTGACGGTGCCGTCCTTCAGACGCCGCGCGCCTTCGGAGCGGGGGAAGAACTCGTACCAGGCGCCGACACCTGCCGCGCGCCGGTCGGCATGCAGCGTGTGTGTCGGCGTCGCGGAGCGCAGAGTCGTCACGGGACGGTCGCGGAAGATCTGAACCAATCCTGCATCCGTCGCCAGCGCCATGGTTGTCGCGGCATCGCCGGCCTGCAGGGATACCGCGTCTGCGCCGAGCCGTTTCCGCTGCGGTGCCGGGCGGTCCTTCTCCGCGGCGGCCCGCGTCAGCAGATCTGCCCCCAGCGCTGCCATCACCGGGACGTCGACCCCGGCGGCGATCTTCAGCTCCGCGGCGTGCGCCCAGGTCGCGAAGTCATCGGAGAAGGCCTCGAACCGGAAGAGCCATTCGCCCTGTTCGTCGAGCGCGATCGGCGTCGACCAGGTGTCGGTGCCGTCGTCGCGGGGAGAGAGGCGATGCAGGGTCTCTTCTCCGGAAGGGGACGTGAGCCGGACGTGCACGCCGATGACGTCGTGGCCCTCGCGGAACGCGACCACGCTGAAGGGCACCACTTCGCCGACGAAGGCCTTCGGCCTGAAGCCACCGGGTACCGATGGCGACGGGTCGAGCAGCGGGATGCGGGTCGTCCGCAGTGCACCGGGAGAATCCGCAACGCCCAGGGCGCGCGCCGGGATCTGAGCGGGGCTCCGAAGAGCCGAGGACCGAGTACCAGCACGTGCAGCCACCTCCCGAATGTACCGCGCGGACGTGGCCACGGGTAGCGCGCCGGAGGGTGCGTCGTCGGCCGGCTTCATTCGATGCGGAACAGCCTCATCGACGTGCCCGAGACCGGCAGCACATCGCCAGGCGCGAAGACCTCTTCGTCATCGGAAGGGCGCTCCTGAGCACTCGACCACAGCGAGACGAAGCGGGTCGCGTCTTCGATCTCGACGGGCAGGCGTACATCGATGGGCGACTCGGTACCGTGCACGATCAGCAGGATGCGGTTGTAGGCCTCGGTGTCGGGAGTGGAGGCGGCGACATACTGCAGCGTCCGGTTCCCTGGGTCGGCCCATTGGTCCTGCTCCATCGTCTCCCCGTTCTGGTCGTACCAGTCCATCACCGAGGCGTTGGGGATGTGCTCGCCGAGTCGCGCGTAGCGGCTCGGTCGCAAGGCGGGGTTCTCCTGGCGCAGCCGGATGAGCCGGGAGACGTGGGCGCGCAGATCGTCCTGCCAGGGCTCGAACTCCCAACCGAGCCAGGTCAGGACGGAGTCCTGGGCATAGGCGTTGTTGTTGCCTCGCTGGGTGCGACCGACCTCGTCGCCGGCGGTGAGCATGGGAATGCCCGCGGACAGCAGGAGCGTTCCGAGCAGGTTGCGCATGGCTTTGCGCCGCGAGGCGAGGATGGTCGGGTCGTCTGTCGGCCCCTCGACTCCGTGGTTGAACGCGCGGTTCATGTCCGCACCGTCGCGATTCTGTTCGCCGTTGGCCTCATTGTGCTTGACGTCGTAGGAGACGAGGTCGTGCAGGGTGAAGCCGTCGTGCGCCGTGACGAAGTTCACGCTGGCGAGCGGACCGCGGTCCTCGCTGAAGGTGTTCGACGATCCGGCGAGACGGGTCGCGAATCCACCGATGCCCACCGGGGCAGATGCTCGGCGGGCGTAGTCGATGTCGCTCAGCCAGAAGTTGCGCACCCGATCGCGATAGCGGTCGTTCCACTCATGCCAGCCGGCCGGGAAGTTGCCCGTCTGCCAGCCGCCGAGACCGACGTCCCATGGCTCGGCGATGAGCTTGGTGTCGGCGAGGATCGGATCGTCCGCGATGGCGGTGAGAAGCGGATGCTCCGGGGTGTAGGTGTGGGCGGCGTCGCGGGCGATGGCCGTGGCGAGGTCGAAGCGGAAGCCGTCGATCTGCATCTCCTGCGCCCAGTAGCGCAGGGAGTCCAGAACGAGTCGGGCACCGGCATCGGTCGCCGTGTTCAGGGTGTTGCCGCACCCGGTGGTGTCGACGTAGACGCCGGACTCATCCTGCCGGTAGTAGTTCGCGTTGTCGATGCCGCGCAGGCTCGAGCGCGGACCGCCGATGCCCTCTTCGGACGTGTGGTTGTACACGACGTCGAGGATGACCTCGAGTCCTGCCTCGTGCAGCAGCCGCACCATGCCCTTGAACTCGGCCAGCACTGCCTCCGGCCCCTCCTTGCGGGCCTCCTCGGTGGCGTAGGCGGTGTGCGGGGTGAAGAAGTTCAGCGTGTTGTAGCCCCAGTAGTTGGTGAGACCGCGCTCGAGGAGGCGAGGTTCCGGCACGAAGGCATGAACCGGGAGCAGCTCGATCGACGTGATCCCCAGGGAGTGGAAGTACGCGATCATCGCGGGGTGGGCGAGCCCGGCGTAGGTGCCGTGCAGTGCGGGAGGAACATCGGGATGACGTTTGGTGAGGCCTTTGAGATGCCCCTCGTAGATGACAGTGCGGTCCAACGGCACCCGAGGCTTCTGCGACTCGCCCCAATCGAAGCCGTCGACGATCACCACGGAGCGCCATTCCTCGTACCCGTCTCCCTGCGCGAGGCCGCGGGCGTAGGGGTCGAGGAGCAGCGTCTCCGGGTTGAACGTGTTCCCGGGGCCGTGCGGACCCCCGACACGGATGGCATACCGCACACCGGGTTGGAGCAGTTCGGTGGTGACCTCCCAGACGCCCCCGGCGAGTCGCTCGAGCGGCACTTCGTCCGTCGCCCAGTCGAGGTCGGTGGCGTCGAAGACGACCAACTCGATGGAGGAGGCGTTCTGCGACCAGACGCGCAGGGTACCGACGCCGTCGTGCAGACGAACGCCGAGGTTGTCGAGGGCAGGTCCGCCGGGCACGGTGAGGTCTCGGGACTCGGGCATGAGTACACACTAGGCGCGATGTGTTGCCGTCTCATGTCAGCGCGCACCCGGTACCTGGAGGCAGCGCCCTTCCGCCCTCGTTTCGGGAGAGAATCGAAGGATGCGGCACTATCTGGACCACGCGGCGACCACGCCACTGCGCCCCGAAGCACGGGAGGCCTGGCTCGCCGCTTCCCAGATGGTCGGCAATGCGTCGTCGACGCACGGGGCGGGTCAGGATGCGCGTCGGCTGCTCGAGGAGTCGCGCGAACGGGTCGGCGCGGTGCTGGAGGCCGACCCGATCGAGATCGTGTTCACCTCCGGGGGCACGGAGTCCATCAACCTCGCTCTTCAGGGGTTGTGGCACGGCCGCGCGGGCGGAACGTCGGCGATCGTGATGCCCGACGCCGAGCATCACGCGACCATGGACACGGTCGCCGCGCTCGTGGATGAAGGGGCAGCACTGCGACGAGTGCCCGTCGCGCCCGACGCGCGGATCGATCCCGAGCAGTTCGCCGCCGAGCTTCCCGGTGCCGCTCTGGCGACGGCGCTCGCGGCGAACAACGAGGCCGGAACCATCAACGACACCCGCTCCCTCGCAGCCGTGGCGGCGGGAGCGGGAGTTCCCCTGCACATCGACGCCGTCGCGGCTCTCGGGCACGTGCCCCTGTCGTTCCGCACCCTGCGAGGTGATGCCGACGGTGGGGTCGGCCTGGTCGCCATGAGCTTCGCCGGCCACAAGATCGGCGCGCCGGTCGGCGTGGGAGTCCTCGTCACGGCGCGTACGGCCCGCCTCACTGCGCTGCTGCGTGGCGGAGCGCAGCAGCGCGGGTTGCGCGCGGGCACGCAAGATGTCCCCGGAGCTGCCGCTTTCGCGACGGCGCTAGAGCTCGCAGAGCGCGAACGATCGGACGAGACCGCACGACTCAGCGCGCTGCGTGACCGTCTCGTGTCCGGCATCAGGGCGGCCGTGCCGAGAGCAGAACTGCTGGGGGATCCGACCGTGCGCCTCCCGGGGAACGCGCACGTGCTGTTCCCCGGCGCGGTGGGGGAGAGCCTGCTTTTCCTCCTCGATGTCGCCGGCGTCGCCGCCTCGACGGGATCCGCCTGCCAGGCGGGCGTCGCCGAGCCGTCGCACGTCGTGATGGCGATGGGGCGCAGCGAACGGGATGCGCGCAGCGTGCTGCGGTTCTCGCTCGGTCGAACCTCGACCGATACCGACGTCGATGCGGTGCTCGCCACGATCGCTGACGCGTATGCCCGCGCATCCGGCGCCGGCACAGCCGCGCGCTCGTAGACTGGTCTCATGCGGATCCTTGCGGCTATGAGCGGTGGTGTCGACTCCGCCGTCGCGGCCGCCAGGGCCGTGGAGGCGGGGCACGACGTGGTCGGCGTGCATCTGGCACTGTCCCGTGCCGGCGGCACCCTGCGCACCGGCAGCCGCGGCTGCTGCACGATCGAGGATGCCCTCGACGCTCGTCGCGCCGCCGACGTGCTCGGCATCCCGTTCTACGTCTGGGACTTCTCGGAGCGGTTCCGCGACGACGTGATCGCAGATTTCATCTCCGAGTACCAGGCCGGTCGCACCCCGAATCCCTGCATGCGATGCAACGAGAAGATCAAGTTCGCCGCACTGCTGGAGCGAGCGATCGAGCTCGGGTTCGACGCCGTGTGCACGGGGCACTACGCGACGTTGATCGACGGCGACGGGGGTCTCGAGCTGCACCGCGCCTCCGACAACGCCAAAGACCAGTCGTACGTCCTGGGCGTCCTCAACGCCGAGCAGCTCGCGCACACCTACTTCCCGCTCGGCACCACGCCCTCGAAGGCGATCGTGCGCGCCGAAGCCGAGGCACGCGGTCTGAGCGTCGCGCAGAAACCGGACAGCCACGACATCTGCTTCATCCCCGATGGTGACACCCGCGGTTGGCTCGCCGAGAAGGTCGGCACGGCGACCGGCGAGATCGTCGACCGCAGCGGAGAGGTCGTCGGATCCCACGAGGGTGCTCACTCCTTCACCGTCGGGCAGCGCCGCGGTCTCAAGCTCGGTGTGCCCGCGGCCGACGGCAAGCCGAGGTTCGTTCTCGAAGTGCGCCCGGTCTCCAACACCGTCGTCGTCGGCCCGAAGGAGGCCCTCGCCATCGCCGAGATCGCGGGGGAGCGGTTCAGCTGGGCCGGCGCTGCACCGACCGAATCGTCCTTCTCCTGCCATGTGCAGATCCGTGCGCATTCCGAGCCCGTGGCCGCACACGCCGAGGTCTCCGACGGGGGTGTACGCGTCATACCGGAAGTTCCCCTCGACGGCGTCGCACCGGGGCAGACCGCTGTGCTCTACGTCGGAACGCGCGTGCTCGGACAGTTCACGATCGATACGACGGTCTCGGCGGTTCCCGTCGGCGCGTAGACGTTTCCGGTGTCGGTACCCGCTCGTAGACTGGCGGGGTGCCGGAGAACATCTCGCTGGAAGACGCCCGAACCGAAGCTGAAGAGCTGACCACTCGCATCCTCGACGCCAAAGAGGCCTACTACGGCCGCGACACCTCGGTCGTCGATGACTTCACCTATGACGGATGGATGCACCGGCTCGAAGAGCTCGAGCGTCTGCACCCCGAGCTCCAGGGACAGGACTCGCCCACCCAGATGGTCGGCGCGGCCGAGGCGACGGGTCTTGCGACCATCGAGCACGCCGAGCGGATGCTCAGCCTCGACAACGTCTTCTCGATCGACGAGCTGAAGGAGTGGGCAGCGAAGACGAAGGCCGCAGCGGGCCGCGAGGTCGCCTGGCTCACCGAGCTCAAGATCGACGGACTGGCGATCAACCTCCGCTACGAGAACGGTGTGCTGACCTCCGCGGCCACCAGAGGCGACGGACGCGTCGGAGAGATCGTCACCGAGAACGCTTTGCGTCTCCCTGAGATCCCATATCGGCTCAGCGGCGACGGGCATCCCCCGATCGTCGAAGTGCGCGGCGAGGTCTTCATCCCCGTGGCGGCGTTCGAACGGCTCAATGCGGCGCAGGCGACCTTCCGCGACCGGGCCTACGCCGACGCGCTCGAGCGGTGGGAGTCGCGCGGCGGGGTGAAGAAGCCCTTCGACGATGAGAAGGCGCGCACTGCGGCCGCCCGGCGATTCCCGGCCTTCGCGAACCCCCGCAATGCGGCGAGCGGTGGACTCCGCCAGCAGATCGACAAGAAGAACGGCCTCGAGCTCGAAGCAGGACTGTTGCGGATCGAGTCGCTCGCGCTGTACGTGCACGGGGTCGGCGCATGGTCGAACCCTCCGGTCGCCGCGCAGAGCGAGGTGTACGACCTGCTCGCGGAGTGGGGGCTGCCCACGAGCCCGCACACGAAGGTCTGCCGCACGATCGACGAGGTCGTCACGTTCGTCGAGTACTTCGGCGAGCATCGGCATGATGTCGAGCATGAGCTCGACGGCATCGTGGTCAAGGTCGACGAGCTCGAGCTGCACGACGAGCTCGGCGCGACGAGCCGGGCCCCGCGCTGGGCGATCGCCTACAAGTACCCGCCGGAAGAGGTGCAGACGAAGCTGCTCGACATCGTCGTGTCGGTCGGTCGCACCGGTCGCGCGACTCCGTTCGCCGTCATGGCCCCCGCACATGTCGCCGGATCGGTGGTCCGCCAGGCGACGCTGCACAACAAGGACGTCGTGAAGGCGAAAGGCGTGCTGATCGGTGACACGGTCGTGCTGCGCAAAGCCGGCGACGTGATCCCCGAGGTCCTCGGGCCGGTCGTCGAGAAGCGCGACGGCACCGAGCGCGAGTTCGTGATGCCCGTCGAGTGCCCGGAGTGCGGCACGCCCCTGCGAGCCATGAAGGAAGGCGATGTCGATCTGCGCTGTCCGAACGCACGCTCGTGCCCGGCGCAGGTGCGCGGACGCGTGGAGCACATCGGTTCGCGAGGCGCCCTCGACGTCGAGGCACTGGGCGAGGTCACCGCTGCGGCCCTGACGCAGCCGACGTCTCCTGCAGTGCCACCGCTCGAGACCGAGGCGGGCCTGTTCGCGCTCAGCCTCGAACAGCTGGTCCCCATCGAGCTGTTCGTTCGCGACGCCGAGACGGGTCTCCCCAAGGAAGACGAGGACGGGGTCGTCAAAACTCGCGCTCCTTTCCGACGCAACCCCACTGCGGCTGAGAAGAAGTCCGGTCTCGACGGACCCCAGCCCTCCGCACAGGCGCTCACCCTGCTCGCAGAACTGGAGAAGGCCAAGACGAAGGACCTGTGGCGGCTGCTCGTCTCACTGAACATCCGCCATGTCGGCCCTGTCGCCGCGAGGGCGCTCGCTCAGTGGTTCGGGTCGCTCGACGCGATCCGCGCGGCGTCACGCGACGAGCTCGCCGCGGTCGAGGGCGTCGGTGGCATCATCGCCGATTCGCTTCTCGCCTGGTTCGAGGTGGACTGGCACCAGGAGATCGTTCAGCAGTGGGAGGACGCGGGCGTGCAGTGGGCGACGCCTGGGCACCCCGGCCCCGGCGCGGCTGTGGCCGCGGGCGGAGTCCTGGAGGGGCTGACCGTCGTCGCCACCGGATCCCTCGACGGTTACACACGAGACGGCGCACAGGAGGCCATCATCAACGCGGGCGGCAAGGCCGCGTCGAGCGTATCGAAGAAGACCGACTTCGTCGCCGCCGGCCCCGGCGCGGGTTCCAAGCTGGCGAAGGCGGAGGACCTCGGCCTGCGAATCCTCGACGCGGCGCAGTTCCATATCCTGGTGACCCAGGGGCCGGATGCCCTCCCTCCCACGGGCGAAGGGGCGTGAAGCGCTTCGGGCCACTGATCGTCGTCCCGGAGGCTCTCGCCGTCGGAGATCCCGGTCGCCATCATCTGCGGTTGACCCCTGATGCCGTGATCATTCGCGAGGGCGTCGATAATCGCGGGATCGTGAGCTGGAGCGAGCTCGACTCGATCGTCATGGACGTCCCCACGACGAGGTTCCGTCTTCCCGGGCTCGTCAGCACGATTCTGCTCGGCGCTTTGACCGCCGCCATGCTGACCGATCCCGGAGTCGATCCCGACGACGGTTCCGTGACTCTGACGGTCGACGGAGAATCTCGAGTCCTGCCCCTGAGCAGACACCACGTCGGCGGATACTGGGAGCCTGCGGTCATGGGCGCGCATAGGCTGATCGCCCATCTCATCGCGCACCCCGAGCAGCGTGCGCTGCTCACACATCCGGAGCCGCTGATCGATGTCGCCGCGCGACTCGCGCGCGGGAAGGGATAATCCGTTCCGCGCGCGAGTGGTGGTCAGCTCTTGTGACGCGGCTTGCGGTACGGCTTCTCGTCACGCGTGTCGCGCGCCGGCCGATCATCGCGGTCCCGACGCTCGAAACGGTCACCCCGACCGCCGGCCTCCCGAGGGCCACCGGTGCGGCGTGCGCCCCCGGGACCGCGGTCGGGCTTGATCTCGATCAGGCGTCCCGAGATGCGCGTGTCGCGCAGCTTCTCGAGGACAGACGGATCCAGGTTCGATGGCAGCTCGACCGTCGAGAAGTCCGGACGGATGTTGATCGCACCGAAGTCGTCGCGTCCCAGACCGCCCTCGTTGGCGAGGGCCCCGACGATCTGGCGGGGTTCGACACGGTGACGTCGTCCGACCTCGATGCGGTAGGCGGTGTAATCGCCACGCCCGCGTCGTTCCGTACGCGGCTCACGAGCATCGCGTCCCGTGCGCTCGCGCGGGGGACGGTTGTCTGCTTCGACCGCCTTCGTGAGCGGATCGTTGGCGGGGTCGAGCAGCAGCGGCTTGTCACCCTGCGCCACGACAGCCAGAGCGGCGGCCACATCACCCTCAGGGACATCATGGTGACGCACGTAGTGCGCCACGATGTCGCGGAACGCCTCGATGCGCCCGGTCTCCGACAGCGCCGTGGTGATCGCGTCGTCGAAGCGGTTCAGACGCGTGGTGTTCACATCTTCCGTGCTCGGGAGCTGCATCTGGGCCGGCTGCTGACGCGTCGCCTTCTCGATGTGCTTCAGGAGGTAGCGCTCGCGCGGGGTGATGAAGCTGATCGCGTCGCCCGATCGTCCGGCGCGGCCCGTGCGACCGATGCGGTGCACATAGGACTCGGTGTCGGTGGGGATGTCGAAGTTGACGACGTGACTGATGCGCTCGACGTCGAGTCCTCGCGCGGCCACATCGGTCGCGACCAGGATGTCGAGCTTGCCGTCCTTGAGCTGGTTCACACTGCGCTCACGCTGCACCTGAGGCACGTCGCCGTTGATGGCTGCGGCCGAGTAGCCACGGGCGCGCAGCTTCTCCGCCAGGGTCTCGGTCTCGTTCTTCGTACGGACGAAGACGATCATTCCGTCGAAGTTCTCGACCTCGAGGATCCGGGTGAGCGCATCGACCTTCTGCGCGTACGACACGACGAGATAGCGCTGCGTGATGTTGGTGCCGGTCGCGGTCTTCGACTTGATGCTGATCTCTTCAGGGTCTCGCAGGTACTTCTGGGCGAGACGGCGGATCTGCGGCGGCATCGTCGCGGAGAACAGCGCGACCTGCTTCTCCTCGGGCGTCTGCGCGAGGATCTGCTCCACGTCTTCGGCGAAGCCCATCTTCAGCATCTCGTCGGCCTCGTCGAGCACGAGGTACTGCAGCTGCGACAGGTCGAGCGTGCCCTTGGCGAGGTGGTCCATGATGCGGCCCGGCGTGCCGACGATCACGTGGACGCCGCGGCGCAGAGCCGACAGCTGCACGCCGTAGCCCTGCCCGCCGTAGACGGGGAGCACGTGCACGCCCTTCATCTTGGAGGCGTACGACTCGAACGCCTCGCAGACCTGGAGCGCGAGCTCACGGGTGGGTGCGAGCACGAGGGCCTGCGGGGTCTTCTGGGAGACATCGAGGCGCTCGAGCACGGGGAGGGCGAAGGCCGCGGTCTTCCCGGTACCGGTCTGCGCCATGCCGACGACATCGCGCCCAGCCAGGAGCGTCGGGATGGTGGCCGCCTGGATGGGCGACGGCGTCTCGTAGCCGAGGTCTTTGATGGCTTTGAGGACGGGCCCGGTGATGCCGAGCTCCTCGAATCCAGGGGTCGCGGGAGATTCGTCGGGGGCGTCGGTCAGCACTGCATCTTCAGGGGTCACTTCCCAAGGGTAGCGCGCTGCGGCGTCCGCCGCCTGTGAGGGCGTCCTCAGGCGCCGGTGTTCAGCGCCACGAGCTTCTCCTTGACCTGGCGCCGGAGCACCTTACCGATCAGCGACTTCGGGAGTTCGTCCACCACGAAGATGCGGCGGGGGACCTTGTAGGGGGTGAGGATGCTGCGCGCGAACTCACGAACGGCCTCGACGTCCACGTCGGTTCCCTGATCGATGACGATCGCGGCGACGACCTCTTCACCGGAGTGCTCGCTCGGCAGACCGATGACCGCGGCATCCGCGACCTGCGGGTGCTGGCGCAGGGCGTTCTCCACCTCGGTGGGTGTGACGTTGAAGCCGCCCGTGATGATGAGCTCCTTGATGCGATCGACGATGCGAACGAAGCCGGCCTCGTCGATCGTGACGATGTCGCCGGTGCGGTACCAGCCGTCGACGAAGACCGCCTCCGTCTCCTCCGGCTTGCCGTAGTACCCCGAGAACACCTGCGGCCCGCGCACGACGAGTTCCCCGGCAGAGCCCGGCGGCACGTCCTCACCAGGGTTCTCCGGATCCACCACGCGGCATTCGGTTCCGGGCAGGGGAAGCCCGACGGTTCCGGGAACGCGGTTGTCCGCCACCGGGTTCGCCATCAGGACAGGGGAGCACTCGCTCAGCCCGTAGCCTTCGACGAGATATCCGTGGGTGGCCTCCTCGAAGGGGACAACCAGTTCATGTGGCAGCGCCATCGCGCCGGAGATCGCGACCTCGATGCCCTCGAGCGACACGCCCTTCGCCTTGGCCGCGGCGAGAAGGCGGTCGGCTATGGGCGGTACCAGCGGCAGGAACGTGGCGGGGTGCTTCTTGACGACGTCGAGCACGAGGTCCGGATCGAACTTGGGGAAGAGCACGAGTCGAGCCCCCATCGACATCGCGAACGTCAGACAGAGCGTGAGTCCGTAAGCGTGGAACATGGGAAGGACCGCGTACACGACGCAACCGTTGCCGCGTCGGATCGACGGCACCCAGGCCTGCGACTGGGCGGCGTTCGCCAGCAGGTTGCGGTGTGTGAGCGCCGCCCCCTTCGGCGTTCCGGTCGTTCCGGAGGTGTATTGGATGATCGCCAGATCGTCGGTTCCCGGCTTCGGGTGCGTCTCCGGCAGAGGGTCGGAAGCGACCAGCGAGTCCCAGACGACCGTGCCGCGCACCTTGGCCGTGAGGGCCGCGCGGGAGTCGCGAGCCTTCGCGACGGGGAGACGCAGGGCGAAGCGCGTGAGGAACGGCATGGCGCGCGTCACGTCGACGGAGATGAGGTTCGTCACGGCGAGGTCCGCCGGGAACTCCTGCACCGTGGAGACGACCTTGTTCCACACGATCGCGTGTTTCGCTCCATGGTCCTCGAACTGCTTGCGCAGCTCACGAGGCGTGTATAGCGGGTTGTGCTCGACGACGACGGCGCCGAGTCGCAGCACCGCGTAGAAGGCCACGATGTGCTGCGGGCAGTTCGGCAGCACGATGGCCACAGGATCGCCGGCGCGGACGCCGAGGTCCCGCAGCCCCGTCGCCGCGCGGTCGATCGCTGCTTGCAGCTGTGCGTATGTCGTCTCACGCCCGAAGAATTGCAGCGCGGGGGCATCGGGGTAGTCCCGCGCCGACGCGGCGACGATGTCGACGAGTGATCCGTCGACCGGGGCGAGGTCTTCCGGGACGCCTGGGGCGTAGCTGGCGACCCACGGGCGAGGAGGCTGGAACGTGCTCACCCGCCCAGCATATGTCGAGCTGCTCGTCGGGCATGGGACCGGGGAGCGCGCCAACTAGACTGGGGGAGTGTCTGAAATCACCCCTGAACTCGTGCGCCACCTCGGTGTGCTTGCACGCATCCAGCTGAACGACGACGAGGTGTCGAGGCTCACGGGCCAGCTCGACGCCATCGTCGACAACATCGCGAAGGTGTCGGAAGTCGCGACCGCCGACGTCGTGGCGACGAGTCACCCGATTCCGTTGAGCAACGTCTTCCGACCCGACGTGGTCGGCGAGACGCTCACGCACGAGCAGGTGCTTCAGAACGCCCCGGATGCCGCCGACGGCCGCTTCCGCGTGACCGCGATCCTGGGAGAAGAACAGTGAGCGACATCATCCGGCTGGATGCGGCTGACCTCGCCGCGAAGCTCGCCTCTCGTGAGGTGTCGAGCGTCGAGGCGACCCAGGCGCACCTCGATCGCATCGCCGCCGTGGACGGCGACGTCCACGCCTTCCTCCACATCAACGAGGGAGCGCTCGAGGCCGCAACGGCCATCGACGCCCGTCGCGCCGCCGGCGAGGCCCTCGGACCGCTCGCCGGCGTTCCTCTCGCGATCAAGGACGTGCTCGTCACGACCGACCAGCCGACGACCAGCGGGTCGCGCATCCTCGAGGGATACCGCTCGCCTTACGATGCGACCGTCGTCGCACGCTCGCGCGATGCGGGACTCATCCCGCTCGGCAAGACGAACATGGACGAATTCGCCATGGGGTCGTCTACCGAGCACTCCGCATACGGCCCCACGCACAACCCCTGGGACCTCGACCGCATCCCCGGTGGCTCCGGTGGAGGTTCGGCTGCCGCTGTCGCCGCATTCGAGGCACCGCTCGCTCTCGGCTCCGACACCGGCGGCTCGATCCGTCAGCCCGCCCACGTGACCGGCACGGTCGGCGTCAAGCCGACGTACGGCGGCGTGAGCCGCTACGGTGCGATCGCCCTCGCCTCCAGCCTCGACCAGGTCGGTCCGGTCTCGCGGACCGTGCTCGACTCCGGCCTGCTGCACGATGCGATCGGCGGTCATGACCCCAAGGACTCGACGTCGCTGCGCGATGCATGGCCTTCGTTCGCGGAGGCGGCTCGCGAGGGTGCGCGCGGAGACGTGCTCAAGGGTCTCAAGGTCGGCGTGATCCGCGAGCTGCCGGACAGTGGCTTCCAGCCCGGTGTCGCAGCCTCCTTCCGCAGCGCGCTCGCGCTGATGGAGGCGCAGGGCGCGGAGATCGTCGAGATCGGCGCTCCGCACTTCGAGTACGGCGTGGCTGCGTACTACCTGATCCTCCCCGCAGAGGCCTCCAGCAACCTGGCGAAGTTCGACTCGGTGCGCTTCGGTCTGCGGGTGACGCCCGACGGAAACCCGACGGTCGAGGACGTCATGTCCGCAACCCGTGACGCCGGCTTCGGTGACGAGGTCAAGCGCCGCATCATCCTCGGAACGTACGCACTGTCGGCCGGTTACTACGACGCCTACTATGGCAGCGCGCAGAAGGTCCGCACACTCATCCAGCAGGACTTCGCCAACGCCTTCGCCGAGGTCGACGTCATCGCGACGCCGTCGGCGCCCACCACCGCCTTCAAGCTCGGCGAGAAGATCGACGACCCGCTGCAGATGTACCTCAACGACATCACCACGATTCCGGTGAACCTCGCCGGCGTTCCCGGCATCTCCATCCCCAGCGGTCTGGCCGATGACGACGGACTCCCCGTCGGCATCCAGTTCATCGCCCCGGCACGGGAGGACGCGCGTCTCTACAAGGTCGGCGCCGCGCTCGAGACGCTGCTCGTCGACTCGTGGGGTGCGCCGCTGCTCACCCGCGCACCGCAGCTCGCAGGAGGGAAGCGCTGATGGCCGCCGCCAAGCTCATGGACTTCGACAAGGCGCTCGAGCTGTTCGAGCCGGTCCTCGGATTCGAGGTGCACGTCGAGCTCAACACCAACACGAAGATGTTCTCCGATGCGCCGAACCCGGCCAACGAGGCCTTCCACGCCGCGGAGCCGAACACGCTGATCGCGCCCGTCGACCTCGGTCTGCCGGGGTCGCTTCCGGTCGTGAACGAGACCGCCATCCGTTCGTCGATCAGCCTGGGTCTCGCTCTCGGATGCTCGATCGCGGAATCGAGCCGGTTCGCGCGGAAGAACTATTTCTACCCGGATCTCGGCAAGAACTACCAGATCTCGCAGTACGACGAGCCGATCGCCTATGACGGTTCGGTCGAGGTCGAGCTCGAGGACGGGACACTCATCACGATCCCGATCGAGCGCGCTCACATGGAGGAGGACGCTGGAAAGCTCACCCACATGGGTGGGGCGACCGGACGCATCCAGGGTGCCGAGTACTCGCTCGTCGACTACAACCGTGCGGGCGTGCCACTGGTGGAGATCGTGACGAACATCATCTACGGCACCGAGCACCGCGCACCGGAGGTCGCCAAGGCCTACGTGCAGGCGATCCGTGACATCGTCCGTGGTCTCGGAATCTCCGAGGCCCGGTTGGAACGCGGAAACCTGCGCTGCGACGCCAACGTCTCTCTGCGTCCGCGTGGCACCGACAAGCTCGGCACCCGCACCGAGACGAAGAACGTCAACTCCATGCGTTCGGTCGAGCGGGCCGTGAAGTACGAGATCCAGCGCCAGGCGCAGATCCTCGCCGATGGCGGCACGATCACGCAGGAGACGCGGCACTGGCACGAGGACACCGGTACGACATCGCCGGGTCGTCCGAAGTCGGACGCCGACGACTACCGCTACTTCCCGGAGCCCGACCTGCTGCCCGTGGAGCCGGCCGCCGAGCTGATCGAGGAGCTGCGCGTGGCTCTTCCCGAGCAGCCTGTCGCCCGCCGTCGTCGCCTGATGACGGAGTGGGGCTTCACCGACCTGGAGTTCCAGGACGTGCGCAACGGAGGCCTGCTCGAAGTGGTCGAGGCGACCATCGCCGCCGGTGCGGCACCTGCGACCGCCCGCAAGTGGTGGACGGGAGAGATCTCCCGTCTCGCGAACGCGCAGGAGAAGGAAGCCACCGAGCTGATCAGCCCGGAGAACGTCGCCGCACTGCAGCAGCTGGTCGACGCGGGCACGCTCACCGACAAGCTCGCCCGCCAGGTGCTCGAAGGCGTCATCGCGGGGGAAGGCACTCCGCAGGAGGTCGTCGACGCCCGTGGCCTCGCCGTGGTGTCGGACGACGGCGCGCTGATCGCTGCGATCGACGAGGCTCTCGCGGCCCAGCCGGATGTGATGGCGAAGATCAAGGACGGCAAGGTCCAGGCCGCCGGCGCTGTCATCGGCGCCGTCATGAAGGCCATGAAGGGCCAGGCGGACGCGGCGCGTGTCCGTGAACTCATCCTCGAGCGCGCTGCCCAGTAGCGCGTGGCCCCGGGCCTCCTGTCGGAGGCCCGGGGGAGAATGGTCGTATGGGACACGGTGACGGCACGGGACGGATCGTCTCCGCCTCCGACGCCGACGACACCGGGACGCGCATCCTCCATGTCGACATGGACGCGTTCTACGCGGCTGTCGAGGTCCTCGACGATCCCACGCTCCGGGGGCTTCCGCTGATCATCGGCGCACCGGACGGCCGCTCGGTCGTCTCGAGTGCGTCTTACGAGGCCCGCCGATACGGCGTACGCGCAGCGATGCCGGTATCGCAGGCGCTGCGCCTGTGTCCCTCCGCGCGCATCGTGCCGCCGCACTTCCATCGATATCAGGAGGTCTCCCGGCAGGTGATGGCGATCTTCGAATCGTTCACCCCGCTCGTCGAGCCGTTGTCGGTCGACGAGGCGTTCCTCGATGTGCAGGGCGTGCGACGGCTCTGGGGCAGCCCTGCGCACATCGCAGAGCTCATCCGGGGGCGTGTCCTCGATGAGGTCGGCATCACCTGCAGCGTCGGAGTCGCGGCCACCAAGCACGTCGCCAAGATGGCATCGACGATCTCCAAGCCCGACGGCATGCTCGTCGTCGCCGCGAAGGACACGCTCGAGTTCCTCGCGCCACGTCCCGTTCGCGCGATGTGGGGCGTCGGGCCGAAGGCTGCCGAGGCGCTGGAGGCACGCGGTATCCGTACCGTGAGAGATGTGCGCGAGGCTCCGCGCGAGATGATCGAGCGTGCAGTCGGCCCCGCCCTGGGCGCGCGCCTCGCTCAGCTCGCGATGGGTGAGGATGCGCGCGCCGTCGACACGGTGCGCGTGGAGAAGAGCATCGGTCATGAGGAGACCTTCGATACGGACATCCTCGATCGTCCGTTCCTCCGCGCGGAGCTCCTGCGGCTCGCTGACCGCGTCGCCGCACGTCTCCGCCGCGCCGAGTGGGAGACGTCGACCGTCGCCATCAAGATCCGTTTCGACGACTTCCGCACCCTGAGTCGCTCTCAGACGCTGAGCGAGCCCACCGCGGTCGGGCAGCGCATCGGCGAGGCTGCGCAGGCTCTGTTCGAGCAGATCGACCGACGCGATCCCGTGCGTCTGGTCGGCGTCAGAGCCGAGAACCTGCGTCCGGCCGGCGGCGGCGGTCTCGGGCTGTGGGACGACGACGAGGACTGGCGCAGAGTCGAGGGGGCAGTCGACGAGGCCATGGCCAGGTTCGGCACAGCGACGATCAGCCGCGCGCGACACATCGGCCGCGGGGACGGCCGCGGTGCCGCCCAGCATCCGAAGGCCCACGGCCTGGATTGATCGCACGCGCGCGCGGTTCCTCGACTAGCGTGGGGGTATGCCGAATATTGCACTGGAACTCGGAAAGCAAGCTGCGTCCTTCGGCGTGAAGAGCGCGTACGGGGAGCCGCAGGATGTCGACGGTGTGAGCATCACTCCGGTGGCGTTCACCTACTCGGGCTTCGGCGGAGGCAGCGGAGACGGTGGCGAGGGTGGTGGCGGTGGCGGTGTCTCCGTCCCGGTCGGGGTCTACGTGCGTCGCGAGGAAGGTCTGCGCTTCGAGCCGAACATCGTCACGTTGCTCGTCGTCGCCGTGCCGTTCGTCTGGGTCGCCGGACGGGCGCTCACTCGCATCATCCGTGCCCTCAAGAAGTGACGATCCGGTCGCTGCCGCGCTGGAGCAGGCCGCGACGCTGATCGAGCGGGATGTCCGTGCCGTCGCCGCCGCGAACCCCGTCGTGCTCATCGATGGCGGCAGCGGTGCGGGAAAGTCGTCCCTCGCCTCCCTGTTGGTGCGTCGCTGGCCCGTGGTCGGTCACGTACAGCTCATCGCGTTGGATTCCATCTACCCGGGCTGGGACGGCCTCGATGAAGGCGCTGAGCGCGCCCTCGATTGGATCCTCCGTCCGCACGGCCGCGGGTATCTCGGCACCTGGCGGCGATGGGACTGGGAGGACCGCACCGAGGCGGAGAGCCACGCCGTCGACCCGGCCCTCGGAGTCATCGTCGAGGGCAGCGGGATCCTCCGCCCCGCGACCGCCGCCCTCGCCGATGTCAGGGTATGGGTGGAGTCGGCGGAGGCATCGAGGAAGGCGCGTGCCCTGGCACGCGATGGGGACGCCTATCGGCCGCACTGGGACCGTTGGGCCGCACAGGAACGCCGACACATCGAGCGGGACGACCCTCGATCCCTCGCTACGAGAATCGTCGAGGTTCCTTAGACCTTCCGGCCCTCATCCGCTTCGTCTGCAGCCTGGATGAGAAGTTCCAAACGGTATCCGAGCCAGTCGTACACATCGTGACGCCCATCCGTGGCGGTCTGTTCGTCGGTCGTGATCCCGAGCCGCGTGGCTATGACGAGGCGAATAGCCGTGAGCGTTCGGAGCCAAGCGTCGACGTCCTCCACGGGCACGGTCATCTCCCGCGTCCGCAGCGCTTCTGCCTCGGCGAGGTCGTCACCGGTGACGTCTCCGAGAGACCCACGTGTCCGGCGCGCATCGGTGAGCCGTCGATCGAGGAGATCATCCCTCGTGCTTTCGGCGAACTCGGCGGCGGAGTCCGCATCGTCGGGGTAGGGAGTCGGCGTCAATCGGTCGATGGCGGGGTCCCCGACCTCCCGCGAAGTCGCGAGGAGCTCGATGAAGTCGTCCACGAGCTTCGCGAGGTGGAGCTCCTCGATCCCGGTGATCGTGACGATGACGGCGTCCCTGGTCACTGTGAGGCCTTCCTGACCGTGGCCCACAGGCCGTAGTCGTGCATGGCCTGCGCGTGGACCTCCATGGTCTCGCGCGGCCCCGTCGCCACGATGGCGTGTCCGTCGTGGTGCACGGCGAGCATCAGCGTCGTCGCGTGGCCGAGCGAGTATCCGAAATACGTGCGGAAGACGCGGACCACGTAGCTCATCAGATTGACGGGGTCGTTCCAGACGACCACCTGCCACGGCTCCAGGGGAGCGGCGCTCAGATCGGTCGCCTCATCGAGATCGGGAACTGCGGCGGGGATCGTCATGCCCAACCCATCTCATGCAGCTGCTCGTCGTCGATGCCATAGAAATGCGCGATCTCATGCACCAACGTGGTGTGGATCTCGTCGCGGAGCTCTTGCTCGTTCTCGCATTGGGCCAGGTGCGGCTCGCGATAGACCACGATGCGATCGGGCAACTCGCCCATCCCGTACTGGGTCCGATCGGTCAGCGCCAGCCCGTCGTAGAGGCCGAGCAGATCGAGGCTGCCGTCCTCCGGCCGATCCTCCACCACGAACACGACGTTCTCCAACCCTTCGACCATGTCGTCGGGCAACTGGTCGAGCTCATCGATCACGAGCTCTTCGAAGGCGGCGGCATCCATGTCCATCCCCCTCAGCCTAGGGCCCGAGGGAGGTCAGTGCAGGAGAACGAGGATCGCGGCCACCGCGATGAACAGGGCGCCGAACACGGTGTTGAGGATGCGCTGTCCACGTGCGGTTCGCGTGAGTCGCCGGAACGGACGTGCGGCTGCAGCGAAGAATCCCCACATCACGATCACGTCGACGACGATCACGGTGACGATGAGCGTGAGGTATTGGGGCAGCGGAGGCTCGTCCAACCTGACGAACTGCGGAATGAACGCGAGGAAGAACACGATCGCCTTCGGGTTCAGGAGATTGACCCAGAAACCGCGGCGGATCATCGACCAGTGGCTCTCGCGGCTGTCTACCGGCAGGGGATCGTCGTCGACCACGACCGCGGGCTTCGCGAGGATGAGGCGGATCCCGAGGAACACCAGGTAGGCGGCCCCGGCATAGCGGATGCCGTTGAACAGCACTTCCGAACGTGACACCAGGAGTCCGACACCGGCAGCCACGATCGCGACATGGACGATCAACGCGATCTGCTGGCCGACGATGCCCCAGATCGAGCGCCGCCAGCCCTGGTTCATCGCATTCGACATCGTGTTGATCGCACCGGCCCCAGGCGTGAAGCTGATCACGACGGACGCGGTCAGCAACGAGAACCAGACCGCGAGTGACACGTCGTCAGTCTAGGGCGTCGGGGGAGGGGTACCAGCCGCGCGTAGACGCGAAGAAGGCCCGAATCTCGCGATTCGGGCCTTCTTCAGTGGGGTGAGTAACGGGACTCGAACCCGCGACATCCGGCACCACAAGCCAGCGCTCTACCAGCTGAGCTATACCCACCATGTGCCTGCCGGAGCAGGCAACCATACGAGTCTATTACATGTTCGGAGTGAACTCGGACACCGTGCGTGCAGCGATCTCGCGAGCTTCGTCGCTGGACGGTCCCGGCTCATCGACGAACACCGCGTCGCGGTAGTACCGGAGCTCTCGGATTGACTCCAGAATGTCGGCGAGGGCGCGGTGTCCTCCGTCCTTGGGCGGAGCCTGGAAGAAGACTCGCGGGTACCAGCGTCGCGACAGTTCCTTGATGCTGGAGACGTCGACATTGCGGTAATGCAGCCACTGATCCACCTGCGGCATGTATTTGGCCAGGAACATGCGGTCCGTTCCGATCGTGTTGCCGGCCAATGGAGCCTTGCGCTCGAGGGGCACGAAGCGCTTGATGTACGCCAGCGTCTGGGACTCCGCCTCCTCCAGCGACATGCCACCGCGGATCTCCTCGATGAGGCCCGATGTCTCATGCATCTTCGTGACGAAATCGTTCATGTGCGCGAGCGCGGCTTCGGTGGGGCGTATCACCACCTGGAATCCGGGATCGATGGGGTTGAGCTCGAAGTCGGTGATGACGACGGCGATCTCGACGAGTTCGTCGACCGCGAGATCGAGTCCCGTCATCTCGCAGTCGATCCATACGAGACGATCATTCTCGGACGCAGATACCATCTCGCCATACTATCGACGCCCCCGACATCGCCGGCTGGAGTGTGACTCGTGAATCGTCTGCGCGACCGCGATACTCTAGAGTCGTGCGCCTCCGTAGCTCAGGGGATAGAGCAGGAGCCTTCTAATCTCTTGGTCGCAGGTTCGAATCCTGCCGGGGGCACTTCACGGTGTCGGCGTTCGAGAATGTTCGGTCCGATGGATGTTCGTTCCAATGGGTGATCGATCCGACGGATGATCGATCCGACGAGAGACGATCTCATGTGCGGAGCGCGACCTCTCCCGGATCGACGCCATGCGTCGCGGGCGGCGACCACCGTCAGGAATAGCGCAGCACCGCGACGGCGTCATCGACACGCCAGAACTCGCCGACCACTCGGAACACGCCGGTTGCGAGGTGTAGCCTCTCCGCCCTGTACCGGAGACCGAGCGGGTCCGCGACGATGCGCAGATGTCCGAGAACATGCTCTCTCTGGTCCTGGACCCTCCAGAGATGATCGGCAGCCCGGACGAGATGCTCTCGCGGGGACGAGAGTCGAGGCGTGGCGAAGGGGACTTCGGGAAGAGAGGTGATCATGCTGTCGGACATCGGTGCTCCTTTCGTGATTCGAAGATACGACCGACCACCGACATTCCCTCGCGCGCAGTCCTCTCGTCCTCATCGGGGGTTTCTCTCCACAGAGGACATCTGTCTCGGTCTCTCCACCGACTTCGTGTTTCGGGCTCTCCACCTCCGTCGTGGCGGCGCACGCTGGAAAGACCGGAAGGGATCCGGAGACGAGAGGACGAGCAACATGATCGACACGCTGACCATCGTGGGAAGAGTCGCCACCGACCCGACACAGGTGCAGACCGCAGGAGGTGTGGCAGTCACCAACTTCCGTCTCGCCAGCACCCACCGACGTTTCGACCCCGCAGCCCAGGCTTGGACGGACTCGGGGACCAACTGGTACTCGGTGGCGGCGTTCCGGCAGCTCGGCGAGAACGCCAAGGCGTCCCTGCGGACGGGTGACGCGGTGATCGTGACAGGACGGCTGAAGATCCGGAACTGGGAGAGCAACGGCAAACATGGCACAAGTGTCGATGTCGAAGCGGAGGCGATCGGTCACGATCTGCGGTGGGGGACCACGGCGTATCGACCGCAGCCGCGGCCGCAGACCGGGATCGCAGAGGCAAGCTCCGACGCACCGGGCGCTCACTCTGCAGAGGAAAGAGCCCCTGTACACGCCGCAGAGTCGGAGTCTGCGGCATTCGACCTCTCGTGGGCGGATCCGGCGTCGAGGATAGCGGCGAGCGATTGACGCGCACCGGTTCCCGAGAGCGTCGGGTGCCGGCTGTCGGCCGATTCACGCGGAGGCGGGGAGGGAGGCGACGTAGACTCGGCACGTGCTTCGTCGATCGCTCTCCTCACCGGCGCGTGCAGCCGGCGTCCTGGCGGTCACGGCCGTCTCTGCCCTTCTGCTCTCGGGCTGCGTTCCGGAACCCGCACCGACGGCGTCTCCGTCGAGTTCGGCAACTCCCGATGCGGACTCGACGGCGCCGTCTGCTCCCGTGCTCGTTCCCGACGGCAGCGCAGAGGACAACCTGCCGGTGTTCACCGCGACTGCGGAGGGCATCTGGGCGACAGATCAGCGCGGTTCGGGCCGTGCGTACATCGACGCGCTGATCGGCGCAGGGTTCGATCGCGAGTCGATGCAGGTGACCCAGGATCAGACCACCGTCGGCAACCCGGCAGAGAGTCTGCAGTTCTCGGTTCGGTGGGGTCAAGACGAGTGCTTGGTCGGCCAGGTCGGCCCGTCCACCGGGCAGGTCGTCACCGCGGTACTCCCGCAACTCGCCGAAGGGCGATGCCTGGTCGGCACCACACGTCCGATCGACTGGTGACACGCCAGGGGGCCGGTAGGCTGGAGTGTCGATCTTCGACGCCAACAGAAGGAGCGGTTTTCGGTGGCTGAGTACATCTACTCGATGGTTCGTGCGCGCAAGGCAGTGGGCGAGAAGCTCATCCTCGACGACGTGACCATGGCGTTCCTCCCCGGGGCCAAGATCGGCATGGTCGGTCCCAACGGCGCGGGCAAGTCGACGATCCTCAAGATCATGGCGGGTCTCGACACTCCGTCGAACGGTGAGGCGAAGCTCTCCCCGGGGTTCACTGTCGGCATCCTGATGCAGGAGCCGGAGCTCGACGAGACGAAGACCGTGCTCGAGAACATCCAGGACGGCATCGCGATCAAGGCGAAGCTCGACCGTTTCAACGAGATCTCGGCGCTGATGGCCGATCCCGATGCCGACTTCGACGCGCTCCTCGCCGAGATGGGTTCGCTCCAGGAAGAGATCGACGCGGCCGACGGCTGGGACCTCGACTCGCAGCTCGACCAGGCCATGGATGCGCTCCGCACACCGCCGGGAGACGCCGCGATCGCGCCTCTCTCCGGTGGCGAGAAGCGTCGAGTGGCGCTGGCGAAGCTGCTCCTGCAGAAGCCCGATCTCCTGCTTCTCGACGAGCCGACCAACCACCTCGACGCCGAGAGCGTGCTGTGGCTCGAGCAGCACCTGCAGGCGTACAAGGGTGCCGTCATCGCGATCACCCACGACCGGTACTTCCTCGACCACGTGGCCGAGTGGATCGCCGAGGTCGACCGCGGTCGCCTGATCGGCTACGAGGGCAACTACTCGACGTACCTGGAGAAGAAGGGCGAGCGCCTCGAGATCCAGGGCAAGAAGGACGCCAAGCTCGCCAAGCGCCTCAAGGAGGAGCTGGAGTGGGTGCGCTCCAGCGCGAAGGGTCGCCAGACGAAGTCGAAGGCACGTCTCGCCCGCTACGAGGAGATGGCATCCGAGGCCGAGCGCACCAGGAAGCTGGATTTCGAGGAGATCCAGATTCCCGCCGGTCCTCGACTCGGAAGCGTCGTCATCGAGGCCAAGAACCTGAAGAAGGGCTTCGACGGGCGCTCGCTCATCGACGGCCTGAGCTTCAGCCTGCCGCCGAACGGCATCGTCGGCGTCATCGGTCCGAACGGCGTGGGAAAGACGACGTTGTTCAAGACCATCGTGGGCCTCGAGCCTCTGGACGGCGGAGATCTGAAGATCGGTGAGACGGTCAAGATCAGCTACGTCGACCAGTCACGCTCCAACATCGACCCGAACAAGACGCTGTGGGAAGTCGTCTCCGACGGCCTCGACTACATCACCGTCGGCAAGACCGAGATCCCGTCCAGGGCGTACGTCTCGAAGTTCGGCTTCAAGGGGCCGGACCAGCAGAAGAAGGCCGGGGTGCTCTCCGGTGGAGAACGCAACCGCCTGAACCTCGCACTGACGCTCAAGGAGGGCGGTAACCTGCTGCTCCTCGATGAGCCGACGAACGACCTGGATGTCGAAACCCTCAGCTCGCTCGAGAACGCTCTGCTCGAGTTCCCCGGATGCGCCGTGGTCATCACCCACGACCGGTGGTTCCTCGACCGCATCGCCACGCACATCCTCGCCTACGAGGGCACCGACGAGAAGCCGGACCAGTGGTACTGGTTCGAGGGCAACTTCGAGGCGTATGAGGAGAACAAGATCGAACGCCTCGGAGCCGATGCGGCCAAGCCGCACCGTTCGACGCACCGCAAGCTGACGCGCGACTGAGCACCTCGTGACTGCGACGCCGGGGCCCCGTCTGCACATCCCGATCCAGCTCCGCTGGGGCGATCTGGATGCGTTCAACCACGTCAACAACACCTCGATGCTGAAGCTGCTCGAGGAAGCTCGTGTGCGAGCGTTCTGGCGTGCAGGCCCCGGCGAAGAGGCACCATCCACCGCGGTACTCGACTCGGGTATCGATGAGGGGATCCTCACCCTCATCGCGCGACAGGAGATCGAGTACCTCGCGCCGGTGCCCTATCAGCGGCGACCGCTCGAAGTGCAGATGTGGTTCGGCAAGCTCGGCGGCTCCAGCGTCGAGGTCTGCTACGAGGTGCACAACGATCCCACGGCGGCGCCGCGTCAGATCTACGCCCGCTCCACGGCGATCATCGTGCTCGTCGATGCGAAGACCGGACGTCCCACCCGTCTCACCCAGGAGATGCGCGAGGCGTGGGATCCGTACGTCGGCGAATCGATCGAGTACAGCCACCGCTGACCGCCACAGGTACCGACGGCGTGCACCAGAGCACGGCCACCCGGGCAGACCCGCAGCACGACGAGCGTCTGAGCGGATAAGTCAGTCCTGGCCGTCGGGAACCCTGATCATGATCTCCTGGGCGACACTCGCCACCAGGGTGCCGTCGCGTGTGAAGATCCGTCCGGTGGCGAGTCCGCGGCCTCCGCGGGCGTTGGGTGACTCCTGCACGTAGAGCAGCCACTCATCCACGCGAGCAGGGCGGTGCCACCACATCGCGTGATCGAGACTCGCGACCTTGAGACCGGGGAGCGCCCAATAGACCCCGTGCGCGCGAAGAATCGACTCCTGGATCGTCATGTCGCTGAGGTAGGCGAGCGCTGCGCGGTGCAGACGCTGGTCGTCCGGAAGCGGCGCGCGAAGGCGCATCCACACGGCCTGCTGCGGTGTGCGGGCATCGTCGCTCGGCAGATACATCGGCGAGTCGACATGGCGGACATCAGCCGCTCGGTCGCTCAGCATCCGCGCCGTGCCGCCGGGGAGTCCCTGTACACGGTCCTCGTCCGGCTGGAGCGCCTCAGGCTCGGGGATGCCCTCGGGCATCGACGACGCATGCTCGACGCCGGGATCCGCATCCTGGAACGAGGCGATCATCGAGAAGATGGGTACGCCGTTCTGGTATGCCTGGGCACGGCGTGTCGAGAATGAGCGCCCGTCATGAATACGATCGACCGAGATCGTGATGCCCTGACTCGCATCGCCGGGGCGCAGGAAGTATCCATGCATCGAGTGCACCGCCCGATCTTCGGGAAGAGTGCGTTCCGCAGCGAGGAGCGCCTGGGCGAGAACCTGTCCACCGTAGATCCGCCCGCTGGGCATCGGGTGCGACGAACCGGTGAAGATGTCCTCGGTGGTCCGTGCCTGGGTCGAATCGAGATCGAGGACCTCGAGCAGTCGCTCGACGGTCTGGATGGCGTGTTCTTCCGCGCTCATGGATTCCTCTCCGCGCCCCGGGACGCCGCTCCGTTGGTAGTTTAGAACGCGTGCCGCATCACCTTCTCCTCGCCGACGCCGACACGGCGAAAGACGTTCTGACATTCGTGGGGCGAGCCGCCAGAATCAGCGACGAGGGCGTACGACTGCAGGCGACGGGGGGAGTCCTCGCGCTCACGACGGCGGCCCTGGCACCACACGGTCTGTTCGATCAGACGCCGACGATCCTCGCGATGCGCATCGTCCATGCCGACCCCGAACTCGAGTGCGATGTCGTCGTCGACCAACTCACGCAGACCGACGGCCCCGATCGCCTGACCCTCCCGGATACGGGCCTCTCTCCGGCCTGGGCCGGCATCGCTCCGCCTCGCGGTCCATGGGAACGGTCAGCCGTCCTCGACGCCTCGACGCTGGCCCGACGAGCACAGTGGGGCATTTCCGCCGTCGCCCGAGGCGCGACGCCGGGCGCCGGAGAAGAAGCCGTGCGGGGGCTGCGTGCCGCGATCTGGGGTGAGCCGGACGAGGAGCTCGAGGGTCTGCCGAGAGGGGTCGCCTTCGCCGCGGACGCGATGGGTTTCATCTCCGGCGAGGAGCAGGTATCGGTGACTCGATCCGGGCGATGGACGCGACTCGCCTTCCGGCGCGGGCATGTGCTCTCTCGGGGACCGGTCGCCTCTGGCCTCACGAGCGTGCGTCAGACCGGCGTGCTCGACTGACGCGAAGCGCGCAGGCGCCCCCGGGACGCGACCGGAACGACTAGGAGCGCGACGATCCTGCTCACCAGAGCACTGATTCCCCCCAGCACGAGCACGATCCCGAGAACATCGAGGAGCGGGAACAGCCAGAGGTCGAATACCCAGTACTGCCATTCGACCGATCCTCCGAGCAATGCCGGTGCGAGCGGGACGAACAGGCCCGCCACGATGACGAGCGTCAGCGGGACCAGACGAAGCCAGACGCGTGGTCTTCGCGCTGCGCGTCTCCGCGCCGCCCACCGCGGAGCACGAAGTGCGGTCACCAGGAAAAGGATCAGAGCGAGCACGGCGAGAGCCGACAGGATCCCGTTGACGATGTTCAGCGGATTCTCATACGGCTTCGCCGCCACCCCGTCGGCACCGACGATCAGGTTCTGCACCAGCTCGCCGGGAGAGCCGACGCCGTTCGTCAGCACCACTGCCGCTCGGCCCGTCTCGGGAACGAATGCCATCGAACCGGTGAACGTGGCCAATGTGCCGCCGTGGGAGACGAAGCCGGGGGCGTCACCTCCGCCCGGAGCGGCGCGTTGCCAGCCGAGGGCGTAGGACTCCGCGCCCGGCTGAGAGACATGGAGTTCTTCGAGAAGTATGCGATCCAGGACGCCCGCTCCGACCTCGCCCTGCTGGAACCGAAGCCACCGCACCATGTCGGCGAGCGTCGACACCACACCTCCGTTCCCCCCGCAGCGTCCGGGCATCTCCGGCATGACGTAGGCGAGTCCGAGCACGACGGAGAAGCCGGGGGCAAGTCGTTCGACCGCCTGATCGCAGGCATCGACGCTCCGTGTGTCGAGCATGCCGAGCGGGACGAAGAGGCGCTGCCGGAAGAAGTCGTCCAGCGACTGGCCGGAGACGACTTCGACGACGCGCGCCGCGATCGAGTAGTTGGTGTTGTGATACTCGAATCGGGCGCCGGGCTCGGCCACCAGCCGCCGATCGCGGAGCTCGGCCACGACCGCCTCGGTCGTCCGTGGGGAGGGGAGCGCGAACTCGGGGTTGGTTCGCAGCGAGAGTCCGGAGGTGTGCGACAGCAGCTGCCGTATCGTGACCTCCTCATAGCGCTCGTCGGCCATGGTGAACTCCGGCAGTGTGTCGACTACCCGGTCGTCGAGCGCGATCTTCCTTTCCTGAACGAGCAGCATGACCGCCGTGGCCGTCATCGACTTGCTCATCGAAGCGATCCGAAACAGCGTGTGCGGGGTGATCGTGCGCCCGTCCCCATCCCGACCGCGCGCGATCAGCTCGACGCCTCCGTCGGAGACCACCGCCGCAGCTATGCCCGGTGTCGCGAACGCATCCACGTAGGCCTGCACGGTGGCGTCGGAGGAGAGTGGGGCGGAAGTCGCGGCGGCGGGAACCGCGGTGCCCGGGATCAGAACGGACAGGAGACCGAGAACGGGGAGGAGGCGCACGAGCCCACAGTAGGGACGAACATCGAGCGATTCGAGTGACGCACACACTTCTTCGGGGTAGCCCGAACAGGCAGGAGGGATCCCCGGAACGGCATCATCCGGAAAGCTGGAACCGGCGCTCTCGGAACGTGCCTCAGCCCGCGAGTGCCGCTGCCCGCCCCGCCGTCCGTCCCGAGAACAGGCAACCGCCGAGGAACGTGCCTTCGAGGGCCCGGTAGCCGTGCACGCCCCCGCCACCGAAGCCGCTCGCCTCGCCTGCCGCATAGAGCCCCGGGATCGGCTCTCCGGCCGGGTTCAGAGCGCGGCCCTCGAGGTCGGTGTTGATTCCGCCCAGAGACTTCCGCGTGAGCACGTGCAGCTTCACGGCGACGAGCGGTCCGGCCGCAGGATCCTGGAGACGATGCGGTGCGGCGGTACGGATCAGTCTGTCGCCCCGGTAGCTGCGCATCGATCGGAGCATCCCGATCTGCGCGTCCTTCGTGAAATCGTTCTGCATCTCGCGGTCGCGGGCGAGCACCTCGCGCCGGACGTTGTCGATGTCGAGGAGCTCCCCGCCCGGATGCCGCTGCATCTGTTCGAGCAGCGTTTCCAGGTCGTTCTCCACGATGAAGTCCTCGCCCTCGTCGAGAAACGACTGCACAGGCCCGGTCGGTCCCTTGGCCAGGCGCGATCTCACCAGGAGACCGACGTCCTTGCCGGTGAGATCGGGATTCTGCTCGCTGCCGGAAAGTGCGAATTCCTTCTCGACGATTTGGCGTGACGTGACGAACCAGGAATGGTCGTGACCGGTCGTGCGCAGGTGCTCCAGCGTTCCGAGGGTGTCGAATCCGGGAAACAGGGGGACAGGGAGTCGTTTACCCGTCGCGTCGAGCCAGAGCGAGGAGGGGCCGGGGAGGATACGGATGCCGTGTGACGGCCACACCGGGTCCCAGTTCGTGATGCCTTCGACGTAGTGCCACATCCGGTCGCCGTTGATCAGCCGGGCGCCGGCAGCTTCGCTCACACCGTGCATCGATCCGTCGACGTATGCCGGTACCCCGGTGAGCATGTGCTCCGGCGCGGTACCGAGGCGCGCCGGCCAGGCTGCGCGGACGAGGTCGTGGTTTCCTCCGATGCCGCCCGACGAGACGATGGTCGATCTCGCCGTGATCTCGAAGTCGCCGATGACGTCGCGGGAGGACGGCACACCGCGGCTGGATCCGCTCGTCGCGAGGACGTCGCCTCGCGCTCCGGTGACGGTCCCGTCCGCGGCGAGCAGTTCCGTCACGCGGTGGCGGGGGAGGACCGTGAGCCGTCCCTCCCGCTCGCCCTGTTCGACAGCCGCCGCGAAAGGGGCCACGATCCCCGGACCGGTACCCCAGGTGATGTGGAAGCGCGGGACGGAGTTGCCGGGACCGGTGGCGCCGTACCCGCCGCGCTCCGCCCAACCCACGACGGGGAAGAAGCCGACACCGCGTTCTCTCAGCCATGCGCGCTTCTCGCCGGCGGCGAACTGCAGGTAGGCCTCGGCCCAGCGACGAGGCCATTCGTCCTCCGGCCGATCGAAGTCGGCGTTTCCGAACCAGTCCTGAGTGGCGAGTTCCAGGGAGTCCTTGATGCCGAAGCGCCGCTGCTCGGGGGAGTCGATGAAGAAGAGACCGCCGAAGGACCACCACGCCTGTCCACCGAGGTTTGTGCGTGGCTCCTGGTCGACGATGATCACGCGCCGACCGGCGTCGAGCGCTTCTGCGGCGGCCACCAGACCGGCCAACCCCCATCCGATCACCAGGACGTCTGTGGACAGGGGCGTTGTCGTCATGAGTTCTCCGTTGATTCCTGACGTGAGCGGGTCTCGAGCGTGGGACGGCCGCCGGGACCGGCGCCGATGCCGGAAGGCTCGAGTGTGTTCACCATGGCATAGGCGGCGCGCTCCAGGTAGTCCCACAGCGTCGTTTCGTGCAGAGGAGACAACTGCGCTTCGTCGACGGCCGTTCTCATATGACGAAGCCAACGATCGCGGGCATCGGCATCGATGTGGAAGGGCATGTGTCGCATGCGCAGCCGAGGGTGCCCTCGCGTCTCGCCATAGGTCGTCGGCCCTCCCCAGTACTGCTCGAGGAACATCCGGAGCCGATCCTCCGCCGGTCCGAGATCCTCCTCGGGGTACATCGGCTTCATCACCGGGTCGAGCGCGACCTCGCGGTAGAACACCGAGACGATCTTCCGAAAGGTCTCATGCCCGCCGATCTCGTCGTAGAACGTCACTTCTGAGGGCTCCCGTCATCATTCGGCTTCTTGCGGCGCCAGATCCCACGATCGGGGATGATCGGCACGCCCGTGACCGCGTTCGGACGGGTCCTGGGTGGGTTCGCTCCTCGTACCCGACGTGCGCCGTCGAGCCCCGTCGGCACGACGTCGACCATGCGGGGCACGCCGATCTCCTTCTCGAGCAGGGCGGCGCGCAGGCGACGACGCAGCTCCTGGGCCACGTCGTCCTTCGCATTCGCACGGGCCTTGATGACGATGCGGACGACGAGCGCATCGCCGTCGATGGATTCGAGTCCCCACAGCTCCGGCTTCTCGATGATGCGGGTGCGCCACTTCGGGTCTTTCGACAGGCCCTGCGCGGTCTCGAGCATGATGTGCTCGACCTGGTCGAGGTCCGAGTCGGCCGGCACCCCGATGTCGATGATGGAGCGTGCCCATCCCTGTGACATGTTGCCGATACGGGTGACCTCGCCGTTGCGCACGTACCAGAGGGTTCCGTTGACGTCGCGCACCTGCGTGATGCGCACGCTGACGTACTCGACCACACCGCTCGCGAGACCGAGGTCGACCACATCGCCGATACCGATCTGGTCCTCCGCGACGATGAACATCCCGTTGAGCACGTCTTTGACGATGTTCTGGGCGCCGAAACCGAGGCCGGCACCGACCGCTGCGGTGAGGAGGGTCAGCGAGCCGAGGAGCGTCGGGTTGAGGGCGTTCACGATGAGGACGATCGCGATCACGACGAGCATCACATTGACGATGTTCTGCAGGATCGTCCCGAGGGTGCGGGTGCGCTGTACCAGGCGCATGTCAGCGAGCGGGGAGCGCTCGAGCGCCTGCGTGTCGTCGACAGACGCCTTGTTCTTGGCGCTGTCGACGATGCGGTGCACGACGCGCCGGATGACCAGGCGGAGGATGAGCCCGATCACTATGCAGCTGGCGATGATGAGCGCCACAGTCAGGGCACTCATGCCGATGCTTCCGAGCCAGCCGAGCAGCGCCGTCACCCAGTCGGGAAGCGGCACGGGGTCGGGGGGAGTGTCTGTCGTGGAGGGGATCATCATCACCACCGATCCTAGCGATCGGGCCTCTGTACGGCCTGGGTGGTGGATGCCGCACGCGAAAACGGAGACCACGTGCCTCAGCCGGGGCGTGTCGTGGTGTGGACACTCCCAGGGCGAGACAGATGGTCTCCGTTTCGGATGTACTCCGGTATCAATCCTCGGCGTCGCGCGCCTGCGCAGCGAGCGCCCGTTCGACATCGGCCAGATTCTCGAGCACGAGTCGGCGCAGTGCCGGTGCAGCGTCCTGGTGGGCGGCCAGCCAGCCGCGGGTCGCGTCGCGGAGAGCGATGTCGGCCAGGGCCGTCGGGAAGAGCCCGACGATCAGGTACTGCGCGATCTGATAGGTGCGCGACTCCCAGACGGGGAGCAGCATGTCGAAGTACGCGGGGACGAACTCGCTCAGCGCCGCTGCTCCGGACGGGTGCGTGAAGCCGAGTGCCGCCGAGCGGACGATCGTGTTCGGGGCGTCATCGCGCTCGATGAGCGACGCCCATGCGGCCTTCTTCGACGCCGAGTCCGGGAGAGAGGCGCGGGCCTGTGCCGCGAACTCCCCGCCCTTGGCGGTGTTGTCCGCGGCGAGAGCGGCATCGATGGTCGCGGCATCCGTCGCGCCGATCGTGGCGAGGCCCACGAGGAGCTGCCAGTTCAGGTCGGCATCGATCTCGAGCCCGGGCAGGGTGTCCTCGCCGGAGCGCAGACGCCCGATGATGCCGGCATGCTCCGGGGTGACCAGCGCGTTGGCGAAGGCGGTGACGAACTGCAGCTGGCTGTCGCTGCCCGGCTCGGCGGACTCCGCGAGACTCCACAGGCCGTCGGCGATCTTCAGCCGCGCCGCCTCGCGGTCGGCCGGCGTGACGTACAGCGTCGCCGCAGTGCGCAGCTGGGCGAGCGTGGTGCGCACCGTCGTCGACTCGGTCTCGCGACCGATGTTCCCCAGCACGAGGTCGAGGTACTCCGAGGCGCCGGTCTCGGCGTCGCGGGTCTGATCCCACGCGGCACCCCAGACGAGCGAGCGGGCGAGCGGGTCGTGGATGTCGGCGAGGTGCGCGATCGCGGTGGCGAGCGACTTCTCGTCGAGGCGGATCTTCGCGTAGGCGAGATCGTTGTCGTTGAGCAGCACGAGGTCGGGCCGGGCGAGACCCTGCAGCTCGGGCACCTCGGTGCGGTCGCCGTCGACGTCGACCTCGAGGTAGTGCGTGCGCGTGAGCGAACCGTCGGTCAGCGTGTAGAAGCCGATTCCGAGCCGGTGCGGACGAATCGTCGGGTAGTCCGCCGGCGCGGTCTGCGTGATCGCGAAGCGCGAGATCTTTCCATCGTGGTCCTCTGCGATGACCGGCTCGAGCGTGTTCACGCCGGCGGTCTCCAGCCACTTCTTCGACCAGGAACTGAGGTCACGGCCGCTGGTGGCTTCCAGCTCGGAGAGCAGGTCGCTCAGCTCGGTGTTGCCCCAGGAGTGCTTCTGGAAGTACTGCGACACGCCCGCGAAGAACGCCTCGATGCCGACCCAGGCGGCGAGCTGCTTCAGGACGGAACCGCCCTTGGCGTATGTGATGCCGTCGAAGTTCACCTGCACGTCTTCGAGGTCGTTGATCTCGGCGACGATCGGGTGAGTGGACGGGAGCTGGTCCTGGCGGTAGGCCCAGGTCTTCTCCATGGCGTTGAACGTGGTCCACGCCTCGGTCCACTCGGTGGCTTCGGCGGTGGCGATGGTCGACGCCCACTCGGCGAACGACTCGTTCAGCCAGAGGTCGTTCCACCACTTCATGGTGACGAGGTCACCGAACCACATGTGGGCGAGCTCGTGCAGGATCGTGACGACGCGGCGCTCCTTGACCGCGTCCGTCACCTTGCTGCGGAAGACGTAGGTCTCGGTGAAGGTGACCGCTCCCGCGTTCTCCATGGCGCCGGCGTTGAACTCCGGCACGAAGAGCTGGTCGTACTTGGCGAACGGGTACGGCACGCCGAACCTCGACTCGAAGTAGGCGAAGCCCTCGCGCGTCTTGTCGAAGATGTAGTCGGCGTCGAGGTGCTGCCACAGGCTCTTGCGGCCGTACACGCCCAGCGGGATGACACGGCCGGAGGCGCTCGTCAGCTCCGAGAAGGTCGATTCATACGGTCCGGCGACGAGTGCGGTGATGTACGACGAGATGCGCGGGGTCGGCTCGAAGCCCCAGGTGGCGGTGACGTCGTCGTCGTGCACGATGGGCTCGGGCGTGGGGGAGTTGGAGACGACCTTCCACGCGGCCGGTGCCGTCACGGTGAACTGGAACGTCGCCTTGAGGTCGGGCTGCTCGAAGACCGCGAACACGCGGCGCGAGTCGGGCACCTCGAACTGGGAGTAGAGGTAGACCTCGCCGTCGACGGGGTCGACGAAGCGGTGCAGTCCTTCTCCGGTGTTGGTGTATTCGCAGTCGGCGTCCACGACGAGGACGTTCTCGGCCTGCAGCCCGGTGAGCGCGATGCGCGAGTCGGCGAAGACCTCGTTCGGGTCCAACTGCTCGCCGTTGAGCGAGATCTCACGCACCTCGCGAGCGATGAGGTCGATGAAGGTGAAGCCCTCCGGCGTCGCGGTGAAGCGCACCACGCTGCGGGAGCCGAACACTTCGGCGCCCTTGGTCAGATCGAGGGCGACTTCATAGGACTGAGTGTCGATGACGTCGCGGCGCTCCTGCGCTTCGATGCGGGTGAGGTTCTCTCCAGGCACAGCTGTACTCCCAGGGGTGAGGGGATGTCACCGGGGCTGGGCGCAGTTGGCGCCGACGGCAACCCTGACAGCCTACGCCAGTGCGACGGATGCCCTCTCGCAGCGACGAAGGAACGGAAACGGATAGAAACGGTGAATGCGCGCACTCCCGCACTCCGCCGAGGTGGGAGGATGGAGGGGTGACTGCGATCGAGCCGAATGTCGTTCCCTTTGCTTCGCCTGCTGCCTCCGGCGGTGCGCCCTTCGTGACCACGCCGGTCGCCTACGACGCGATCCTTCTCGCCGGATTCGGCGGGCCGGAGGGTCAGGAAGACGTGATCCCGTTCCTCCGGAATGTGACGCGCGGGCGCGGCATCCCCGACGAACGACTCGAAGAGGTTGCACACCACTATCGTCACTTCGGCGGAGTGAGCCCGATCAACGGGCAGAACCGTGTGCTCAAGCAGGCGCTCGAGAACGCCCTGGTCGAGCGAGGCATCACGCTCCCCGTCTACTGGGGGAACCGCAACTGGGCCCCGTACCTGGAAGAGGTCGTCACCGAGGCGTCGGGCAACGGTCACAACACCCTCCTGGCTTTCGCCACCAGTGCATACAGCTCGTTCTCCAGTTGCCGTCAGTATCGCGAGGACTTCGCCCGCATCCTCGAGGAGACGGGCCTGGGCGAGACCGTGACGATCGACAAGATCCGTCCCTTCTACGATCACCCGGGGTTCGTCGAAGCGTTCGAGACCGGCGTGCGGGAGGCTGTCGAAGGCTTCCTCGCCGAGGGTGTCGCCGCAGCCGACATCCAGATCCTCTTCTCGACGCACAGCATCCCGACGGCCGACGCCGAGCGCTCCGGCGCACGGGACATCGACTGGGGCGAAGGCGGTGCGTACGCCGCACAGCATCTCGCCGTCGCCGCCTGGGTGATGGACCGCGTGCGGCAGACCGTTCCGGCATCCGCCGATGTGTCCTGGGAACTCGTCTACCAGTCCCGCTCCGGCCCCGCCTCGCAGCCGTGGCTCGAGCCCGATGTGTGCGACGTGATCGGCGAGCTGCCCGAGCGCGGTCGCAAGGCCGTCGCCGTCGTACCAGTGGGCTTCATGAGCGATCACATGGAGGTCCTGTGGGATCTCGACACCGAAGCGGCCGAAGCCGCGGAGGAGGCGGGCCTCGCGTTCACGCGCACACCCACCCCGGGCGTGTCACCGGCGTTCGTGACGGGCATCGTCGACCTGATCGAAGAGCGTCTCCAGGGACGCCCCAACGAAGAGCGCGCGCATGTCACGTCCCTCCCGGGAGGTTTCGACGTGTGCCGTCCCGGGTGCTGTGAGAACATCCGCGCGGGCTTCAAGCCGGCCGCGGCCGGTGTCGCCCCGTGACCTCTCGGTGATGCACGCGCACTTCTAGGATGGGAGTCATGCGCATCCACATCGCCACCGACCACGCGGGCCTCGACTTCTCCACCCAGCTGCAGGGACATCTGCGCGCAGCCGGACACGAGGTCGTCGATCACGGTCCGATCGAGTACGACGCGGTCGACGACTACCCCGCGTTCTGCATCCGCGCGGCTCAGGCGGTCATCGCCGATCAGCGGGCGGGCGTCGAAGCTCTGGGTGTGGTCTTCGGAGGTTCCGGAAACGGCGAGCAGATCGCTGCGAACAAGGTGGAAGGCGTCCGTGCCGCACTCGTGTGGAACCTCTCGACGGCAGAACTGGCCCGCGAGCACAACGACGCCAACGTGATCTCCATCGGCGCACGACAGCACACCTACGACGAGGTCACCTCGTTCATCGACCGTTTCATCGAGACGCCGTTCTCCGGAGACGAGCGCCACGTGCGGCGCATCGGCCAGATCGCGGACTTCGAACGCGACGGCTCCCTGCTCCCGGACCCGCGGGCCTGAGATGCCCGAGGGTCATTCCGTCCACCGGATCGCTCGTCAGTTCGACCGCAACTTCGTCGGCAAGACGCTGAGCGCCTCCAGCCCGCAGGGCCGGTTCGCCGAAGGTGCCGCTGTCCTCGACGGGCGCGCGGCGGTGAGCGTGCAGGCCGTCGGCAAGCAGATGTTCCTCGAGACGGAAGGCGATCTGTGGCTCCGCGTGCACCTCGGTCTGTACGGGGCGTGGGATTTCGCGGGCGAGATCCTCGTCGACCCGACCATCGCCTCGGCGAACGGGCGGATGGGCCAGACCAACCAGCGGGGCACCGTCCTCGACGAGCCGATCCTCGATGATGCGGGGGAGAACTCGCTGGCGTCGATCGGAGCCCCTCGACGCACCCGGGTGCATGTGCGCATGTCGGAGCAGACGAAGGGCCTCGCCGACGAGGGGATGGAGTGGCCTCCTCCTGTCGTCGGGCAGGTGCGCCTTCGCCTGATGACCGACATCACCGCAGCCGACCTCCGAGGACCGACCGCCTGTGTGCTGCAGACGCCCGAAGAGATGCTCGCCACCGTCGCCAAGCTGGGGCCCGATCCGCTCGTCGGCGATCCGGTCGAGAACGAAGAACGGTTCGTCCGGGCGGTCCGGAAGAAGCCGACGGTCATCGCACTCCTGCTCATGGACCAGTCGGTCGTGAGCGGCATCGGGAACGTGTACCGGGCCGAGATGCTGTTCCGGCAGCGGCTGAATCCGCACACACCTGGTCGGGATGTGCCCGAAGACGTCGTGCGTGCGCTCTGGAACGATTGGGTGCGGCTGCTCGCCGTCGGTGTGGAGACCGGGCAGATGATGACGATGGACGGCCTCACCGGTGCGGACTATCGAGCGGCGATGGCAAACCGCGACGACCGCCACTGGGTGTATCACCGCGCGGGGCTTCCGTGCCGCATCTGCGGGACGGAGATCGCCCTCGAGGAGATCGGCGCGCGCAAGCTCTACTGGTGCCCCCGTTGTCAGGCCTGACCACGCACCTGCCACCGCCATCCGTTCTAGGCTGATCGAATGCGACAGAATCCCAGCTTCACGCTGGCCGACGTGACCGAGATCCGCCGAGTGATCGAGGCGAATCCGTGGGCGACGATCATGAGCGCGGGCGATGACGGACTCGTCGCCTCCCACTACGCCGTTCTCCTCGACGAATCGCGCGACGACCTGACCGTCGTCGGGCACGTCGGCCGTCCGGACGATCTCATCCACGGCATGGGCCGGCGAGAGATGCTCGCGGTGTTCCAGGGTCCACACGGTTACGTGTCTCCGGGCTGGTACGGCGATGTCGCCGCCGTGCCGACGTGGAACTACACCGCCGTGCATCTGGCCGGCGTGCCCGAGATCCTCACGGACGAAGAGAACCTCGTCGTCCTCGACCGGCTGGTGGAGCGATTCGAATCGCGGATGCCCGAACCGAGGCGTATGTGGGAGCGTCCGAATGACCCGGGATACATCGAGCGGCTCGCTTCGGGGACTGTCGGCTTCCGGTTGACGCCGACCCGCGTCGTCGCCAAGAGGAAACTCAGTCAGAACAAGCCGCCGGAGACGATCGAGACGGTGATCGCCGCGCTGTCGACCGACGGACCGTATTCCAACCCGGCTCTCGCCGCGGAGATGCGGCGCGCACAGGACGCGCGCCGAGGAGGACGACAGCAGTGACAGAACGCGGAGCGGCGATCGACACCATCACGGCCGTGCGGATTGCGGGCCCCGGGCGTGAATTCCTGATGGATGACGAGCCCGTGGACATCTTCATCGCCGACGGGCGCATCGTCGACATCGCGCCGACCGGTGCATTGCCGGCGCGGGGCGAGGTCATCCGCGGTGATGGCGCCTGGGCCGTTCCGGGGCTCTGGGACAACCACGTGCACACGGTGCAATGGGCTTTGGCATCGGAACGAGCGCCGCTCGGTCACCTGGAATCCGCCGCCGCTGCCGCCGCGGCGATGAGCGGTGTGGCCCCGTTGCCGGATGGACGTCGTGTCGGCACCGGTTTCCGTGACGCCCTGTGGTCGGATCGGCCCTCACTCGACCTCCTGGACGCGGCGACCGGGGATATCCCGACCTACCTCATCAATGCCGACGTCCACAGCGTCTGGCTCAACAGCGCGGCACTCGCTCGTGAGGGGTTCCGGAGCGATGACGGCATGCTCCGCGAGACCGACGCCTTCGAGATCTCGCGGCGCCTCAACGCGGTTGACGCCGCCCATGGCGACCGCGCGATGATGCGCGCTGGAGAGCAGGCCGCCACGCGCGGCATCACCGGCCTGGTCGATTTCGACATGGCGTGGAGTGCGGAAGCCTGGCCCCGACGGGTCCTGGCCGGCTTCGCCTGGCACCGTGTCGAGTTCGCGGTCTACCCCTTCGACCTCGACCGTGCGATCGGCGCCGGGTTGCGCACGGGAGAACTCCGCGAGGAGCACGACGTTCCGACACCTGGTAGAGGCCTGGTCCACGTCGGGCCGCTGAAGATCATCACCGACGGTTCGCTGGGCACGCGAACCGCCGCCTGCTCGCACTCCTATCCCGGTGACCCCGACAACTTCGGGATGCTCACCGTGCCTTCCGATGAACTCGTCGCGCTCCTGACCCGGGCGACAGGCGCTGGTCTGGGCGTGGCCGTGCATGCGATCGGCGACCGGGCGATCACCTCGGCGCTCGACGCCTTCACCACCACGGGCGCCGTCGGGTCGATCGAGCATGTGCAACTCGTCCGACACAGCGATCTCGCGCGGTTCGCGCGCCTCGGGGTGGTCGCCAGCGTCCAGCCGCAGCACGCCGTGGATGACCGTGATCTGGTGGATCGCCACTGGGCGGAGCAGACCGCGATCGGCTATCCACTGGCATCGCTGCGCGACGCCGGCGTGCACCTGCGTTTCGGATCCGATGCACCCGTCGCCGAGCTCGACCCCTGGCACGCCATCGCGGCTGCGGTATCGCGCACCGACGACGCGCGGGAACCCTGGCATCCGGAAGAACGGATCACGATCGACCAGGCGCTCGAGGCGAGCGTGCGTTCGTCGGTGCGTCCGGGCGAGCCCGCCGACATCGCCCTCTGCGCCGCAGATCCTCGCACGGCGACAGGGGCGGACCTGCGATCCATGCCCGTTCGCTCCACGATTCTGGCCGGATACGTCACCCACATCGGCTGATCTTCCGCACGCACGAAGCGCGCACGAAGAAGGGGCGATCCTCGGAGAACCGAGGATCGCCCCTTGCTGTGCCGATCAGATCAGGCGGCGATGTGCGAGACCAGGAACCAGCGGTCCTTCTCGAGGCCGCGCTGGATCTCGATCGCGACGTCCTGGCTGGTGAGGTCGACCTCGTCGAGGCCGTCGACGGCGGCCTTGACGTCGACGAGGATCGCGTCGATGTCAGAGATGACGGCGCGGATCAGTTCGTCCGACTGGGCGAAGCCGGCGGCGACGGAGGTGGTTCCCGCCTTGTCGGCGACTGCGTTGACGCGAGCGTCGATCGGCAGACCGAGCGCGACGATCCGCTCTGCGGCGGTGTCTGCGAAGTCACCGGCGTGGGCGACGATCGTGTCGAGCAACTCGTGGACGCCGATGAAGTTGGCGCCGCGGACATGCCAGTGCGCCTGCTTGCCGTTGAGCGTCAGCGCCTGGAGGCCGAGCACGACAGGGGAGAGGAACTGGGCCGCCCCTGCAGCCACGGTCGGGTCGATGGCGGTGGTGGAAACGGTCTGTGCCTTGCTCATCTTGTGCTCCTCTGGAACGGGTTCTCGTATCTGATGAAGACAACGCTACTCAGCCTCATACATTCCGCAAGCAAGCTGAGGCTCGGCTCACTTCCGCGTGATTCCGGGGAAGTGAGGGTAGTCTCGCCTCATGAGCATCGCGTCCGGAGCCTCTGTCCTCGCCCTGCCGAACAGCACCCCGTCGATCGACGCGACGGCTTTCGTCGCAGACGGGGCGCGCATCATCGGTGAAGTCTCCCTCGCCGCCGGTTCCAGCGTCTGGTACAACGCCGTGCTTCGTGGCGACTCGGCCGGGATCGTCATCGGTCCCGGCTCGAACGTGCAGGACAACGTCTCGGTGCACGTGGATGCCGGACACCCGGTCGTGATCGGTGCCAAGGTATCGGTCGGACACAATGCGGTCGTCCATGGCTGCACGATCGGCGACGGCACGCTGGTCGGCATGGGATCGGTGATCCTCAGCGGTGCGGTGATCGGTGAAGGCTGCCTCGTCGCCGGAGGCGCCGTCGTGCTCGGCGGGACGGAGATCCCCGCCGGTTCCCTCGTCGCCGGTGTTCCCGCGAAGGTGCGTCGGGCACTCAGTGAAGAGGAGCGTGCGGGACTCATCGCCAACGCCGACATCTATCTGGGGCACTCGCAGACGCACTCGTCGGCTACCTCGGCCTGACGGCCCCGGCCGCTAGGCTGGGAGGAGTACGGGGCGGTGGCCAAGCTGGTTAAGGCAGTGGGCTCATAACCCAACGATCGCGGGTTCAAGTCCCGCCCGCCCTACTCCTCAGCCACGACCGCTCCCGGGTTCCCTCCGCCCGAGCAACAGCCGGCATTGCCGCGGCGAGACGAACGGATCCAACCGCTGCATCTCGAGCGGCCCGTCGCTGAGCTGGAGCACATCGCGGACGAGCTGGGCGTGAACGTCGCAGACGAGCGCCTGATCCTCCGCCAACAGCCCCTGATAGCGGCACGGAGCCAAGTCGAAGCGCAGCGCCGCTTCATCGACGACGGGGTCCAGACCGGCGTCGTCGAGGTGTTCGTAGAGGACGTCGACCTGACGCAGGGCGTCCTCCTCGAGCGCAGTCGGGGCATCGTCCGTCACGGCTCGGAGCATCCGCCCCCGCTCGCTCGCCCCGTCGACGCGCGCGCGTGTGACGGTGTTCGATGTCACGTCGCGCACAGGATGGAAGACGACGGACGGACGCCCTCGACCGCCGGACCTTCGTGTCTCACTGCGGATCAGCCCCTCGTCCTCCAACACCCGCAGATGATCCCGGACGGTGTTCAGCGGGATGCCGCTCTCCTCGGCGAGCGCGCCGGCGCGCCGGCCGGGCGCCTGTTGTATGGCGTGCAGCAGCTGGAGTCGACGCGGCTGAGTGAGTCCTCGGAAGTCATGGGCGCGACGGGGCATGTGGCGAGGATAGGCGGGCGCGAACAGTCCAGGACTCCTTTCCACCGGAAATAACCCGGTGAAAGACCCGGCGCGTACCCTCGCCGCGGGAAAGGGTGGGAGAACCATGACGATGAAGAGAAGGGAAGTCATGAAACTCTCAACGGAGTCCGAGGCGGTCGTGCGTGCGACCGAGGGAGTCGTCGCGCAGCATGCGGACGAGATCACGACGCTGTTCTACCGCGAGATGTTCGCCGCACATCCGGAACTGCTCCGTGTGTTCAATCGTGCAAACCAGGCGATAGGCGAGCAGCCCAAGGCGCTGGCCGCATCGGTGGTTGCGTTCGCCGTCCACCTCATCGACCCCGAGGCCCCCGATTTCACGCCCGTCATGCGCCGGATCGCTCACAAGCACGTCTCCCTGGGCATACAGGCACGCCAGTACACGATCGTCGGGCACCACCTCCTCGACGCTGTCCAGACGGTCCTGGGCGATGCCGTCACCCCCGAGGTCAGAGCCGCCTGGGACGAGGTCTATTGGCTCTTCGGATGCTCGCTCATCGCGGAGGAGGCGAAGCTCTACGCGCAGGGCGGAACCGATCCCGAGCAGCCGTGGCGCACGCACCGCGTCGTGGAGCGCGTGGTGGAGTCCGACGACGTCATCTCCCTGCTCCTCGCTCCCGTGGAGGGGGCAGTGGCCTCGCACCGTACCGGCCAGTACGTCGCCATCGCCGTCGACCTGCCGGATGGCTCCCGACAGCCGCGCCAATACACGATCTCCTCCGGGCCGCGAGGCGATTCGCTGCGGGTGACGGTGAAGCGCGTACGCGGTGAGGGCGGCCTGCCCGACGGCCTGGTGTCGACCTGGCTGCATGAGCACGCGCATCCCGGAACAGTGCTCGACGTATCGCAGCCGGCAGGCGATGTCGTGCTCGACGACGACGAACACCCGCTGATCCTGGTGTCGGCGGGTATCGGCATCACTCCGATCGCTGCGATCGTCGAGGACCTGTCACGACGTTCTCCCGGCCGCACTGTGCGGCTCTTCCATGCGGACCGCGCCCACGACACGCACGCGCTGTATCCCTCACTTCGTCGTCAGGTGCTCGCGATGGACGACGCCAGGGCACAGAACTGGTACGCGAAGGACGCAGACGGGGCCCCGACCCTGCATCCCGCTCTTCCGGGCAGGATGGACCTCACCGATGTGGAGCTGCCGGACGACGCGGTCGTGTTCATGTGCGGACCGCTCGAGTTCATGCGGAACGCGAGAGCGACCCTTCTGCGCCGAGGGGTGCCCGCTGAGCGGATCGCCTACGAGGTCTTCGGCCCCGATCTCTGGCTGCAGCAGCCCGCGACCTACGCCGCCTGAGGTCTCCGCACACAGGGGAGGAGGGGAACGGGCGCGCGGATGTCAAGCCCCTCCTCGGCGGTGCCGCACCACGCCATGCTTTCGATGTGCGGCACCGCGCCGCAGAACGGGAGGCACCATGAGCATCGGCAGCGGAATCGCGCTCTTCGTGATCGGGGCGATCCTCGTCTTCGCAATCAACGTCGACGTTCCCTGGGTCGACCTCGACATGGTCGGCTACATCCTGATGGGGGCCGGCGTCGTCGTCTTCCTCATCGGCATCGTGCTGCTCGCACGTCGGCGTCGCACCGAGACGGTGTCGCGCACCTTCGTCGATCCCGCCACCGGAGAGCCGACGACGCGTCGCTCCGTGAGCACCAGCGGCGACGAAGCGGTGTGAGCCCAGCCGCTGACGGCGTCCAGCTCGGAGGGTGTCGGGCGCCGTCAGTCGGCGGTGACGCTCTCGAGATGTTCCTCGACGAGCGTGATGCCACCGCTCGAACTCGCGGAATGAGCCAGCTCTTCGATCCACCTTCTGCTCAGCTCCGGCGTCTGTGCGTCCTGGAAGACGAAGCGGAGCGGGATCGAGGGATGCAGCCACAGGGTGGAACGTCCGGGCGCATCGCCGTCCGGGTGCCGCCACGAGAGGGTGAAGCTCTCGTTACGACGGAGCTTGGTGGCGATGACCACTTTGAGATGCGCGAGCGCGCGGTCATCGATGTGGATGGGAGTCTTCGCGTCGCCGTAGTAGAGGCTTCCCATCAGCGTGGGGACGATTCGTGGGGGTGGCGCGCGTGGACCATGGTTCTCCTCGGGGGCGTGCTCGCAGGACCGAGGTCCGGGACACTCGAACTCTAACCGCAGATCGCTCCGACGCCCCGCGCTCGCCCCCGACCCGCCGAGCGACGCGAAGAGAATATTCGTTCCCTGTCAGGTCGATGGCAGTGCGGGTGCCATCCCGTACGCCTCGCGGTAGGCCGAAGCGAACCGCGAGGAGTTGCTGAAGCCCCAGCGTCGAGCGACCTCGCCGACCGAGCGACCCCGACCGTTGCGGAGATCACGATGGGCGCCGTCGAGGCGCGCCCGACGCAGAGCATCCGCAGGCGTGATGTCGAGCGCCCGCCGGAACGCGTATTGCAGACCACGAGTGGAGATGTAGGACGCGGCCGCGACGTCGTCGATGGTGATCGCCAGATGCGCGTTCGCATCGATGTAGGCGAGCGCTCGGCGAACGGCCGCCGGTGCACCGGCGCGCTGCGCCGGGCGCCGCAGCGATTCGGAGAATGTGGTCGGGAACGCCGAAAGCGTGATCATCAGGGCATGGCGTTCGAGCTCGGCGACGAGCAGATCGTCTGCGATCCCGTCCCGCAGGGACTGGTCGAGGTAGGCGAACATCCGCTCCCACCGTTGGGAATCCATGACGGAGTGCGGCGCGAGTCCGGTCGTGCGAAGCTCTCGCCGATCATCCCCCGTGATCTGCCGCGCTCTGCTCTGCGCGGCCTGTTGGTCGAAGACGATGGCGCGAACGCGAGCCGACCGGTCCCATCTGGCCTCGACCTCAGTGCCGTCCGACATCCAGACGGCATCGGCGTCCAAGGAAGCGCGCCCCGACCAGACGCGCGCGTCCGGGGCGTCCACACGGCACACGAGCAACTGATCCTGCGGCTCGGCCCGCGAATGCACCTGAGCGGAAAGGCGATAGTCGACGAACGACGCGGTCTCGAGTTCCTCGGATCGCCAGTCGAATCGAAAGCTCCGCGGATCAGCATTCTGCAGAGAGGCCGAGGGAACGAACTGCTGCCACGTGGACTCGACCCGTTCGAGATCGACGGACGTGAACTGCATGGGCTGCTCCTCGTGCTTCGCGCCCTGATCCCACTCGAGGGCGCACCATCTGGAGCGTATCCCACGACACCTGATTCCGAGCCGAGGAGCAGCGACGCACGTCACTCCACGATGGGGCCGGCGTGCCGCACCGGCCAGCGTCCATCGAGCATGTCATCGGGTTCCAGACGTCCGATGCTCACGAAGTACTCGGTGAGGTTGGCTGCCTGCGAGCGGGCCCAGCCGATCTGGTGCGTGTGGAGCTGTACCGGATTCTCGGGGAGACGGAACTGACGGGCGAGCGCCTGCGCCACGCGCCCGGCGGCGATCGCATCCGCAGACGCTTCGTGGGCGCCCTCCAACGGGACGGCGTAGTGCGCCGCGACCACCTCGAGCGTGCGTCGACCGCGCCGGTAGCGGTCATACGCCTTGTCGATGACGAGCGGATCGATCACCGGTGCGGGGTCGGTGAGCGGGTCGACCCCGTGCCGCGCGGCTTCGCAGGCGAGCAGCGAGAAGTCGAACGACGCGTTGTATGCGACGACCGGCACACCCTGCCGGAACAGGGACCGCAGGGCAGCAGTCACTTCGGCGACCACCTCAGGGACGGGCCGCCCGTGGGCTCGCGCGTGCGCCGTCGTGATCCCGTGCACCGCGGTTGCGCCGTCGGGGATCGGCACACCGGGGTCCGCAAGCCACGAACGGGCCGCGACCTGTCTGCCATCGGCGTCGAGGATACCGACGTAGGCGGTCACCACGCGGTCCGACTCGACGTCGACTCCGGTCGTCTCCAGATCGAACACCCCGACACGGGTGAGCCAGGCAGGAAGCGGGGGACCGGCTGGCATGGCTTCACGCTATGGTCGGCCGCGGACATTCAGGAGAAGGCGCACGGCGACTCGTAGACTCTGAGGATGACCGTGCCTTCCCCGTATGCGGACCGTCTTCGTCGTCTGCCCGTGCAACGCCACGAGGTCGAGGTGCGCGGGGCGACCACGGCGTACTGGGCGTATGGACCCGAAGACGCCGGGACGACCGTCGTCGCGGTGCACGGCTTCCGGGGCGAGCACCATGGCCTCGAACCGGTGCTCGCATACCTCCCCGAGGTGCGGGTGATCGCGCCCGACCTTCCGGGCTTCGGCGAGACGGCCCCGCTGCCGGGACGCCGTCACGATCTCGACGAGTACGCCGGATGGCTCACGGACTTCGCCACCGAGGTCGCACCCGGCGCGGTCATCCTCGGCCACTCCTTCGGGTCGATCGTGACGGCCGCGGCGGTCGCCCGCGGATTGCAGACTCCGCGCCTGATCCTCATCAATCCCCTCGGTGCTCCCGCGCTCGAGGGCCCCAAGGGACTCATGACGCGCCTGGCCGTGTTCTACTACGCCCTCGGCGCCCGGCTCCCGGAGAATCTCGGAACCGCGCTGCTGCGCAATCGGATCATCGTGCGGGTCATGAGCATCACGATGGCCAAGACGAAGGACCCCGAGCTCCGGCGGTTCATCCACGACCAGCATGACACCTACTTCTCCCGGTTCTCCGATCGTGATGTGCTCCGCGATGCCTTCGTCGCGAGCGTCTCGCACGACGTCCGCGAGTTCGCGCCCGACATCGACGTTCCGACGCTCCTGGTGGCGGCCGAACGCGACGACATCACGCCGATCGAAGCGGAGCGGAAGCTGGCGACGCTCTTCCCGGACGCCGGGTTGGTCGAGATCGCCCACGTCGGGCATCTGATCCACTACGAGACGCCGGCGGAGGCCGCAGGGGCGATCCGGCGCTTCCTCAGGATTCCCGTCGTGCGAGGCCGATGAGGCCGGCCACACGGAACGGGATCACCTCGCCCATGGCGAGTGAGGTCTCGGTGCGTTCCACTCCCTCGATCGACAGGATGCGCGCGTCGGTGTCGAAGAGGTGACGCGCGTCGCGACAGGCCACGCGTGCGAGCAGATCGATCGATCCGCTGAGCCCATGCGCCTGCACGACTTCGGGAATCCGGGCGAGTTCGTTGATGATGCGAGGAAGCTCTGTCTGGCGGACGCCGATGCTCACGAACGCCTGCAACGGGAATCCGAGCACGTCAGGCGAGAACGACCTCTCGTAGGACAGGAAGATCCCGCTCTGCTCGAGACGTGCCATCCGCGCCTGGATCGTGTTGCGGGACAGGCCCAGGCTCTCCGCGAGCGCGACGATCGTGGTCCTCGGGTCGTCAGCGAGTGCGGCGAGAAGCTCGAGATCGATGCGGTCCAGTCCTGGCATAGTGCCAAACCTTAGCAGGAGCCTTCCGTGCCAAATTGAGCAACATGCTCAAGCTCTTTCAGAATGCTTGAGCGAGGTGTTGAGCAGACGTACTCTCAGACCATGCCGGTGATGACGCTGGCATCAGTGCGCGGAGCCTCACGAGGGCCGCCGAGGACGAGGAGGACGACGATGTCACCGCAGATCACCCCCATCGCAGACACCGCCCAGGATCTGGAGCTCTCGGAGCGCATCCTGAATCCGGACGGCAGTCGCATCGCGAACCCTCGGCTGGATCCCTTCGTCGCCGACGTCGACGGTGCGCAACTGCGTTCGCTGCTGCGGGACATGGTCATCCTCCGGCGGATCGACGCCGAAGGCGTCGCCCTGCAGCGCCAGGGACAGCTCGGCCTCTGGGCCCCCTGCCAGGGGCAGGAGGCGACCCAGATCGGCACGGCACGCGCCATCGCGCCGGAGGACTACGTGTTCCCGAGCTACCGGGAAACCGGGGTCATCTACGCGCGCGGCGCCCAGCCGGGCGACTATGTGCGCATGTGGCGCGGCGAGGAGGGCGCCGCGTACGATCCGGCCGCACTCGGGGTCGCGCCCTTGCAGATCATCATCGGTGCCCAGACACTGCACGCCGTCGGCTATGCCTTGGGCATCCAGCACGATGGCGCCAAGGAAGTCGCGGTCACGTACTTCGGCGACGGTGCCACCAGTCAGGGCGATGTCAACGAGGCGATGATCTTCGCCGCCTCGTACCAGGCCCCCGTGGTCTTCGTCTGCCAGAACAACCACTGGGCGATCTCGGAGCCCGTCTCCGTGCAGTCGCAGTATCCGATCGCCGGGCGGGCTCCGGGGTTCGGTATCCCCAGCGTCCGCGTCGACGGCAACGATGTGCTCGCCTGCATGGCTGCCATGCGCTGGGCCCTCGATCATGCACGTGCCGGCAAGGGGCCCGCCTATATCGAGGCGGTCACGTATCGAATGGGGCCGCACACCACGGCCGATGACCCGACGCGCTACCGTGACCAGGACGAACTCGAATCCTGGCGCCGACGCGATCCGATCGCACGGCTGGAAGCCAATCTGCGCGCCACGGGAGATCTGACCGACGAGCACCTCGCCGAGACCCAGGCGGCAGCAGACGCGGTGGCGAAGGAGATGCGCGCCGCATGCCTCGGCATGGTCACGCGCCCGCCCCTCGCGGTCTTCGACGGCGTCTACGCCGAACCGCACACCGGGCTCGAGCGTCAGCGTGGTGAGTACGCCGCGTACCTCGCCTCCTTCGAGGGCGAGGCCGGCGCATGACCGAACTGACCCTCGGAAAGGCGCTCGGCGCGGGACTGCGTCAGGCGATGCGCGACGACGACAAGGTGGTGCTGCTCGGAGAGGACATCGGGAAACTCGGTGGCGTCTTCCGCATCACCGACGGGCTGCTCGACGAGTTCGGCGCAGCGCGGGTGATCGACACTCCGCTCGCGGAGTCGGGCATCGTCGGAACAGCCGTGGGCCTGGCGTTCCGCGGTTATCGGCCGGTGGTCGAGATCCAGTTCGACGGCTTCGTGTACCCCGCGTTCGACCAGATCGTCGCTCAGGTCGCGAAGCTGCACTACCGCACCCAGGGCCGGGTGAAGATGCCGATCACCATCCGCATCCCGTGGGCAGGAGGCATCGGCGCCGCCGAGCATCACTCGGAGTCCCCGGAGGCCTACTTCGTGCACACGGCCGGTCTGCGCGTGATCGCGGTCTCGAACCCGGAGGACGCGTACCGCAGCCTGCGACAGGCGATCGCCTCCGACGATCCGGTGATCTTCTTCGAACCGAAACGCCTGTACCACCACAAGGGCGATGTCGACCTGGAGGCGCCGCTCGCGGACGCAGCGCCCATGGGACTCGCGCGCGTCGTGCGAACCGGGAACGACGCGACCCTGATCACCTACGGGGCGATGATCTCCACGGCGCTTCAGGCGGCCGACGCTGCAGCGGACGAGGGCGTCTCTCTCGAGGTCATCGACCTCCGCTCGCTCTCACCGGTGGACTACGACTCGGTCGCCGCCTCGGTGCGCAAGACGGGACGCGTGGTCGTCGCCCACGAGGCCTCTCGCGAGGCCGGCGTCGCAGCCGAGGTGATCGCGAGCATCACGGAGCGCTGCTTCGAGTACCTCGAGTCGGCGCCGTTGCGCGTCACCGGACACGACGTCCCCTACCCGCCCGCAAAGCTCGAGAAGTATCACCTTCCCGATCTCGATCGGCTGCTCGATGCCGTCGACCGGGTGCTGGACCGACCGAACAGTCTGACGGGAGCAGGGGCATGATCGCGGAGTTCCGTCTTCCGGACCTCGGAGAGGGACTGACCGAAGCCGAGGTGGTGACCTGGCTCGTCGCCCCCGGCGACGCGGTCTCGCTCAACCAGACTCTCGCGGAGGTGGAGACGGCGAAAGCGGTCGTCGAGCTGCCCTCGCCCTATGAGGGCACGGTATCGGCCCTGCACGCCGAGGCCGGCCAGACGGTCGCCGTCGGTGCTCCGCTGATCGCCTTCGATGTGGTGGGAGAGGACGAGGATGGGCCCGCGCCCGCGTCGGATTCCGAGGAGAAGGCGCAGCCGAACCTCGTCGGCTACGGTGCCGCCCCCACGACCGCCGGCCGCCCTGCGCGACGGGCTCGGCGCATCGGAGCCACCCCGGCACCGGTCAACACGGCCGTTCTCGAGGCCGCACCGCATGACGCCAGCCCCTCGGCAGCCGTGGATGCGGTCATCGAACGGCCGCGCTCCACCCCGCCCGTGCGCGCTCATGCCAAGCGTCTCGGCATCGATCTCGTGCTGGTCGCCGCCGACGTGGGGGACCGAGTCATCACCCGCCGCGACGTCGACGCATACGCAGAGCGGATCGCCGCTCGCACGCCGCGTGCCGACGACCTGTCGTCGACGCCCACCCCGTCGAACGCGTCAGTGCTCACAGACGCGGAGCGAGAGACCCGCATCCCCATCCGCGGCGTGCGCAAGCACACGGCGGCGGCGATGGTGCAGAGCGCGTTCACGGCCCCCCATGTCACGGTCTTCCACACGGTCGACGTGACCGCGACGATGGACCTGTTGTCGAGTCTTCGCGACGATCGCGCCCTCAGCGCACACCGGATCGGCCCGCTCGCGGTGGTCGCGAAGGCCGTCTGTCTCGCTCTGAGCCGCACGCCCGGGCTCAACTCGCGTTGGGACGAGGCCGCCGGGGAGATCGTCCAGCACAACTACGTCGACCTGGGGATCGCCGCCGCGACGGATCGGGGCCTCATCGTCCCGATGATCCGTGATGCGGAGCAGTTGACCCTCGTCGGTCTCGCGGATGCCGTGAAGTCGCTGGCCGAGGTGGCCCGTGCGGGGAAGACCTCGCCGGCGGAACTCGCAGGCGGCACGTTCTCGATCTCGAACATCGGAGTCTTCGGCGTCGATGCCGGCACACCCATCCTGCCCCCGGGGCAATCCGGGATCCTGGCCGTCGGAGCAGTGCGGCGTCAGCCGTGGGAGCACCACGGCGAGATCGCCCTGCGGCAGATGATGACCCTCAGCCTCTCGTTCGATCACCGTCTGGTCGACGGAGCCGAGGGGGCGAGCTTCCTCAAGGATGTCGCCGACATCCTCGAAGAGCCCGGACGGGCGATGCTGCTCAGGTAGTCGCGCGCAGAGCCGCGTCCGCCATCGCGATCAGTACGGTCGCGGTGGCGGAATGCCGCCTGGCGGCGGCGCGGGTGCTGTGCGGAGTCGAGTTGATGAGCCCGAAGCACGCCTGCACGCGCAACCGCAGCTCATCCTGATCCGCGCCGCCGCCCGGCGTCGCATGCAACGGCGACAATGCTGCCATCCACAACTCGATGTACGCGCGCTGGAGGCGGCGGACCTCGGCCCGGTCCGTCTCGGAGAGGAACGCGACATCACGATCCTGCACCTGGATGACCTCGGCATTGCCCAGCGCGAACTCGACATGGAAGCCGATCAGCGCACGCATCCGCTCGTCGGGGGTCGGAGTTTCCTCGGAGACCTGCCGTCCACCGCGGATCAGATCCTGACTCACCTTGACGAGCACGGCTCCGAGCAGCGCCTGCTTGCCGGCGAAGTGACGGTAGACGGCCGGTCCGGATACGCCGACGGCAGCGCCGATGTCCTCCAGGCTCACGCCGCTGTATCCACGCGCGGCGAAGAGACGCGCGGCAGCGTGCAGGATCGCATCCGACCGTTCAGCCTTGGCGCGGTCTCGGGCGGTGACCGGGCTTGTCATCTCAGTTAATCCTCGCTAACCTGAATCAACGGGTTAGTGAACACTAACCGAAAGTGCATGCACCGCGCCAGGGCCCGCCCTCGCGGACGTGGGTCGAGGAGGACATCACGATGCCGGCAACCCAGGAGTCTCTCGCGCAAGACCTGCGAGACCGCCTCGCGACCGCGGCTCGCGGCGGACCGGAGGCGTCCCGCGAACGCCACGTCGCGCGCGGCAAACTGCTCCCGCGGGACCGCGTCGCTCGGGTGCTCGATGAAGGCAGCCCGTTCCTGGAAGTCGCCCCCCTCGCGGCCGACGGCCTGTACGGGGGAGAGGCGCCCGGTGCCGGGGTGATCGCCGGGATCGGACTCGTCCACGGTCGCCACGTCATGGTGGTCTGCAACGACGCGACGGTGAAGGGCGGCACGTACTACCCCCTCACGGTCAAGAAGCATCTGCGTGCGCAGGAGATCGCCCTCGAGAATCGCCTGCCTTGTCTGTACCTGGTCGACTCGGGAGGCGCCTTCCTCCCGAAGCAGGACGAGGTCTTCCCGGATCGGGAGCATTTCGGCCGGATCTTCTTCAACCAGGCGCGTATGTCCGCCGAAGGGATCCCTCAGCTCGCCGCAGTTCTCGGTTCCTGCACGGCGGGTGGCGCCTATGTCCCCGCCATGAGCGACGAGACCGTGATCGTCCGCGGCCAGGGAACGATCTTCCTCGGGGGGCCGCCCCTGGTGAAGGCCGCGATCGGCGAGATCGTGACCGCAGAGGAACTGGGCGGGGGAGAACTGCACGCACGACGCAGCGGTGTGGTCGACCATCTCGCGGAAGACGACGAGCACGCCCTCGAGATCCTGCGCGATATCGTCGCCACGCTCCCCGCACCCGCAGCTCCGGCCTGGGACGTGGCGCCCAGCCGACCGCCGTCCGAGTCCTCCAGCCTCTACGACGCGGTTCCCGTCGACGTGAATGCCGCGTACGACGTGCACGAGGTCATCTCACGCCTCGTCGACGGCGACACGTTCCTCGAGTTCAAGCCCGAGTACGGCACGACCCTGGTCACCGGGTTCGCCCGACTCCACGGTCATCCCATCGGCATCGTCGCGAACAACGGCGTGCTGTTCAGCGAGTCCGCGCTCAAGGGCGCCCACTTCATCGAGCTGTGCGACCAGCGCGGGATCCCGCTGTTGTTCCTGCAGAACATCACCGGGTTCATGGTCGGCTCCGACGCCGAGGCCGGAGGCATCGCGAAGGACGGCGCGAAGATGGTCACTGCGGTCGCAAGCACACGGGTGCCGAAGCTCACGGTCATCATCGGAGGTTCTTTCGGGGCCGGCAACTACTCCATGTGCGGCCGTGCCTACTCGCCCCGCTTCCTGTGGACGTGGCCTGCGAGCCGCATCTCCGTGATGGGCGGCGCGCAGGCGGCGTCGGTGCTCGCCACCGTCAAAGAGGATCAGCTGACCGCGCGCGGCGCTGCCTGGAGCGGCGAGGACCGTGCGGCGTTCGAGGCTCCGATCCGTGAGCAGTACGAACACCAGGGCGAGCCCTATTACGCCACAGCCCGACTCTGGGACGACGGGATCGTCGACCCAGCACAGACCCGCGACCTCCTGGGGCTCTCCCTCGACGTCATCTCCCGCAGCCCGCTGCCCGAACCGCGCTTCGGCGTCTTCCGGATGTGAGTGTCTTGTCCATGACCACGACGTCGTCGTCGAACACCGTCTCCTTCCACACCGTTCTCGTCGCCAACCGCGGGGAGATCGCCCGACGGGTGATCCGCACCCTGCGCACGCTCGGGATCCGCAGCGTCGCCGTCTACAGCGACGCCGACGTCGCGGCACCCCACGTGCGAGAGGCCGATGTCGCCGTGAGAATCGGCCCGGCACCGGCTGCGGAGTCGTACCTCGACATCGATGCCGTCATCGCGGCGGCTCGGCGCAGCGGCGCGCAAGCCATCCACCCCGGCTACGGATTCCTCTCCGAGAGCGTCGGACTCGCCGAGGCCTGCGCCGAGAGCGGCATCGTCTTCATCGGCCCCTCGGTGGAGGCCCTGCAGATCATGGGCGACAAGGCACGCGCTCGCGAGCATGTCCTGCGTTTCGGCGTTCCGGTCGTCCCCGGTTTCGACGCCAAAGGCCTGTCCGACGTCGAGATCGCCGAAGAGGCGGAGAACGTCGGATACCCACTGCTGGTCAAGCCCAGCGCCGGCGGAGGCGGCAAGGGCATGGAGGTCGTCGCCGACTCGACGGGGCTGCGCTCTGCGCTCGCCTCGGCCCGGCGCGTGGCGGCCGCGGCGTTCGGCGATGATGCGCTCATCCTCGAACGCCTGATCAGACGTCCGCGGCACATCGAGGTGCAGGTCTTCGGAGACGCGCACGGTACGGTCATCGCGCTCGGGGAGCGGGAGTGCACGCTGCAGCGACGGCACCAGAAGGTCGTCGAGGAGGCGCCGTCGGCAGGCATCCCCCCGCACACCCGGGAGCGACTGCTCTCAGCCGCCGTGCTGGCGGCTGAGAGCGTCGAGTACATCGGGGCCGGCACGGTCGAGTTCCTCATCGACGCCGATGCGCCGGACGAGGTGTTCTTCATCGAGATGAACACCCGCCTCCAGGTGGAGCATCCGGTCACCGAGGAGGTCACCGGACTCGATCTCGTCGCCCTTCAACTCCGCGCGGCCGATGGGCTTCCGCTGGATGTCTCGCCGCGTCTGCGCGGTCACGCGGTGGAGGCGCGCGTGTATGCGGAATCGCCCGAGCGCGGCTTCCTCCCCTCCACCGGGAAGGTGCTGTTGTTCGAACCGCCCGTCGGTGTGCGCGTCGACGCGGCGATCGAGACCGGAAGCGAGGTGACCGGTTTCTACGATCCGATGATCGCGAAGGTGATCGCCTTCGCGGACGACCGTGCCACGGCACTCGCGCGCCTCGACGAGGCGCTCGCACGCACGGTCGTGCTGGGCGTCGAGACGAACATCGCGTTCCTGCGAACTCTCTGCCAGGACGCGCGCGTGATCGCGGGGGATCTCGACACGGGACTCATCGAGACCCTGCTTCCCCTCGACGCGCAGACGCCGTCGACCGCGCAGCTCGCAGCCGCGAAGGGTGCCTTCTCGGAGCTCCGCGCGCCGGTGCGGACCAGCCCGCTGTGGCGAGAGCTGCAGGGATGGCGCCTGGGAGCGGAGAACACGGTGGTCGCCCCGTTCGTGGCGCTCACGGATGACGACGAAGAGGTCGAGCTCCACGAGGCCCTGTCCACACGATCTCGAGTCTCCGTGCGTGCCGCTGTCGACGGCGACGGCGCGGTCTGGGTGGCCGAGGACGGACACACGGTCCGCCTGCGTCCCCTCGACAGAAGGCAGCGGATGCGGCGTCGGCTGTCGGCGCGCGAGGCGGGATCCGGGGCGACGGAACCGGAGGGACGGGCCCCGATGCCGGGCAGCGTCGTGGCGGTTCACGCCGCGGACGGGGAGAGGGTCTCCGCCGGCGACCCTCTCGTCTCGATCGAGGCGATGAAGATGGAGCACCCGGTGCTCGCACCGCACGACGGTGTGGTGCACCTGCTGGTCGCGGTGGGCGATCAGGTGCGGCGCGACCAACCGGTCGCCCGTGTGATGACGGAGGAGAGCTGAGCATGGAAGATCTGACCGAGGAGGAGCGCGAGCTCGCCGCCATGGTGCGGGAGTTCGCAGACACGGTCGTCGCGCCGCAGGCCTATGAGGCCGACCGCACCCATACGCTCTCGATGGACGTCGTGGCGCAGATGGGCGATCTCGGTCTGTTCGGCCTGCCGTTTCCCGAGGAGTACGGCGGACAGGGCGGCGACTACATGGCGCTCGGCATCGCGATCGAGGCGCTCGGCCGCGTGGATCAGTCCATCGCGATCACGCTCGAAGCAGGGGTCAGCCTCGGCGCCATGCCGATCTTCCGCTTCGGCACCGAGGAGCAGCGCCAGGAACTGCTGCCCGATCTGCTCGCCGGACGGGCGCTGGCGGGCTTCGGCCTCACCGAGCCGGAGGCGGGCAGCGACGCCGGCGCGACCAGGACCACGGCCCGACTCGACGGCGACGAGTGGGTCATCGACGGCTCCAAGCAGTTCATCACCAACTCCGGTACCCCGATCACGCGCTTCGTCACGGTCACCGCGGTGACCGGGAACGAGGACGGTCGCAAGGAGATCTCGACGATCATCGTGCCCAACGGCACCCCGGGATTCACGGTCGAGGCCCCCTACGACAAGGTGGGCTGGAACGCCTCCGACACGCATCCGCTGACTTTCGACGGGGCGCGGGTGCCCGCCTCGAACCTGCTCGGCACACGGGGGAGCGGCTTCCGCAGCTTCCTGAGCATCCTCGACGAAGGCCGCATCGCGATCGCAGCTCTCTCGACGGGGGCGGCGGAGGGCTGCCTGGAGGCGGCGGTGGACTACGCGAAGAGCCGCACGATCTTCGGCGCTGCGTTGAGCACGCGCCAGAATGCCCAGTTCACGCTGGCACGGATGCGCGCGCGGGTTCACACCGCTCGGCTCGCCTGGCATCACGCCGCGCGGTTGCGGGATGCCGGCAAGCCGTTCGCCGAAGCGGCGGCCATCGCGAAACTCGTCGGCGGAGAGGCCGCGATGGACAACGCCAGGGATGCGACGCAGATCTTCGGGGGAAACGGGTTCATGAACGAGTTCCCCGTCGGCCGTCATTACCGTGACTCCAAGATCCTCGAGATCGGCGAGGGCACCACCGAGGTGCAGCTCCTCGTCATCGCACGCGGACTCGGACTCGCCGGGTAGCGTGACGGTATGACCACGCACGACATCCTGCAGCGGGGGCTGTACTACGAGGAGTTCGCGGTCGACGGCCGCTACCTGCATCGCCCTGGGCGCACGGCGACCGAGGCCGACAACGTTCTCTTCACGACGCTCACGATGAATACGCAGGCGCTGCATCTCGACGCGGCCTTCGCCGAGGCCCAGGATCCGTTCCACGCGCGGCTGATGAACTCGATGTGGACGCTGTCGACGATGGTGGGATCATCGGTCGCGCAGCTGACCCAGGGAACTCTCGTCGCGCAGCTCGGTTTCGGCGAAGTGGCTTTCCCGCATCCGCTGTTCGCCGGCGACACGCTCTACACCGAGAGCGTCGTCGTGGAGAAACGGCTCTCCTCGTCCCGACCGGGGCAGGGAATCGTGAAGATCGCACACACCGGACGCAATCAGGACGGAACGGTGGTCGCCACTGCCGTGCGCTCGGTGTTGGTGCACTGCCTTCCGGAGGGTCCCGCCGCATGAGCTTCGACCTCGGCCCTGCTCTGCTGTTCTGCCCCGCCGATCGACCCGAGCGTTTCCAGAAGGCCGCCGAGCGCGCCGATGCGATCATCCTCGACCTCGAGGATGCGGTGCTCCCGGATGCGAAGGACGCCGCGCGCAGGAATGTCGTCGAAGCCGATCTCGACCCCGGCCGCGTGATCGTGCGCGTGAATGCCGCGGACAGCGACGCCTTCGCCGCCGACCTCGCGATGCTGGCGAAGACGGACTTCCGCACCGTGATGGTGGCGAAGACGGAGAGCGCGGAGAGCCTCTCAGCGTTCGACGACCGTTACTCGCTGATCGCTCTGTGCGAGACCGCCCGTGGCGTGCACGCCGCAGACCGCATCGCCGCGCACCCACGGGTCACAGCGATGATGTGGGGGGCCGAGGATCTCGTGGCCTCCCTCGGTGGCACGTCGTCCCGGAATGCCGATGGGGGCTATCGCGACATCGCCCGCTATGCCCGCGCGCGCATCCTCCTCGAGGCTGGGGCCCGGGGCAAAGCCGCCATCGATGCCGTGCACATCGCTCTCGACGACGCCGAGGGCCTCGTTCGCGAGGCGCGCGATGCTGCCGCGTCGGGCTTTCGCGCGACGGCGTGCATCCATCCCAACCAGGTGGCGGCGATCCGGGCCGCCTACCGACCGGACGAGACGACCGTGGCATGGGCGCGTGCGGTCCTCCTCGCCGCAGCGGCAGAGCGCGGTGTATTCCGGTTCGAGGGACGGATGATCGACGAACCAGTGCTCCGGCACGCGCGCTCCGTCGTCTCTCGTGCCGGCTGATCGCCGCCTCGGCTGATCAGAGCAGCAGCTGATCAGAGGACCGGAGATTCCTCGAGCAGCCGAAGGTATCCGGGAGCTGCCACGAACCGATGCGCCGAGCCGTTCTGAAGGACCTGGCCGTCCCGGGGGAGGGTTCCGCCGGAGACGTGGTCGATCACGGCCCGGATCACTCCGCCATGGGCGACCACGATGACCGACTCCGCGCGAGGAGCGGACCGCCGGCGTGCGTCTCGGGCGATCTCGTGCAGCGCCGCGATGGCCCGTTCGCCGACCTCGTGCAGGGACTCGGCCCCGGGAACCTCCGCATGCCAATCCCCGTAGGTCCTGATGTAGTCCGGCACGAGCATGCCTTCGCCCTCGCCGAACTCGCGCTCACGGATGTCGGGGACGACTCCGGTGATCTCCAGCCCCAGCCGATCCGCGATGATCTCCGCCGTCTCCCTCGCTCTCAGCAGGGGGCTGGTGTAGACGGCATGATGCGTACCGGCAGCGAGCCTCTCCGCCGCCCACCGCGCGTCGTCGCGCCCCGTCTCGTTCAGCGGGATGTCGGTGGAGCCTTGGATGCGCTTGGCGAGGTTCCAGTCGGTCTGACCGTGGCGGACGAGGGTGAGGTGGGTCACGAGAGGAGTTCCTGGAGTGCGGGGAGCACGTCGCTGGTGCCGGCGGCGATGGTGAGGTGCGCCCAGGCATCCGCGCGCGTCGGCTCACGGTTGACGATGATCAAGGGGATGTTGCGGCGACGGGCGCGCTCGACGAGACGCACGCCGGAGTTGACGACCAGCGAGGAACCCGCGACGATCAGTGCGGTGCTGGAGCGCAGCAGCGACTCGGCGGCACGGAAGCGGTCCTGGGGAACGTATTCGCCGAAGAAGACCACATCGGGCTTGAGCGTCCCTGCGCACACCGTGCACACCGGGACGATGAACCCCTCCGTGCTCTCAGGCAGGACGTCGCCGTCGGGAGCGAGCGCGATGTTCTCCGGCACCGTGATCCAGGGGTTGAGCTCCTCGATCTGCACGGCGACATCGCGGCGGTCGAACACCTGGCCGCACTTGAGGCAGAGCACGCGGCGCATCGTCCCGTGCACCTCGATCACGTGCGAGCTCCCGGCTCGCAGATGCAGACCGTCGACGTTCTGCGTGATGACTCCGGATACGGTGCCCCCGGTTTCGAGTTGCGCCAGCGCGATATGTCCCGGGTTCGGCTCAGCTCGGGCGAACGCGCGCCAACCGAGATGGCTCCCGACCCAGTACCGACGCCGCGCGGCCTCATCGCCCAAGAATGTCTGGATCGTCATCGGATCGCTGCGGGTCCTGGCGCCTTCACCGCGATAGGCGGGGATACCGGAATCGGTCGAGATACCGGCGCCGGTGAGAAGTGCGATGCGCTTCTCGCGCAGCAACTCGGCGGCGTGGGCGATGGTGGCCGACAGCTCGGCGGGATTCGACACGCTCACGGGACCTCCTCGAGCGAGTCTACGGTGCGGGGACGGACACGGCGCCCGCCGACGGGGCGTCAGCGCGAGAGACGCCGTGCGAGGCCTGCCCACGGACGATGGCAGAGTGGACATCGTGGAACTACTGCCTGTGACCGATGCCGACGACCCGCGTCTCGACGACTACCGCGGACTCACCGACACCGCGCTTCGTGCCCTGTCTGAGCCGTCGGGTGGTCTCTACATCGCGGAATCGACGAAGGTGATCGCCCGCGCGGTGGCGGCTGGACATCGTCCGCGTTCCGTACTGGTCCAGGAGCGCCGGGTGGAGGACATCCGGAGGATCGTCGGCGATCTCGATGTGCCCGTGTACGTGGTGCCGGACGAGATCGCCGAGACGGTGACCGGCTTCGCGGTGCACAGGGGGACGATCGCCTCGATGCACCGCCCCGAGCTGCCGTCGGTTCACGACGTGATCCAGGGGGCGACCCTCGTGCTCATCCTCGAGAACATCGGCGACCACACCAACGTCGGAGCGGCCTTCCGTGCGGCTGCCGGGCTGGGGGCCGACGCGGTGCTGGTGTCGCCAGGGGGCGCCGACCCGCTGTACCGTCGCAGTGTCCGCGTGAGCATGGGGACCGTGTTCCAGGTGCCGTGGACGCGTATCCCCGACTGGGATTCCGCCATCGCAGACCTTCACGCCGCGGGCTTCGACATCGCCGCCCTCGCGCTGCGTGACGACGCGGTGACGCTCGACACCTACGCCGCCGATCGTCCGGAACGCGTCGCACTCGTCATGGGCTCGGAGGGCGACGGCCTCTCGCGCGAGGCGATGGAGGGTGCAGACACCATCGTCACCATCCCGATGTCCGGCGGGGTCGACTCGCTCAACGTGGCATCCGCCGCCGCGGTCGCGCTCTGGTCGATGAAAGCCTGACCTCTCAGTCCCTCTCCGGAGGGGTCTGCTCGAATCGGAACACCGGCGAGGGCTCCGGACGCTTCGCCGCGAGGTTGTCTCCGGATGACTGGTGCCGCAACCTCCGGAGCACCCATGGCACCAGGTGCTCGCGTGCCCAGCCGAGGTCCTCGGCGCGCGCCTCTCGCCACGTCCGCAGCGGGAACGGCTCGGGCTGCATGGCCTCGAGGTCGTTCGGCACGTTCAGCGCGCGCAGCGCCATCCGTGCCACCTCGTGGTGACCGAGGGCGTTGTAGTGCAGGCGGTCGTCGTCGAAGAACCGCATGTCCTGCACGACCTTGAGCGCCCACTGATCGGCGACGATGCAGTCATGACGCTCGGCGATCGCGCGGACGTTCTCGTTGTAGATCGCGACCTTGCCGCGGAACGCCCGGAAAACCGGCGTGAAGGCGGTGTCGATCCCGGTGAAGAGGAGCACGGCCGCTCCCGTCGAGGCCAGTCGGGCCACGGCGTCTTCGAGCTGACTCGCGATGGCGTCCGGATCGGTCCCGGGGCGGATCACGTCGTTGCCGCCCGCACAGATCGACACCAGATCAGGGTGGAGCGCCACGGCCGGCTCGATCTGATCGGCGACGATCTGTGCGATGAGTTTTCCGCGGACGGCGAGATTCGCGTAGGCGAAGTCGTCCACCTGCGAGGCGAGCACCTCCGCGACGCGGTCGGCCCAGCCGCGGTGGCTGCCGGGATGTGCGGGATCCGGGTCGCCGATGCCCTCCGTGAACGAATCGCCGATCGCGACGAAACGACGCCACGGATGTGCGGTCTCGTTCGGAACGTAGGGGGTCCGAGTCGAATCCTGGTCGGTCATCCCGCTCTCCTTCACGAACATTCTGCCCGGCGGAGGTGACCGCTGCGCAGTGACAGAGCCTACTGCAGGCGCACGTCCGGGGGAGGGGCACGCGCGGGAACCGCGGCGAGTGATCCCGTGTCCCCGGCAGCGATTATCGTGGAGTCGATGCTCTCTCCGTCCTTTCCACAGCGTGCTCCTTGGGGCACCGCGAACAAGCTGCGCGCGTGGCAGCAGGAGGCCCTCGAACAGTACTTCGCCGCGGATCAGCGCGACTTTCTCGTGGCCGCCACCCCCGGTGCAGGGAAGACCACGTTCGCTCTCACCCTGGCGGTCGAACTCATGCGCATGGGCGAGGTCAACCGCATCATCGTGGTGGCTCCGACCGAGCATCTCAAGACGCAGTGGGCCGATGCCGCCGCGCGCGTGCACATCCGCCTCGACCCCCGCTTCCGCAACAGCGACTGGGCACCCGCCCGCCACTATCACGGCGCCGTCGTGACGTACGCGCAGGTCGCGGCGAAGTCCTCCGTGCACCGGCATCTCACGGAAGACGCGAAGACGCTGGTGATCCTCGACGAGGTCCACCACGGCGGTGATGCACTGAGCTGGGGCGACGCCATCCGCGATGCGTACGGTCCCGCCAAGCGGCGTCTCCTGCTCTCCGGAACCCCGTTCCGCAGCGACACGGCACCGATCCCGTTCGTCGAATACCACCCCGACGAATCCGGCGCGCGCATCTCTCGCACCGACTACAACTACGGCTACGGTCGTGCGCTGGCCGACGGCGTCGTCCGACCTGTCCTGTTCCACATGTATGCGGGCAAGATGCGGTGGCGCACGACGACGGGCGACGAACTCGAGACGCACCTGGGCCAGGACAACACGAAAGACGTGACTTCGCAGGCCTGGCGCACCGCGCTCGACCCCGAGGGCGACTGGATGCCGGCCGTGCTGTCGGCCGCAGACCGCCGCCTCACCGAGATCCGCCACCACGTCCCCGACGCCGGCGGTCTCGTGCTGGCGACCGATCAGACCGTCGCCCGGGCGTACGCCAAGATCCTGCACAGCATCACGGGCCAGCAGGCCACCGTCGTGCTCTCCGACGACGCGACCGCATCGGAACGCATCGAGAAGTTCAGCGCGAACGACTCCCGGTGGATGGTGGCCGTGCGCATGGTGTCGGAGGGTGTCGACGTGCCGCGCCTCGCGGTGGGCGTGTACGCGACCTCCTCGTCGACTCCGCTGTTCTTCGCCCAAGCCATCGGTCGTTTCGTGCGGGCCCGACGCCGCGGTGAGGCCGCCAGCGTGTTCCTTCCGCAGGTCCCCGTGCTCATGGGGCTCGCGAACGAGATGGACAAGCAGCGTGACCACGCACTCGACCGGCAGTCGAAGGAGGACGACGGGCTGGAAGACTCCCTGCTCGAGAGCGCGAATCGCGAGGAGGAGACCTCGGACGCGCTGACGCAGGAGTTCAGCTATCAGGCGCTCTCGTCCGTCGCGCACTTCGATCGCGTGGTGTTCGAAGGTCAGGAGTTCGGACAGCTCGCAGAACCCGGCACACCGGAAGAGGAGGAGTTCATCGGATTCCCCGGTCTCCTCGAACCGGAACACGTCCACGAACTGCTCATGCAGCGTCAGTCCCGTCAATCGCGTCTGCGTGAAGCGCGAGAAGCCTCGACCGCACCGACCGAGACGACGACGCTGCCCCCGCCCCTGCATCGCACGCTCAAAGAGCAGCGACAGCTTCTGAACAGTCTCGTCGGGCTCTACGCCCGGCAGAAGGGCGAGCCCCACGGCGCGGTGCATGCCGAGCTCCGACGGATCTGCGGAGGTCCGGCCGTCGCTCAGGCGACGGTGACCCAGCTGCAGTCGCGCATCGAGGTTCTCCGCAAACGCGTGCGTTCCTGAGGACCACAGGACCGCATGACGTCCGGCCGGTGCTTCGGATCCCCGAAATGCTGTCAATCCGCGCCTGAGCAGGATTCCTGCGCGCCTTCAGAGCTAGCGTTGAACGGTTGCCCGCGCACCGGGCACCGTCTTTCCTGGAGGATCCATGACAGTCCCCGCCGCAGTCGAACCGACGCCAGCCGACCGCCGGCGCTGGGCGCGCTATCTCGTCGAGGAGCGTGCCGAAGGCGCCGTCTATCAGAAGCTCGCTGCACGACGAGAGGGGGAGGAGCGCGACATCCTGCTGAGTCTCGCTGACGCCGAACGCCGCCATGAGCAGCATTGGCTCGATCTTCTCGGCAGCGAGCCGAAGCGACTTCCCCGCGCCGGAGTGCGTTCGCGACTCCTCGGCTGGATGGCCGGTCGTTTCGGGTCCATCTTCGTCCTGGCTCTCGCCCAGAGCGCGGAGGCGCGTTCCCCCTACGATGCGGAGCAGTACGCCACCCCCGCGATGCGGGCCGACGAGAAGGTTCACTACGAGGTCGTGCGCGGGCTCGCGGCACGCGGCCGCAGGCGCCTCTCCGGATCCTTCCGTGCAGCAGTCTTCGGAGCGAACGACGGCCTCGTGAGCAACCTGGCGCTCGTCCTCGGCATCGGCGCGACAGGGGTGAGCTCCGGTTTCGTGCTCTTCAGCGGCATCGCTGGTCTTCTGGCCGGAGCGCTGTCCATGGGGGCGGGGGAGTTCGTCTCCGTACGATCCCAGCGCGAGCTGCTCGCAGCCACCGAGGCGAACGAAGACGCCCATGCGTCGGCCGGCGATCTCGACATCGACGAGAACGAGCTCGCGCTCGTCTACCGCGCACGGGGCATGGAGCAGGAGGAATCGCTGGCGCGCGCCCGGCGCATCGTGAGCGCAGCCCAGGCCGGGGCGCGCCGGGCCGCGACCGGTCCGGTCGACATCCAGGGCGGCGACGCACACGAGATCGTCGGCAGCGATTGGACGGCCGCGATCTCGAGCTTCCTCCTCTTCGCCTCCGGGGCGATCATTCCGGTGCTGCCCTGGATATTCGGCCTGGAGGGAACGACGGCCGTCGTCGTCGCACTCGTGCTCGTCGGCATCGCGCTCCTGAGCACCGGCGCGATGGTGGGCGTGCTCTCGGGCGGCCCGCCCCTGCGCCGCGCCCTGCGCCAACTCGCCATCGGCTTCGGCGCAGCCGCCATCACCTACCTGCTGGGCCTTCTCTTCGGAGTCAGCGCGGCGTGACCGGCAGCGACTCCTGTTCCTGCGATCGCGTGATCGCCGGAACAGGATAGCGGCCCTCGACGACGACGGAGGCGGGCTCGTACATCCGCATCACCGGACGGAGTTCTCCCGATGGAGCGGAGCCCGGTAGCTCCGGATCAAGGCGCGGCGTGTATCTCCGCTCTCCGGTGAGCTGTTCCCCGCGTCGTCGACGCACACGACGTCGGTCGTCCACACGACAACAAAGAAGGCCCCGGATCCAGAGATCCGGGGCCTTCTTCTTCCTGTGCGCGGAGGGGGACTTGAACCCCCACGCCCTTACGGGCACTACGACCTCAACGTAGCGCGTCTACCATTCCGCCACCCGCGCAGGTGTTGGATGATCGTTGCCGACCGAAGAATGACATTACCACGTCCCCAGCGGCCTCTCGAACCGAGGCGCACGCCCGGGCGTGGCGCGCGCTTTCGATAGCCTGGACCCATGACCAATCCGTCTCTTCCGGAGGTCGTCCGCATCGCGAGCGACCTGATCCGCTTCGACACCTCCAACTTCGGCGGGGGCAACGCGAAGGGCGAGCGCGAGGCCGCGCAATATGTCGGTGCCTACCTGGAGGGGCTCGGGCTCGCGGTCGAGCACTACGAGCCGATCCCGCGCCGCACGAACGTGATGGCGAGGGTGCCGGGGCGTGACAGGGACAAGCCCGCGCTCGTCGTGCACGGCCATCTCGACGTCGTTCCCGCCATGGCGGAGGACTGGAGCGTCGACCCGTTCGCCGGCCTCGTGCGGGACGGAATGCTGTGGGGCCGTGGAGCCGTCGACATGAAGAACATGAATGCCATGATCCTCACGTCGGTGGCCGAGATCCTGCGCGCAGGCGAGCAACCGGAACGCGATCTCGTGCTGGCCTTCTTCGCCGACGAGGAGAACGGCGGTGTCGAGGGGTCAGCGCTCGTCGTGCAGAACCGCCCGGAGTGGTTCGAGGGCGCGACGGCCGCCATCAGCGAGGTCGGCGGCTACTCGATCACCGTCGATGACCGACGGGCCTATCTGCTGCAGGTGGGGGAGAAGGCCCTGATCTGGATACGGCTCGTCGCGAAGGGCCGCGCGGGCCACGGAAGCCGCCTGCACGACGACAACGCCGTCACGAAGCTCGCTGAAGCGGTCGCGGCGATCGGGCGCACCCGGTGGCCGATCCGTCTGACGTCGACGACCAGGGCCCTGCTGGAGGGCCTGAGCGACCTGACCGGGCGCAGCGTCGACGACCCCGATGCCCTCGCCGCAGCCGCGGGACCGGCCGAGGCCTTCCTGCGGTCCTCGTTCCGCACGACGACGAACCCGACAGCGCTGGCAGCGGGCTACAAGCACAATGTGATCCCGGAGCGCGCCGAGGCGCTGATCGACGTACGGGTGATCCCCGGGACCGAGGACGACGTCCTCGCCGAGCTGCAGCAGATCGTCGGAGACGAGATCGTCATCGAGACGGTCGTCCGCGACATCGGGATGGAGACGCCGTTCGAGGGCGAGCTCGTGGAGGCGATGGTCGCCAGCATCGGCCGCCACGACCCGGGGGTTCCGGTCATCCCGTATCTGCTCGGTGCCGGCACGGACAACAAGGCACTGGCATACCTGGGCATCACCGGATACGGCTTCGCGCCGCTCAGGCTGCCTGCCGACCTCGACTTCACAGGCATGTTCCACGGAGTCGATGAGCGAGTACCCGTAGAATCGCTTGTCTTCGGCCAGCAGGTTCTGACCGATCTGCTGCGCACGTACTGAGCGCCGCGCGCTCCGTGCCTCCCTGAACTGAAAGCTCTCCATGCACCTGCTCGAAGCACTGATCCTCGGCATCGTCCAGGGACTCACCGAGTTCCTTCCGATCTCCTCCAGCGCTCACCTGCGCATCCTCGGAACGTTCCTCCCCTCGGGTGAGGACCCGGGGGCCGCGTTCACCGCGATCACACAGATCGGTACCGAGGCCGCCGTCGTGGTGTTCTTCTGGCGCGACATCGTGCGCATCGTCACGCAGTGGTTCCGGTCTCTCGTCGGCAAGGCGCCGCGCAACGATCCGGACGCCAGGATGGGCTGGTTGATCATCATCGGCAGCATCCCGATCGTGGTCCTCGGGCTCCTTTTCCAGGATCAGATCGAGACCGTGCTCCGATCGATGTGGATCGTCGCCGTCATGCTGATCGTGTTCGGCATCCTGCTCGGCGTCGCCGACTACGTGGGAGCGAAGCGCCGAAAGCTCGATGACCTCACCTACCCGCACGGCATCGCCTTCGGTTTCGCGCAGGCGCTGGCGTTGATCCCCGGGGTCTCCCGCTCGGGCGGCACGATCACGATGGGCCTGTTCCTCGGATACGAGCGTGCGGCTGCAGCGCGCTACGCCTTCCTGCTGGCGATCCCCGCCGTCTTCGGCAGCGGCTTCTACCAGGTGTTCAAGAGCTGGGACGAGCCGTCGTTCTTCTCGTTCGGCGACACCCTCGCCGCGACGGGAATCGCCTTCGTGGTGGCACTGGGCGTGATCGCGTTCTTCATGAACTGGATCTCGAAGCGCAGCTTCCTGCCGTTCGTCATCTACCGCATCCTGCTCGGCACCGTCCTGCTGGTCCTTCTCGGCACCGGCGTGATCGCCGCCTGACCCGCGCTCAGCGCTTGCGGTCGCCCGGACCGTCGTCGCGGCGGCGCAGGTAGCGCTCGAATGCCTGGGCGATCGCATCGCCCGACGCCTCGGGGGAGTCCCACGTGTCACGGGTGCGCTCGAGCTGGCGGATGTACTCCGCCATGTCCTCGTCCTCCGATGCGGCGGCATCGATCGACGCCTCCCAGGCGGCGGCCTCCGTGCGCAACGCCGTGCGATCCACATCCACTCCGGTGAGCTCCTCGAGACGGTCGAGGAGGGCGAGCGTGACCTTCGGCGAGGGTGTCGCCGAAGCGACGTAGTGTGGCACGCTCGCCCAGAGGCTCGCGGTGGGGATGCCGGCGTTCTCCGCGAAGTGCTCGAAGACGGTGAGGATGCCCACGGGGCCCTCGTACAGCGAGCGTTCCAGACCATGTGCCTCGCGCACCTGCTCGTTCTGGCTGGAGGCGAAGATCGAGATCGGCCGTGTGTGCGGAACGTCGGACAGCATGGCGCCGAGGGTGACGAGACCGGTGATGTCGTCGCGCAGAGCGATGTCGATGAACTCGGAGGCGAACGCCTGCCAGGTGCGCGCCGGCTCGGCTCCGGTGAGAAGCCAGAACTCCGGGCCCGGGCCGGGGTTCCGAGGACGCCACAGACCTGCTTCCGGCCAGGTGAGCTGACGACGGCCTTCCGCATCCATCCGCGTCGACGGACGCGTGTACTGGTAGTCGAAGTACAGCTCGGGGTCGACGGAATGCACGAGATCGTATTCCGACGAGGAGCGCAGCGCATCGATGGCACTGCTCGCCGCTTCACCCGCGTCATTCCAGCCGTCGAAGGCGGCGATGACGATGCGCGGACCGAGAACATCCATCGAGGGCTCCCTTCGAGATCGCGGTCGTGACCCTTCCAGGCTAGTCCGCGAAGGCGGGGAGCGGGCGGCACCACGGCTAGCATGGGTTCAGTGAGCAGAAAGCCCAGCGCGGTCCTATGGGACATGGACGGAACACTCGTCGACACCGAACCGTATTGGATGGCGGCCGAGACAGCACTGGTCGAGTCCTTCGGCGGATCCTGGACCCACGAAGACGCTCTGCAGCTCGTCGGCAGCGGATTGATCGACAGCGCGGTGATCCTTCAGAATGCCGGAGTCGCCATGGAAGCCGAGGCGATCGTCTCCCACCTGACCGACGTCGTGCAGGAATCGCTCCGCACGCAGGGCGTCCCGTTCCGTCCCGGTGCGCGCGAACTGCTCCGGGATCTCCGGGCGGCGGGCATCCCGACCGGGCTCGTGACGATGTCGCTGCGTCGGATGGCTCTGAACGTCGTGGATCTGATCGATTTCGAGGCCTTCGACATCGTCGTCGCGGGGGATGACGTCGACAACCCCAAGCCGCACCCCGAGCCGTATCTACAGGCCGCAGCCCTCCTCGATGTCGACATCGCCGAGGTGATCGTCATCGAGGACTCGCCCACCGGTGTCCGTGCCGGCCTCGCCTCCGGAGCGCTGACGCTCGCCGTTCCGCACATCGTCCCGCTGGATCACCTCGGGGCGCACGAACTGTGGCCGACGCTCGCCGGCCGGGGAGCCGCCGACCTCACCGATCTCTATGACAGCAGCACCGCCTCGACAGGAGCGACCCGATGACCGACTCCCGAGCTCCGCGGCCCAGCGGGCCGTTCCGCGCCGGCGATCGCGTGCAGCTGACCGGTCCGAAAGGCCGTCTGCACACCGTGACGCTCCGCGAGGACGGCGAGCTCCACACGCACCAGGGCGTGCTCCGTCATCGCGACCTGATCGGGCTGCCCGACGGCTCCGTCGTCGCCAACAGCTCGGGACACGACTACCTGGCGTTGCGTCCGCTGCTGCGCGACTTCGCGATGTCGATGCCCCGCGGCGCCGCGATCGTATACCCCAAGGACGCGGCGCAGATCGTGATGCAGGCAGACATCTTCCCTGGGTCGGTGGTCGTAGAGGCCGGGGTCGGTTCCGGCGCGCTCTCGCTCTCGCTCCTGCGTGCGGTGGGTCCGGCGGGAAGGCTCATCTCGTTCGAGCGCCGTGAAGATTTCGCCGATGTGGCGCGCGGCAACGTCGAGACGTTCTTCGGCGAGCACCCGGACACCTGGCGGGTCGTCGTCGGCGATCTCGTCAAGGCGTTGCCGACGGAGACCGCTCCGGCCTCCGTCGACCGCGTCGTGCTCGACATGCTGGCGCCGTGGGAGTGCATGGATGCCGTCGCTGAGGCCCTCACCCCTGGCGGGGTCGTGCTCTGCTACGTGGCGACCGCGACGCAGCTCTCCCGGGTGGCCGAGTACATCCGTGGCACGGGGCTCTTCACCGATCCCGATGCCTCCGAAACGATGGTCCGCGGCTGGCACGTCGAGGGTCTCGCCGTGCGGCCAGATCACCGGATGGTCGCGCACACGGGATTCCTCCTCACCGCACGTCGACTCGCACCGGGCGCCATCGCGCCCTCGGTGAAGCGGCGGGCGTCCAAGAGCAGCTACGGCGACGAAGACGTGGAGGCGTGGACCCCCGGCGCCGTCGGCGACCGCGAGATCAGCGACAAGAACCTGCGCAAGCGCGCGCGGGAGGCGGAGAAGGCCGCCGAGGGGGCGCGCCTGGCCGCCGCATCGCGCGATTCCGGGCACGCGACGGAATAGACTGGAGCGCGTGCGTAAAACGTCCGCCGTTCTGGCCTCTCTCAGCCTTGCCGTCCTCGCCCTCACAGGGTGCACCGCGACCGCATCCGACGGTGTCGCCGCTTGCGATCGCGGGGGCAACGACAAGATCCTGAACGTCGCCGACGTGAGTGGTGACCTCGGCTCTGTCCCAGACGTCACCGTCTTCGGGCCGGTGAAGAGCGACAAGACCTCGTTCGCCGACGTCACGGTCGGCGACGGGCTCGCGCTGGGCTCGGACTTCCAGCCGGTGGTGCTGGACATCGCCTTCTACGGCGGCGACAGCGGCAAGAAGCTCTATCAGTCCGAGTTCAACGGCGACCAGAGCCGCGTCCACAGCATCGACTACTGGGCGCAGCGTTCCGCGGGGCTCTCGGACGTGCTCGAATGCGCGACCGAGGGCAGCCGCGTCCTCGCCGTCCTGACCCCCGAGGACTTCGGCGAGCAGAACGTCCAGGCGTTCGGCCTCGACAAGGGCGAGAACATCGTGGCCGTGATCGATGTGCTCGACGTCATGCCGTCGAAGGCCACGGGAGCGCTCCAGTTCAACGACGCACGCGGCATGCCGACGGTGGTGCGCGCTCCTGACGGAACTCCCGGCATCATCATCCCCGACGTTCCGGCGCCCACCGAGATCACCACCCAGACGCTCATCAAGGGGGACGGCCCGAAGGTGAAGAAGGGCGACATCGTCGTCTCGAACGTCATGGGCGTCGGCTGGGACGACAAGAAGGTCACGACGAGTTCCTGGGGCAAGGATGCCAGCGTCAGCGTTGCTGCAGAGCAACTCGTCGGCGCCACTGTCGGCTCTCAGCTCCTCGTCGTGTTCCCCGCGGCCGAAAACACTCCCGCGACCGCGATCGTCGTCGACATCCTGGGCGCAGTGACGGCGCCTGCGCCGTGATGGCCGCCCGGATCCCCGCGGAGGAGCGCCTGACGAATCTCGTCGTGGCGTTGATGGCCACGGAGATCGGGTTGACCAAGCAGCAGATCCTCGACAACGTCTCCGGCTATCGGCAACGCGCCGAAGCGGGCACCCGCTCGGACGCCCTGGAGAAGATGTTCGAGCGCGATAAGGACGAGCTGCGCTCGCTCGGCGTGCCCATCGAGACCATCGGGGACGCCGCGGACCCGAACGATCTCCGCGAAGCGCGGTACCGCATTCCGCAGGCGGAATACGATCTCCCCAGCGACATCGAGTTCTCGCCCGCCGAGCTGGCGGTGCTGCAACTCGCCGGCAGCGTGTGGAGCGCGGAGTCGGTCTCGGGCGACGCGCAGTCCGGCGTCCGCAAGATCCGAGCCCTCGGCATCGACGGCGACGAACCGATCATCGGGTTCGCGCCGCGCATCACGGCACGAGACGCCGCCTTCTCGCCGCTGCAGGATGCGATCGAGCGGTGCAAGGTGGTGACGTTCGAGTATCTGAAGCCCGGCGAGGACACGCCTCGTCGTCGGCGTATCCGCCCCTTGGCGCTGGTCGACTACGAGGCACGCTGGCATGTCTTCGGCATCGACGTCGACGTCGAAGAAGATCGCACGTTCCTCCTCAGCCGGGTCGTCGGCGACGTGCGCGTGAGCACGCAGAGCTTCGACCCCGCGCTGCGTGACGGGGCGGGGGATCGCGCCCTCGCCGGGTTGGAACGCGTCGCATCCGAGAACTCCGCGCTCCTGGAGGTCACGCCAGGGACGGAGGCCGCACTGCGCCTGGGACGACGGGCCACATCCGCCGCACAGGGGATCAACGTCCCCTTCGTCGACCTGCACATCCTCGCGGATGAACTCGCCTCGTACGGTCCGGAAGTCAGAGTGGTCGAACCCGCCCTGCTCCGGGAAGCGGTGATCTCGCGCCTTCGTGCCGTCGTGCGAGCCCACACCGACGTCGAGGAGGCGAAATGAGCGCGAAGGCGAAGCCCCTGCTCGCGGCTGATCGCGTGCGGGTCTATCTGACCCTCGTCCCCTACCTCCTCGAGCACGGGCAGGTCTCTCTCCAGGAGGCGGCGTCAGAGTTCGGCGTGACTCCGCAGGAGATGCGGAGCATGGTCGAGAAGCTCACCGTCATCGGTCTGCCCGGGGAATCGGGCTACTGGCAGCAACCTCAGGAGATGTTCGACATCAACTGGGACCTGCTTGATCTGGACGACGTCATCGAGATCACCAACGACGTCGCTCTGCGTCGCGTCCCACGGTTCACCGCGCGTGAGGCTGCCGCGCTCCTGGCGGGTCTGCAGATGGTGGCTGCGGTGCCCGCCGTCTCCGATTCGGGCCTCGTCGCCGGCCTGATCTCCAAACTCTCTCGAGGCGCCGCGGATGCGCCCGCCGATGTAGTCGTCGCTCCGAGCGCCGTCGACGAGGTTCGCGAGGCGGTCGCCCGCGGGCTTCATGAGGGGGTCGCGATCTCCTTCACCTATCAGGCTCCCGACGCAGCCCCGACGACGCGCACGGTCGACCCGATGCAGATCCTCATCACCAACGGACAGTGGTACCTGCAGGGGTGGTGTCACCTCCGACAGGCGATGCGCACCTTCCATCTCGATCGGGTGAGCGCCCCGACGCTGACCGACATCCCGATCACCCATGCGGGCGATCAGGTTCCCGAGGCATTCGCAGGACTCGACGATGAGCGCGAGGTCACGGTTCGTGTCGCCGAGCGGTTGGCTCCGCTCCTGAACGGATTCCTTCCCCCCGGTGAGACCGAGGTGATCGGCGGGGCCGTGACAGCGCGCCTCCATCTCGCCGACCCACGGGGCATCAAGCGGCTGGCTGCGCGCTTCGGCGGAGCGATGGAAGTCCTGGAACCCGGTGTCGCCCGCGCAGCGGCGAGGGACTGGGCTGCCTCGGGACTCGCCCTGTATCGCCAACCCGAAGCAAAGGTTTGATCTGTAGACTGGAGCGAACGCTCACCGACGACGGGAATCCTGACATGTTCGCTGGAATGCAAGGCTGGCACCTGCTTATCGTGCTCGCCGTGATCCTCCTCCTGTTCGGTGCTGCCAAGTTGCCGGCTCTCGCGAAGAGCATGGGACAGTCCGCGCGCGTGTTCAAGGGCGAGATGAAGGCGATGAAGGACGACGACGCCGCTCGCACCGATTCCGCAGCCGCCGAGCCGACCACGGTGAAGGACTCGGGCATCGACCCTGAGACCCCGCCCCGCGCCTGACCGGCCGTGGCAGCCATCGAACCGACCGTGATGCCGAAGGCGGATCGGGATCGACGGATGTCGCTGGGCGCGCATCTCGTCGAACTGCGCAAGCGCCTGATGTTCGCTGCGCTTGCGCTGCTCGTCGGCATGGTCGTCGCGTTCCTCATCGCCGACCCGATCATCAACTTCATCACCGAGCCGGTACGGATCATCGCCGAGAAGCGCGGAGACGACTTCAGCGCACTCAATTTCGGCACGGTCACGGCCGCGTTCGACATGCGCATGCGCATCGCCTTCTCCATCGGCATCTTCCTGTCGGCTCCGGTATGGCTGTGGCAGATCTGGGCGTTCATCATGCCCGGTCTCACCCGCAAGGAGGTCAGGTACACGATCGGTTTCGTCGTGGCCGCCGTTCCGCTGTTCTTCGCCGGCTGCTACCTCGGCGTCATGATCATGCCCCACATCATCGAACTGATGTGGAGCTTCACGCCCGCCGGGGCGACGAACCTCTACTCCGCCCAGGAGTACTACGACTTCATCTTCAAACTGATGATCGTGATCGGCATCTCGTTCGTATTGCCCGTGTTCCTGGTGGCACTCAACCTCGCAGGCGTCATGTCCGGACGGGCGATCCTCAAGGGATGGCGTGTCGCGATCATCATCGCCACGGTGTTCGCCGCGCTCGCGACGCCGGCGGCTGACGTCGTCAGCATGCTGATGCTCGCGGGCATCCTGATCGTCCTCTTCTTCGCCGCCGCAGGTCTCTCACTGATCTTCGACCGACGAAAGCGCAAACGCGACGAGGCATCAGGGCTTCTGCCGGATCCGGCATGAGTTCGCCTTCCGAGAGGTACGCCCGCGCGCAGGAAGCAGTGGAGCACCCGCAGTCGACGGCGTTCGCCGCACTGCAGAAGTTCCAGCTCGATCCCTTCCAGGTCGCCGGCTGTCACGCGCTCGAGAGCGGCCGGAGCGTGTTGGTCGCGGCGCCGACGGGCGCCGGGAAGACGATCGTCGGCGAATTCGCTATCCACCTCGCGATGCAGACCCCGAGTGACAAGGCGTTCTACACGACGCCGATGAAGGCCCTCTCGAACCAGAAGTTCCGAGAACTGGTCGACGTCTATGGTGCCGACGACGTGGGACTCCTTACGGGCGACACGAACATCAACGGCAACGCACGGATCGTCGTGATGACGACCGAGGTCCTTCGCAACATGATCTACGCCGATTCCTCGGCCCTCCGCGACCTCCGCTACGTCATCATGGACGAAGTCCACTACCTCGCCGATCGGTTCCGGGGCGCGGTGTGGGAGGAGGTCATCATCCACCTCCCCGCCCGTGTCCGCCTCGTGTCGTTGAGTGCCACGGTGTCGAACGCGGAGGAGTTCGGCGACTGGCTCGACACCGTGCGCGGCGACACCGAGGTGATCGTCTCCGAGATCCGTCCCGTGCCGCTCGAGCAGCACGTGCTCGTCCGCGACGACCTCCTGCCGCTGTTCGACGACCGTGCTGGTCTCGCCACGGCGCAGGTGAACCAGGAGTTGATGCGGATCCGCTCGTCGACGGGCACGACCTACGAGAACAACCGCCAGGCGCAGTCCTATCGCAGCGACCGTCATGCCGGCCGTCAGGCGAAGCGGCCTCCGCGGGGAGGGCGTCGTCCGGTGCGTGCCGCCAATGCCCGCCGGATCGAGCGGATGGACCGCCCCGACGTCGTGCGGCTTCTGGAGCGGGCGAATCTGCTGCCGGCGATCTTCTTCATCTTCAGCCGCGTGGGGTGTGATGCCGCGGTGCAACAGGTGCGCCGCTCGGGGATCCGGCTCACCTCGAATGAGGAACGTGCCGAGATCCGGGCCATCGTCGAAGAGCGCACGCGCACGCTCCAGGAGGAGGACCTCGGCGTCCTCGGCTACTGGGAATGGCTCGACAATCTGGAGCGCGGAGTGGCGTCGCATCACGCGGGGCTGCTGCCCGCCTTCAAAGAGGTCGTCGAAGAGCTCTATCAGCGCAAGCTGGTCAAGGTCGTCTTCGCCACCGAGACGCTCGCGCTCGGGATCAACATGCCGGCACGCACCGTTGTGCTCGAGAAGATGGAGAAGTTCAACGGCGAGGCCCGGGTGGCCATCACCTCGGGGGAGTACACCCAGCTCACCGGGCGCGCAGGACGCAGAGGGATCGATGTCGAGGGTCACGCCGTCGTGCAGTGGACCGAGGGCATGGATCCACAGGCGGTCGCTGCACTCGCCTCCCGCCGCACCTACCCGTTGAACTCCAGCTTCCGCCCGACGTACAACATGGCCGTCAACCTGATAGACCTGTTCGGCAAGCCCAGGGCCCGTGAGATCCTGGAATCGTCGTTCGCCCAGTTCCAGGCCGACCGTGCCGTCGTCGGGCTGGCGCGGCAGGTGCGTGAGGCCGAGGAATCGCTGGCCGGCTATCAGAGCGCAATGGCGTGCGAACACGGCGACTTCCCCGAGTACGCGGCGATCCGACGCGAGCTGAGCGACCTCGAGAAGAAGAACCGTCAGGACTCGAACGCCCCGCGCGCGTCGCGCGACAAGCGCATGAAGCGCATCCAGACCCTGCGGACGCAGATGCAGCGTCACCCGTGCCATCGCTGTCCCGACCGCGAAGCGCACGCACGCTGGGCGGAGCGCTACTGGAAGTTGAAGCGTCAGACGGATCGCATCCGTCGCCAGATCGAGACACGCACCGGGACCGTCGCGCGGGTCTTCGACCGCGTCGTCGAGGTCCTGGAGACGCTCGACTATCTACGTGATGAGGACGGGGAGACCACGCTGACCGAGGCCGGACGGACCATGCGTCGCATCTACGGCGAACGTGACCTGCTCGTCGCGGAGTCCTTGCGTCAAGGCCTCTGGGCCGGCCTCGATGCTCCGTCCCTTGCAGCCATGGCGTGCTGTCTGGTGTACGAACCCCGCCGCGACGAGGCGAACACGGGGGAGAGGGGTCTACCGCGAGGGCCCTTCCGCGCGGCGTATGAGAAGACGACCACGCTCTGGGCCGAGCTCGACGACCTCGAGCAGGACCATCACCTCCCCGGAAGCGAGCCCCTGGCCGCAGGCCTGGCCGGCGCGATGCACTCCTGGGCGCGGGGCGGGATGCTCGACCGAGTGCTGGTCGATGCGGATATGGCGGCCGGGGACTTCGTGCGCTGGGCCAAGCAGACGATCGACCTGCTCGACCAGCTGTCGATCGTGGCCGAGGATGCGGCTCTCGCGCGTACGGCTCGTGCCGCGCTCGACGGGGTGCGTCGCGGCATCGTCGCCTACTCGTCGATGTGAGATGGACGGAATGACCGAGAAACCAGCGCCGCAGCGCGCCCTCCTGCCACTTTGGGCCGCTGTGCTCGCTGCCGCACTCGCCGCCCTGGTGATGGACCTGGCCTATCCTGAGGCCGCGATCTGGATTCTCGCCTTCCCCGCGACCGCGCTTCTGCTCGTCGCGCTGATCGGGCGCCGGTTCGGTGGGGCTCTGCTCGTCGGTCTCGTCTACGGCATCCTGTTCTTCGCGCTTCTCGTCTCCTGGACGTCGCGATACCTGGGACCTGTTCCCTGGGCCGCCCTCAGCGTGGTGGAAGGCGTACTGACCGCCGTCGCCCTGGTTCCGATCGCCCTCGCCTACCGTTGGATGCCGAAGGCCTTCCCCGGGACCGCAGGACGTCTCCTGGGGCTTCCCACTGTCATCGCCGCCCTTTGGGTCGCTCGGGAGCTGTTCATCGGCTCCTGGCCCTACGGGGGCTTCCCCTGGGCACGGATCGGCATGAGTCAGGCGGAGAGCCCTCTGGCATCCGTCACGTCCTGGGTCGGCGTCAGCGGTCTCAGTTTCCTGATGGTGCTCGTCGTCGCGATGCTGATCGAAGTCCTCCGACTGCGTGCATGGCGTGGTCCGCTCCTTCTGATCGCGCCCGCCGCCGTCCTCGCGGTACTGCTGTTCACCCCGCTCTTCCCGACGTCCCCGAGCGGTTCCCTGCGCATCGCGGCGGTGCAGGGGAACGGTCCCACCGGCTACTTCGATGACCGCGAAGCGTTCGCCGTCATCCAGGCGCAGACCGAAGCCACAGCGCCTCTTTACGGCGAGGATGTCGATCTCCTCGTCTGGCCCGAAGGCTCACTGGACGGCGACCCCTTCCAGATTGACGCCCTCGCTCGACGGATGACGCTCGTCGCCAATCGGATCGATGCCCCGTTGCTGGCGAATGCGGCCACCGGGCGCGACGACCGCTTCTTCAACACCTCCATGCTCTGGAACGCCGATGGCACCGCGACGCAGCTGCACGACAAGCGTCACCCTGTCCCGTTCGGGGAGTATGTACCCGACCGCGCCTTCTTCAACGCGCTCGCGCCCGACCTGATCGGGCTCATCCAGAGGGAGTACACGCCGGGGTCGAACCCCCCGATCATGGATGTGGGCGACGTGCGCGTCGGTCTCGCCATCTGTTTCGACGTGATCTACGACGACGTGATCTGGCAGGGACTGAACTCCGGTGCCGAGGTGCTGGTGTTCCAGACCAACAACGCCGACTTCCGCGGTACGGACGAGAACCTCCAGCAGCTCGCCTTCGCGCGGATGCGGGCGATCGAGACGGGCCGCAGCGTGGTGAACGTCTCCACGGTCGGCACCAGCCAGGTCATCCGCGCGGACGGCTCGACGGTCACCAGCCTGGACGCAGATGAGGCCGGAGCGATGCTCGAAGATGTCGAGCTCCGGTCCGGCCTCACGGCGGGTGTCGTACTGGGCCCCTGGGTGCAGGCGATTCTGCTGTGGGGCGGTCTCGGCGCGCTCCTCGTCGGGTGGTGGCGCGCCAGGAGGCGCTAGGCGCCGATCTTCTCGCGGGTCGGGTCTTCGCCGGCACCGCGCCGGGCGCGGATGAAGGCGAGGCGCTCTTCGAGGAGCTCTTCGAGCTCGGCGCGGGTACGGCGCTCCAGGAGCATGTCCCAATGGGTGCGGGCGGCCTTCTCATCGCTGGCCTCGAGCGTGACGGCCTGACCGTCGACGTTCAAGCGCGCCTCGGCGCCGCACGCGCGGCACTCCCAGGTCTGGGGCGGCTCTGCATCCGCCGCGAACATCAGGTTCGTGACGTGGCCGCAAGTGTCACAGGTGTAGGTGGTCTCACGGCGCTCCATGAAAACGACGCCCTCTTCGCTCTGTAGGCTCTGGGCGCCGAGTCGGATGCCGCGCAGGCTGCGATCTGCCATTGTGTGGTCCTCTCGTCGCTGTCAGGTATAACGCTCCAGCCTGTGCGCTTCATCCACGTGCCCGCCTTCTCGGCGGAACTCACAGGTTAATCCCAGCGCCGGAGGTTATGGGGCGAGTCGTGAGTCAGCGGGGAGAGAGCGTCTTGAGAGCGAGATCCGCGCGATCGGAGACGATCCCGTCTGCCCCGAGGCCGACGAGTCGCCGCATGTCCTCGGGGTCGTTGACGGTCCACACATGGACCTCGACGCCATGCCGGTGCGCCGCACGCAGGAGCGCGGGGGTCAGGACCTTCAGCGCGCCGTAGCGCTCGGGAACCTGCAACGCGTCGATCTCGCGGAGCAGGCGGGCGGGGGAGAGGTGGAGTGCCGAGGCCCCCCGCAGGGAGGCGATCGTCCGGCTCCCTCCCGACGTCGCGGGACGGAGAGCGGCGCCGGCTCGCAGGACCGAGGCGAGGGCGGCACGGCGGTTCGCGTCGGAGAAGCTGGTCAGGAGGACGCGGTGGGTGTGATCGACCAGGATCGGGCCGAGAGGCTCGACGGCTGCGGCCGTCTTCACATCGATGTTGAAACGCACGTCCGGGAACGAAGCCAGCGCCTCCGACACCGTCAGGAGTCCACCGTGGTCGGCGAACAGTGTCCGCAGTTCGCGTGTGCGCACATCGTGGACCCTTCGGCTGTCGCCGATCAGACGGGTCAGGGTCGTGTCGTGGAACAGCACCACATCGCCGTCCGCGGTGACCTGGCAGTCGGTCTCGACATAGTCGACGCCCGCCGCGTGCGCGGCGGCGAAAGCCGCGGCAGAGTTCTCCCAGACGCCGGAGTCCTCGCCTGCCGCGGTGATCAGACCGCGGTGGGCGAGGACTCGGGGATGCCGCGTCTTCGAGAAGTACGGGTGCGTCACGCGCCCGGAAGCGTGTTCGTCGGGCCCTGGCCCGCCTTCGGAGTGAACGCACTGCCGATGCCCTTGAGCGCCTCGGTGAGTTCGCTCGGGATGATCCACAGCTTGTTGGACTGCCCCTCGCTGATCTTGGGCAGCATCTGCAGGTACTGGTAGGCGAGCAGCTTGTCATCCGGCTCGCCCTGGTGGATGGCGCTGAAGACGTTCTGAATCGCCTCGGCCTCACCCTGTGCGCGGAGCACAGCAGCCTGCTTGTCACCCTCTGCCCGGAGGATCTCGGCCTGACGGGCACCCTCGGCCTCGAGGATCGCCGACTGCTTGGTTCCCTCGGCCGTGAGGATCGCGGCGCGTCGGTCACGCTCGGCGCGCATCTGCTTCTCCATGGAGTCCTGGATCGAGATGGGCGGGTCGATCGCCTTCAGCTCGACGCGGCCGACGCGGATTCCCCATTTGCCGGTGGCCTCGTCGAGCACGACGCGCAGCTGCCCGTTGATGTTGTCGCGGCTTGTGAGTGCCTCTTCGAGGTTGAGGCCACCGACGACGTTGCGAAGAGTGGTGGTGGTCAGCTGTTCGACCGCACCGAGGTAGTTCGCGATCTCGTAGGTGGCTGCGCGCGCGTCGGTGACCTGGAAGTAGACGACCGTGTCGATCGACACGACCAGGTTGTCCTCGGTGATGACCGGCTGCGGCGGGAAGGACACGACCTGCTCGCGCATGTCGATCAGGGGGCGCAGGCGATCGATGAACGGGACGAGGACGTTCAGACCGGGGGTCAACGTCTTGTGATAGCGCCCGAGGCGCTCGACGACCCCTGCCGTCGCCTGGGGGATGATGCGGATCGCACGGGCGACGGTGACCACCACGAAGATGATCACCGCGATCACGAGGATCCACAGGATCGCTGTGGGGATGAACGATGCGTCGTTCACGGGTTCTCCTAGTCGTTGACGGGACGGACGATGGCGGTCGCACCGTTGATCGCGGTCACGGCGATCGGAGCGCCCTGCGGGATCGGCACGGGCGTGGCGGTGCGAGCGGTCCAGGTGTCGCCGTTGGCGAGCTTGACCTGGCCGGAGATCTGAGTGATGTCGTGCAGCGCGATACCGCGCAGGTCGACGAGGGCGTCGACATTCGACTTGGTCGGATCTTCTCCGCGGCGCAGTCGCTTGAGGAGCGGGGGGCGCAGGAAGAGGATGAACAGCGCGGCGGCGGCCGCGGCGATGATGACCTGCAGCCAGACCGGAACACCGATCAGGTCCGTGACCAGCCCCACGACGCTGCCGAAGCTCAGCATCAGGAAGGTGAAGTCCAGCGACAGCATCTCGATGACGAGGAAGACGGCGATCAGGACCAGCCAGCCGATCCATGCCCATTGGTCGATGAACGTGACGAATGTCGTGAAGTTGTCCATGCGGCCTCCTTTGTGGTCAACGTATCACGCGGGCACCGACGGATCAGGGTGCCACAGCGCGCGCTTGATAGTGTGAGAGGGCCGTGCGATCACGGCTTTTTCACGCATCATGAGGAGTCACCGTGACCGACGTTCTTCCCGCAGGATCCCTTGACGGCAAGGTCGCTCTTGTCACCGGTTCATCGCGGGGCATCGGCGCCGACACCGTGCGCTACCTCGCCGAGGCAGGCGCCGACGTCGTCATCAACTTCCGCAACAAGGCACCGCGTGCAGAGAAGCTCGCCGCCCAGCTCCGCGAGCTCGGCCGTCGCGCTCTCGTCGTCGGCGCGGACCTGACCGACCAGGCATCCGTCGCCGAGATGTTCGAGGCGATCCGCGCCGAATACGGGCGGCTCGACGTCCTCGTACTCAACGCCTCCGGCGGCATGGAATCCGGCATGGCCGAAGACTACGCCCTCGCGCTGAACCGTGACGCCCAGCTCAACGTCCTGAACGCGGCGACGCCCCTGCTCGGAGACGGCGCGCGCGTCGTGTTCGTCACCAGCCACCAGGCGCACTTCATCCGGACCACGCCGACCATGCCGGAGTACGAACCGGTGGCACTCTCGAAGCGGGCGGGGGAAGACGCGCTCCGCGAGCTCATCCCCGGACTGACCGAGAAGGGGATCGGGTTCACCGTCGTCTCGGGCGACATGATCGAAGGAACGATCACGGCGACTCTGCTCGAGCGCGCGAACCCGGGCGCCATCGCCGAGCGCCGGGAATCGGCCGGCAAGCTCTACAACGTCTCGGAGTTCGCAGCCGAGGTCGCCAAGGCCGTCATCGACCCGGTACCGGCGGACAACACGCGCCTCGTCGGTGACGTGAGCGCCTTCGCCGCCGAGTAGCCAGGGCGCACAGATCGGCCCCGTCCTGCACGCTGCGGGACGGGGCCGTTCTGTTTTCAGACCGAGAGGATCAGCTCGTCGCTCCACCCTGCACGGCGGAGACGTATTCCTTCTCGTCTCGACCGAGCGTGATGGCGCGCACGATCTGGATGATTCCAAGCACGACCAGCGAGATGCCCAGCAGCAGCCAGAACGCGAAGCCGGCGATGAGCGGCGAGAACAACACGATGATTCCCGCGACGATGCTCAGGATCGCGTAGAGGACGGTCCAGACGCGCGAGCCGTCGCTGCCCAGCAGTGTGAGCGCGACGATCCCATCGACGATCCAGCTGACGCCGATGAAGATCACGACCACGAAGGCGAGCGTGGCGGCGGCGGCATTCAGGTTGAAGTACGCGATGACACCGGCAGCGATGTAGAGCAGGCCGAGGACGATGTGACCGACGCGCGCCCACCCGCCCTTCGCGCTCGAGAAGATGCCGAGTCCGACGTAGACGAGACCGGCGATGATGAGGTAGGTGGCGAAGATCGCCGTCACGATGACCGCGGACTTCACCGGCCAGACGAGGAGGACGATTCCGGCGAGCAGCGCCAGCACACCGGCGACGGCCAGCGTGACGCGGATCGACTTGAACAACGACTTGGCCTCCGTGAGTGGTTCAGACATGGTGGGGACCCCTTTCTGAGAAGATCCTGTGAGGATGCGCCCTCAGGATAGCGCTCCGCCGGGCCGGAGCGGGGGAGAAGCCGTCTTCCGCGTTTCGTTCCGTCATGCCGCGACTTCCGGGGACATGGCAAGATCAAGTCGTGACCGACGTCGACGAAGTTCGCCTCCGCGAACTCACCGTGATGAGGAGAGTCCGAGACCGCATCGACCGGGAGTACGCACGACCACTCGATGTCGAGGCGCTCGCCCGCGGTGTGCATATGTCGGCGGGGCACCTGAGCCGGCAGTTCAGAGAGGCCTACGGCGAGTCTCCCTACTCGTATCTGATGACCCGACGTATCGAGCGGGCGATGGCACTCCTGCGACGCGGAGACCTGACGGTGACGGAGGTGTGCTTCGAAGTGGGCTGCTCCTCGCTCGGCACATTCAGCACGAGATTCTCCGAGCTGGTCGGTGTCGCACCCAGCGTGTACCGTGAACGCGCTGCCAGTGTCGAGGGAATCCCCTCGTTCCAGGCCAAGCACGTGACCAGACCGATCAGGAATCGAGAAGCGCCGCGCACCGATGCGCACCTAACGTGAACACCATGAACATCAGCATCCACTACGCATTCCTCCCGCACACCGATGCCGAAGCGGCCCTCGCGTTCTATCGCGACGCCCTCGGCTTCGAGGTGCGCAACGATGTCGGGTACGACGGCCTGCGGTGGCTCACCGTCGGGCCCGAGGGTCAGCCGCAGACATCGATCGTGCTGCACCCGCCGGCAACCGATCCGGGCATCACGGACGCCGAGCGTCAGACGATCCTCGAGCTGATCGCCAAGGGCAGCTACGCGGCCCTCACGCTGGCCAGCGATGACGTCGACGCCCTCTTCGAGCGTCTCGTCGAACGTGGAGCCGATGTCGTGCAGGAGCCCATCGATCAGCCCTACGGTGTGCGCGACTGCGCGTTCCGCGATCCTGCAGGCAACCTGCTGCGTATCAACCAGGCCGCCTGACCTTCTCCACCGATCCCACGAAAGACGCCGATGACCACGGACGAGCACCCCGCAGACACCCACGACCTGATCCGCGTACAGGGTGCGCGCGAGAACAATCTCAAGGACGTCAGCGTCGATATCCCGAAGCGCCGTCTGACCGTGTTCACCGGCGTGTCTGGTTCGGGGAAGAGCTCGCTCGTCTTCGACACGATCGCGGCGGAGTCGCGGCGCATGATCGACGAGACCTACAGCGCCTTCGTCCAGGGGTTCATGCCGTCGGTGCCCCGTCCAGATGTCGACATCCTCGAGGGTCTGACCACGGCGATCATCGTCGACCAGGAGCGTCTGGGAGCGAACCCCCGATCGACCGTCGGCACCGTCACCGACGCCAACGCGATGCTCCGCATCCTGTTCAGCAAGCTGGGGCAGCCCTATATCGGCGGACCGACCGCCTTCTCGTTCAACATCCCGACGCAGAAGGCCAGCGGTGTCATGACAGGCCCGGGTGGAGAGAAGAAGATCGTGAAGGATGCGATCTACCTCGGCGGCATGTGTCCGCGATGCGAGGGCAGGGGAGCGGTGTCCGACCTCGATCTCGCCCAGATCGTCGACGAGTCGAAGTCTCTCGACGACGGTGCCATCATGGTGCCTGGCTACACGGCCGACGGATGGATGGTGAAGGGGTTCTCCCAGTCGGGCTTCTATCCCGCGGATAAGCCGATCTCCCAGTTCACCGACAAGCAGCGACACCTCTTCCTCTACGGCGAGGTCACGAAGGTGAAGATCTCCGGGATCAACATGACGTACGAGGGTCTCATCCCGAAGATCACGAAGTCGATGCTCTCGAAGGACCTCGACGCGCTGCAGCCGCACATCCGGGCCTTCGTGGAGCGCGTGGCCACGTTCGCCGTCTGCCCGGAGTGCGATGGGACGCGGCTCACCGAGGGGGCGCGGTCATCGAAGATCGAGGGTGTGAGCATCGCCGATGCGTGCCGCATGCAGGTGACAGACCTGGCCGATTGGGTCCGGGGACTCGATCTCCCCGGAGCCGGCCCGCTGCTGCAGGCGCTCAGCGCCAATCTCGACGCCTTCGTGACGCTCGGCCTCGGATACCTCAGTCTGGAGCGTCCGTCGGGCACGTTGTCCGGGGGAGAGGCGCAGCGCATCAAGATGCTGCGGCACCTCGGCTCATCCCTCACCGACATCACCTACGTGTTCGACGAGCCGACGATCGGTCTGCACCCGCACGACATCCAGCGCATGAACGGCCTGCTGCTGAAGCTGCGAGACAAGGGCAACACCGTGCTGGTCGTCGAGCACAAACCCGAGACCATCGCGATCGGCGACCACGTCGTCGACCTGGGGCCTGGTGCGGGCAGCGCCGGTGGTGAGATCTGCTTCGAGGGCACGGTCGAGGGGCTGAAGGCCAGTGGTACCGAGACCGGCGACCACCTCGAGGATCGGGCCCAGCTCAAGGAGGCGGTGCGCTCCGGAACCGGATCGATCGAGGTGCGCGGGGCCACGGCGAACAACCTCCAGGACGTCGATGTCGACATTCCGACGGGGGTCCTCACCGTCGTGACGGGCGTGGCGGGCTCGGGCAAGAGCTCGCTCATCCACGGGTCGGTGTCCAAGCGCGACGGAGTCGTGGCGATCGACCAGGCCGCGATCAAAGGCTCCCGGCGAAGCAACCCGGCGACGTACACGGGACTCCTCGAGCCGATCCGCAAGGCTTTCGCGAAGGCGAACGGCGTGAAGCCGGCTCTTTTCAGCGCGAACTCCGAAGGCGCCTGCCCCTCGTGCAAGGGCGCGGGTGTGATCATCACGGAGCTCGGCTTCATGGACACGATCGAGACTCCCTGTGAGGACTGCGGAGGCAAGCGCTTCCAGGCCGGGGTGCTGGAGTACAAGCTCGCGGGCAAGGACATCACCGAGGTGCTCGATCTGCCGGTCTCCGAGGCACGGGTGTTCTTCAGCGACGGGGAGGCCAAGCTGCCCGCCGCCACGGCGATCCTCGGGCGGATGGAAGACGTGGGACTCGGCTACCTGTCACTCGGGCAGCCGCTGTCGACGCTGTCCGGTGGCGAACGCCAACGCATCAAGCTCGCGATCCAGATGGGGGAGAAAGGCGACGTCTACGTGCTCGACGAGCCCACGACCGGCCTTCACCTCGCCGATGTGGACAAGATCCTGGGACTGCTGGATCGACTCGTGGATGCCGGCAAGACCGTGATCGTGATCGAGCACCATCAGGCAGTCATGGCGCACGCGGACTGGATCATCGACATCGGTCCGGGAGCCGGACACGACGGCGGCAAGATCGTCTTCGAGGGGACGCCGAGGGATTTGGTATCCCAAAAATCGACACTCACGGGGGAGCACCTCGCGCAGTACGTCGGAGCGTGAGAATGGTCGGAGCGCGTGCCCGCGCCCGCACTCCGACCATCACGCGTCTCCGGTGGCTCCGCCTTCGTCGACGCGCGCGATGATCGTGTACGTGCAGGGGATCAGGTCCCGCTCGGCTTCGGGCCAGGCGTAGCCGCCGGACACCTCGACCATGCGATCGCTGAATCGCCACGGCAGCGTACGACCTTCATCGAAGTGGACGAGCCTGAGCCCTGCACGCAGCAGCGCACCGAGGATCTCGGACAACGGGTGCGGCCACTCGTAAGTGCGGGCGTGGTCGATACGACCGTCGCCGGCATATGTGCTGTCGTCGTCCCATTGCTGCGCGCGACCGGTCGCGAAGTAGGAATAGCGCGTGGTCAAGGTGTCCGCGTCCTCATCCAGCGCGTACAGGGCGGGATGACCGTCGCGGATGAAGAACATCCCGCTCGGACGCAGCAGCTGCACGATCTGCGCCGCCCACCGATCCAGGTCGTCGAGCCAGCTGATCGTCCCGATACTCGTGTACACGACATCGAAGTCACCGGTGACTGCAGCCCGTGCATCGAGCACATCGGTCTGCACCCACGTCGCATCGATACCCAGACGCGCGGCGAGGTCGGTCGCCGCACGGAGCGCAGACGGCGAGAAATCGACGCCGGTCACCGTCGCACCGGCGCGAGCCAGGGAGACCGTGTCGGTGCCGATGTGGCATTGCAGGTGACAGAGATCGAGGCCGGACAGACCGTCCGCAGGAAGGAACGAGGTCATCGTCGCGAGGTCGTCGCGAACGACGTCGCTGAGATGCGCGGGATCGTCGAACGCAGCGAGCCCATAGGCTTCCGTGTGCACCGGGACGCGATCCTCCCAGTTCTCCTGATTCGCGCGTCGCGCAGATTCCCAGTCGATGTCGACGTTGCTTCCGTTCACGAGGCGAGCCTATCGATCACCGCTCTCGGATCGTGAAAGATAGCCGATAATGCACATTATGTCAGCTAAGAAGATCGTCAGCGCCACCGGTGACAGATGCAGCTCCCGGTACCAGCACTCCCCCGTGCGATGATCGGTGCGTGTATCCAGCCACCCACGAGCCGCCCGGATATGCGTGTCCGTTCTGCAAATTCCAACAGGGTCTGTACGACCAACTCAGCATGCCGTCCGACGTGGTCGCCGTCACCGACCGTGCATTCGCGCGGATCGCGCCGAAGTGGTGGCCGGGGAACCCCGGAGCGGTCCTCGTCATCCCGCGGACGCACGTGGAGAACATCTACGACCTGTCACCGGAGGACGGCTTCGCGGTGTGGGATCTGACGCAGAGGGTGGCGATCGGCATCCGGTCATCCTACGGATGCGAGGGGACCTCCATCCGGCAGCACAATGAGCCCGCAGGAGACCAGGACGTCTGGCACCTGCATGTGCATGTGTTCCCCCGCTTTCCGGACGATCGGCTGTACCAACGACACGGAGACGCGGAGTGGGTGGATCCCGGCCGTCGCGAGACATTCGCGTCGAGACTCAGGGCCGTGCTGGGAATGCCGTTCGCGCTCGATTGATCGCCGGACTCGACCCGCCTGGCGGGCGCTGCAAGGATGGTTCGATGACTCTCACGGGCAGTGGCTCCACGCGTCTCGTCATCCTGCGCGGCGACGCCGCATCGGGGAAGACGACGACTGCGAGGGCACTGCGACCGGCACTAGGTCAACGGGTCGCCATCATTTCTCAAGACCACTTCCGCCGTGAGCTGCTGCACGACCCCAACCGGTTGAGACGCTCTCGAGCGGCGAGCATCCTGATCGTCGGCGCCGCCCGGCAGGCGCTGGACCTCGGTTACGACGTCATCCTCGACGGGATCTTCAATCTGCGCGACTACGCCGAAGCCTTCGAGAGCTTGTACCTCGACCATCGCGGAACGACAGGAATCTATCAGTTCGACGTCGGCCTCGAAGAGACGATTCGGCGCCATGCCGGAAGGCCTCTCGCGAACGCTTTCGGGGAGGACGAGATCCGCCGATGGCACGACGGGTGGCAACCACTCCCCTGGTTCGATGAGCGACGGGTCGGCCCGGAGACGACCACCGATCAACTCGTGACGATGATCCTCGAAGATCTCGGCCACCGCATCGTCGACTAAGCCGGTTCCTCAGCCGCCGGATCAGCAATCGGCCACGGTGACCGGAGTCGGCTGTACACGAGCATGTCCCGGCGCTCATCGCCGATCTTCTGCCACGAATGAAGCAACCCTTCGCGCGCATAGCCCGCCTTCTCAGCAGTCCGGAGTGAGGGCCCGTTCGTCGGATCGATGTGCAGCTGCAGACGATGCAGATCGGCGAGGTGCCACGCCCATTCCGTGAGGGTTTGCAGCGCGCTGTAGGCGTATCCCTCGCCGCGTCGCGTGGGTCGGATCCAGTCGCCGACGGTCGCTCGACCCTGGTCCCGGTCACGAAGCCACAGCCCGATCTGCCCCACGCATTCTTCGTTCGCCTCGATCGCGAACGAGTAGCCGATACCCTTCGCTGCCCGCTCGTGCTGCCGGACCAGCCACGCGCCGGCGAGCCCGGGATCAGCGACGATGGGAACGGTGGTGACGTCGGTGATCGAACGATCGAAGGACGCCTCCAACACGGCATCGATGTCAGATTCCTCGAAAGGTCGGAGAACGATCTCGGGGCCCTGTACCCGCGGAACGCTGAGTCCTGAGGTACCCGCGATCGCTCCGCTGTGCCGATCGACGAGATCACGGCGGTAGGTGATCATGGGCTCGCCGCCGAGCGGGTGCGGGACAGGCTCCGAGACCGCCGCGAACCCCTCCGATTCGTAGAGCTGGATGGCGGCGTTCCCTCGCCGCACCGCGAGTTCGAGGCTGAAGAAGCCGGCACCCGTCGAATACTGAATCGCATCGCGCAGCAGGGCACGACCATGTCCCTGCCCGGCGGATGACGGCATCACGGCGATCCGCTCCAACACGGCCGTCGTCTCGTCGTGTGTCTTCGGCGTGGTGAGAGCGAAACCCGCCAGAGGCTCCCCCGTGAGCGCGAACCGGAGGACATGGCCATCGAACAGCTTTCGCATGCGATCGGCGATCGAGCGGGAGTCGACATCCCCGTCACGGTGCCGGAGTGCGTGAAACCAGACGTCCACGCATCTCTCGATGTCGTCGGGGATGTCGCCCGCCACGATGTCCGGCATACCGGCAATCGTCGCACGCGCGACACCGGCGAAGCCACGGCTGACTCCTACTGTGTCGACCAGACTCCGAGCTCCGTGCCCGTCGGGTCGGCGAAGTGCAGGCGTCGCCCGCCGGGGAACGCGTACGGCTCTTGGAGGATCGTTCCGCCGGCCTTCTCGATAGCCGCCTTCGTGGCGTCGAGGTCTTCCGAATAGAGCAGTACGAGCGGACCTCCGACAGGACGCGGCTCGTCGGCCAGCATCAGACCACCGGCTTCGTTGCCGTCGCCTCGTGGCGACACGATCCCGGCGTATCCGGGGCCGTAGTCGTTGAAGCTCCAGCCGAAGGCGTCACCGAAAAAGCTCTTCGACGCCTCCATATCGGTGACGACGAGCTCGACGTAGTCGAGAGAGTGGTGCAAAGGGGAACTGGTCATGGCGCCACCGTAGCGACCCCGACCGACATCGAGCGGAGGTCGCCGAATGCGCGTCCGCGGAGGAGTAGCGTTGAGGCGTGCCGCAGGTCTCCCCCTCCCCCGTATCGACACCGGGGTGGAGAGCCTGGGTGATCTGGTCGGTCGGAGTCGCCGCTTACGTGTTGGCCATCACGAACCGCACATCGCTCGGCGCTGTCGGCGTCGAAGCGGCCGACCGCTTCCAGGCGGATGCATCGACACTCGCTCTTTTCGCCGTGGTCCAACTCGCCGTGTACGGCGGAATGCAGATCCCGATCGGAGTGCTCCTCGATCGCTTCGGCTCGCGCCCGATCATGACTGTCGGCATGCTGCTGATGGCCGCGGGCCAGCTGACCATGGCCCTCTCCCCCAGCATCGGCATCGCGATCTTCGCGCGTGTCCTGCTCGGTGCCGGTGATGCCGCGATCTTCCCCGCGGTGCTACGACTCGTCGCGACCTGGTTTCCCGCCCAACGCGGGCCGCTCATGGTCCAGTTCACCGGCATCATCGGTCAAGCCGGCCAGCTGATCGCCCTGGTCCCACTGGCCGCACTCCTGCACGCCACCAACTGGACCATCACCTTCGGCAGCATCGCGGGCCTCGGTGTGCTGTTCACCATCCTCGTGGCGCTGGTGATTCGCAACCATCCCGCAGAGCGCGGCGCCGACGTCACGGTGAACACCGATACCGGTGTCGTCCGCGTCGTCACCTCCGCCATAGATACCGGTGTCGGCATACGTGCCGCCTGGGCACACCCGGGCACGCGGCTGGCCTTCTGGTCGCACTTCACGACCCCGTTCGCGGGTACCGCGTTCGTGCTGCTCTGGGGAATGCCCTTCCTCACCGCGGCGGAAGGGCTCGATACAGCCCACGCCGCGGGAATCATCTCCGTATATGTCGTGGCCGGCATGCTTCTGGGACCCCTCATCGGCGACCTCTCCCGGCGGCTTCCGAATCACCGGTCGCTCGCGCTGGTGCTCCCCGCCGTCGGGGTGCAGATGGCAGCGTGGGTCGCTGTCATCGCTGTGCCCGACACCGCGCCCATCTGGCTCCTCTATGTGCTGGCGATCGCCCTCGCGACCGGAGGGCCCGCCTCCATGATCGCGTTCGACCATGCGCGGACGCACAACCCCACCCACCGTCTGAGCACCGCCACCGGTGTGACGAACGCGGGAGGGTTCATCGCCGCGCTCATCGCCATCTTCCTCATCGGCCTCGCACTCGACCTGCAGGGCGCCGGCACTCCCGAGACATACTCGCTCGAGGCCTTCCGGATCGCGTTCCTGATGCCGATCCCCCTCTGGATCATCGGCACGGTGTTCATCCTCATCGAACGCAAGCGGACGCGCATCCGCATGGGCCTCGATCCGGAACGTCGGCGCTGAGCGCACCCTATCGGAGCAGGTGCTGCAGCGTCTCCACGATGAGCTCGACGCTGACGCGCTCCGGCACCTCCTCGTCGCCGGCTTCGAACTCCGCGAGTTCGATCCCCCGGACCGAATCGGACGGCAGCGCCGCGAAAATCGCCGCCACGTCGTGAGGCAGCAACCCGCCTCCGACCCGGTAGGCGGCGGGGATGTACCCGGGTTCGAGCACGTCCCAATCGACGTGGATCCACACGGGACGTCCGGCGACGAGTTCGAGGACGCGCTCCGGCGTGCTCTCGGAAGGAGCGAGAACGGTGACCCCCGCTTCGGCGAGCAACTCACCCTCAGCGACGTCGATGTCGCGACCGCCGACCACGATCACCTGCGTCGGATCGATGCCGTCGCCGTGCCCACTGTCCCAGAGTCCGCACGCCGCGGCCAGGACCATACCGCCGAGATAGCCCGAATCCGTCGTATCCGGAGTGTTGAAGTCGCCGTGTGCGTCGATCCAGAGCACGACGGCGTCGGGATGGTGCTCGGCAGCAGCGGGAAGAGTGCCGAGGCTCGCCGCGCAGGTGTTCGTGATCAGGAGGGGTGTCGCGCCCGTAGAGATGGCGTCGTGCACCGCTGCGCGCAATCCGCTCAGAGTCGCCTCCGCTTCGGGAAGCGCGACGGACCAGTCATCGACCAGGCCCGGTGTCGGGGTGCCGACGACGTGCGGTTCGATCTCCAGCAATGCCGAGACCGCGTCACCCACGCGTCGTGCCCCCACGAGCGCTCCGTCGGTGCGATCGGCCACTCGGCCTTGGGAGACGATGAGCGCGTAGGAAGGTGCCATGTCTCCAGCTTTCCATCCGCGGGATGACAGGACAAAACGTGGAGTGATGCGGACACGGCGGCCGCGCGGTACCGGCGTCTCAGCTCCGACGAGGCGTCCATCCGGAAGGCAACGGTCCATTCCGGACAGCACGTTCGCGGTCCGCGCGCGCGGACCAGCCCTGTGCACCGTCGACCGTGTCGAACGCACCCCGCGCCAGTCGGAACCCGACATCGTCATGGTGCATGCGAGGTGCTCCCCCGCGACGCACCGATGCGCGCACGCTCCACGCGTCGTCGGCGAACCCGCCGCCGCGGAAGACGCGGTAGTCGTCATAACGGGCGGGATCCAACAGGTCCCAGCACCACTCCCAGACGTTGCCGAGCGTGTCGAAGAGACCGTTGAGGTTCGGCAGCTTGCCGCCGATGTCCTGCGGAGAGGACACCCCGTCCGCACTCGTCCATGCCGCATCGGCAAGAGGCGCATAGTGCGGACCTGTCGACCCGGCGCGGCAGGCGAACTCCCACTCCGCTTCTGTGGGGAGCCGGTACCCGTCGGCGGTCGTGTCCCAGGTCACCTCCTCGCCATCGAACAGATAGACCCGATCCAGGCCCTCCCATTCGGATGCGGCGTTGCAGAAGTGGATCGCGCGCAACCAACTGAGGTCGGCGGCGGGGCGACGCGGATGGCGCACCGGGATGCCCAGCACCTCGGTGAGCTGCTCCTCCGTCACCGGATACACACCGATCCGGAACGGCTCGAGTGTCACATCACGCCGCTCGCCACGACGCGCATCGTGCAGCGTCAGGACACCGGCGGGTATACGCGCCAATTCGAAGTCGCTCACCGATCCCCCGCAACCGAGGAACCGCTTCGCATCACGAGGGCACTCGTTCGACCCAGGACGGGTACTTCGCCGTACGGCCATCGCCCGACGAGGTGCGCGTCACGCGTCGGCGGACCCAGGGACCGACGAACTCCCGGTAGTAGGCGAGCCCCGATGGCCCGGTACCCCGTCGATCATTCGGGGCCCACCATGTCGCCGGGGGCTCGAAGCCGAGCGCGTGCAGCACGCGGGCAGCGACACGGTGGTGACCCGCCGCGTTCATGTGCAGACGGTCATCCGCCCAGTACGCACCGCGGGAGAGCTCACGATCCGGCCAATTGAGTGCTCGGACCACGTCGGGGCGCTCCTCGATCCGCCGGAGCACCGCGTCGGAGAGCAGATCGCCGCGCCGCTGGACGAGGGAGCCCATCGGGAGCTGCCCGCTGGGATTGGCACCCGAGAGCAGGATCATGGTGACGCCCTCCTCATCGCACCGCCGCAGCACGCGACTGAAGGTATCGGCGATGTGCTCGACATCGGTGCGCGGGCGCAGCATATCGTTGCCACCGCCGTTGAAGGAGAGATGCGTCGGGCGCAGGGCGAGCGCGGGTTCGAGCTGCTGCTCGACGATCGGCCAGGCGAGCTTGCCCCTGATCGCGAGGTTCGCGTACTGGATGGAGTGGCCCGCCGCGTCCGCCCAGCCTTGGGCCGCGAGATCGGCCCAGCCGCGCTCCCGCCCATCCGGAAGAACGTCACCGACCCCCTCGGTGAACGAGTCGCCGATCGCCACGAACCGCACATCTGCCATCGTCCCAGCCTATTGCGGCTCACGACGCGCGGCGTCAACGGTCGTCGAGAGCCTGACCACCCCGATCGACGAGCCCCCATGCCGCGGCGGCCGCACCGAGGAAGCACACGCCGAACACGGCGAACAGCAGCGGAGCCCCACCGGCGATCAGAAGGACCGGTACGGAAAGCGGCGCCACGATCGACGCGATGCGGCCGACCCCGGCGGCCCAGCCCGCGCCCGTTCCCCGCAACGACGTCGGATAGATCTCGGGCGTGACGGCGTACAGCGCGCCCCAGGCACCGAGGTTGAAGAAAGACAGAGCCATACCCGCAGCGATGATCGCCCCCTCGGTCGTGGCCGTGCCGAAGATCACAGCCGAGACGGCCGACCCCAGAAGGAACACCGACAGGGTGAGCCGTCGCCCCCAGACCTCGATCAGCCACGCGGCGACCGCGTATCCCGGAAGCTGCGCGAGCGTGATGATCAGTGTGAATCCGAACGAGCGGACGAGATCGAACCCGGCGTCCACGAGGATGCTCGGAATCCAGATGAACGCGCCGTAGTAGGCGAAGTTCACGCCCAGCCACACCACCCAGAGGCAGAGGGTGCGCAGGCGGAACTCGGGGTTCCAGAGCGTGGTGAGGCGGGCCCGAGCCGTGACCGCGATCGCGCGGGACGCCGGCTCCTTCCGAATGGCCGGGGCCGTCCCCACACCGGCATCAGCCTCGAAGGCCGAGACGATTCGTTCAGCTTCCGCGATGCGTCCACGCGAGGCGAGCCATCGCGGAGACTCGGGCATCCGCCACCGCACGAACAGGGCATACACGGCAGGAATCGCGCCGAGCGCGAAGGCCCAGCGCCAACCGTCGTCGGACGCCGGGATGACCAGGAACCCGATGACGGCGGCTGCCGTCCATCCGAGCGCCCAGAAGGCCTCCAACACGACGATCAGACGACCGCGGATTCGAGCAGGAGCGAACTCGCTCACGTACGTCGACGCGACCGGGAGCTCGGCACCGAGACCAAGCCCGACGAGGAATCGCAGCACGAGGAGTGCTGCGATTCCGCCGACGAGCGCGCTGGCCCCGGTCGCGATGCCGTACACGAGCAGGGTGAGTGCGAACACCTGGCGGCGACCGAAGCGATCGGCCAGCAGACCGCCGAGCGTCGCACCGATGGCCATCCCGATGAAACCGACCGAGGCGATCCACCCCGCCTCGCCCTTGGTCAGTCCCCACTGCTGCGTGAGGGCCGCGAGGATGAAGGAGATCAGACCGACATCCATCGCGTCCAGGGCCCATCCGAGCCCGGATCCGGTGAGCAGCCGGAGGTGTCGACGCGTGAACGGCAGGACGTCCAGGCGCTCGGCCAGCGATGAGCGGCTCGGCAGGGCGGTGTTGGCCATGCTCCTCATCGTAGAGCCGAGCGCCGGACAGGCCGCGCGAGATGTCGTCAGTCGTGCGCGGCGAGGATCTTGCGCACCCGCGGGATGACCTCGGTGCCGTACAGCTCGATACTGCGCATCATCGACTCGTGCGACAGGGTACCTGTCGCGTACTTCAGGTCGAACCGTCCGAGACCCAAGGTCGTGATCGTGTCGGCGATCTTCGCGGCGACTCGATCCGGTGAGCCCGCATAGATCGCCCCTTCCGGACCGACATCGTTCTGGAAACGCGCGCGGCTGTATGCCGGCCAGCCGCGCTCGCGGCCGATGGTGTTGTTCATCGCCTCGAAGCCGGAGTACGCCGCGTCCCAGGCCTCCGCGTCGGTCTCGGCGATGTGGCCCGGCGAATGAACGGAAACGGGGTGCGAGGTCGTGCCGAACGACGCCACGGAGCGGTGGTAGAGGTCGACGAACGGCTTGAACCGATGGGCCGGTCCCCCGATGATCGCCAGCATGAGCCCGAGCCCGTGACGAGCGACCCGCACGACGGATTCCGGGCTGCCGCCCACGCCAACCCACGTGCGAAGACCCTTCTCGGTCTTGGGGAACACGTTCGCGTTGTCGAGCGACGCCCGCATCGTGCCCGACCATGTCACGGGCTCTTCCTTGAGCAGCTCGACGAAGAGCTCCAGCTTCTGCTCGAACAGTGCGTCGTAGTCGCGGAGGTCGTAGCCGAACAGGGGGAAAGACTCGATGAAGGATCCGCGCCCGAGAACGACCTCGGCGCGACCGTCCGAAAGCGCGTCCAGCGTCGAGAAGCGTTCGAACACGCGTACCGGATCGTCGGAGGACAACACGGTCACCGCGGTGCCCAGTCGGATGTGTTCCGTGCGAGCCGCGATCGCGGCCAGCACCATCTCCGGCGCGGACACCGCGAACTCGGCGCGGTGGTGCTCCCCCACCCCGAAGAAGTCCACGCCCACCGTGTCAGCGAGCTCTGCCTGCTCCACGACGTTGCGGATGGTCTGCGCTCCGGTGAGGAGCTCTCCGTCTGTGTCCCTCGTGATGTCCCCGAAGGTGTCCAGCCCGAATTCGATGCCCATGTCATCCCTCTCTATTCAGGTGAATGAACACGCGGCGATCGAATCGCATTCCCGTCAGCGCGGAAGCAGCGCGCTGCGCAGCGTGTCGAGGCCGACCCCACCCATGTCGAGCGCGCGCTTGTGGAAGCCCTTGAAGGAGAAGGCGTCGCCCTCCGCCGCACGGACGCCGTCACGCACCTGCTCCCAGATGCGCTGACCGACCTTGTACGACGGAGCCTGCCCCGGCCAGCCCAGGTAGCGGTTCACCTCGAACTGCACGAACTGATCCGACATGTTCACGTTCTGGCGCATGAAGTCGAGCGCATACTCCGCATCCCACACTCCCGTGCCATCGAGACGTGGCTTGCCCAGGTGTACGCCGATGTCGAGCACCACACGGGCCGCCCGCATACGCTGTCCGTCGAGCATGCCGAGTCGATCGGCGGGATCGTCGAGGTAGCCGAGCTGCTCCATCAGACGCTCGGCGTACAGGGCCCACCCCTCGGCGTGGCCCGAGGTGCCGGCCAACAGCCGGCGCCAGGAGTTGAGCTCGGCCCGGTTGTACACGGCCTGGGCGATCTGCAGGTGGTGGCCCGGCACGCCCTCATGAAAGACGGTGGTGAGCTCTCGCCAGGTGTCGAACTCCGTGACGCCCTCGGGAACGGACCACCACATACGACCGGGACGCGAGAAGTCGTCGGTCGGGCCCGTGTAGTAGATGCCACCTTCCTGGGTGGGCGCGATCATGCACTCGAGCGTGCGGATCGCCTCGGGGATGTCGAAGTGGGAGGCTCCGAGTTCGGCGACCGCGCGATCGCTCGTCTCCTGCATCCACTTCTGGAGAGCGTCGGTGCCCACGAGCTTGCGGGCAGGGTCGGCTTCGAGGTGGGCCACGGCCTCTTCGACGGAGGCCCCCGGCAGGATCTCATTCGCGATCGCGGTCTGCTCCGCCACCATGCGCGCGAGCTCTTCGCGGCCCCACTCGTAAGTTTCGTCGAGGTCGATCGTCGCCCCGAGGAAGCGACGGGAGTTGAGCGCGTACAGGTCGCGTCCGACGGCGTCGACCTCTCCGGCGGCGGGGGCGAGTTCCTCCGCGAGGAAGCGGCGCAGCTCGTCGTACGCGACGCGTGCGGCGGCGGAGTTGTCGGCGAGAGTACGCGCGAGCGAGGCGGGCAGCTGGCCTTCTTCGGGGTCGGCCTCCGCGACGAACGCGGCGAAGAATCCGTCATCCGCGGTGTAACGGTCGATCTGCGTCGCGACCTCGATCACTTGACGACGTGCCGGCGTCACCCCCTCGGCGATACCGGTGCGCAGCGTCTCGACGTAGCCACGGAGGGCGTCGGGAACAGCGGCGAGCCTCGTCGCGATCACGTCCCAGTTCTCGACGGTCGCGGTCGGCATCAGGTCGAAGGCCGCGCGCACATCCTGCGCCGCCGAGGCGATGACGTTGAGATCGCGCAGATGCCACTTCGCGTCGTGCAACTCGAGATCGAGACGCAGCTCCGCGCCCAGGTCGGTCTTGGTCACCTCGTCGATCGCGTCGACGGGCTCGAGGGCCGAGAGCCTGTCGAGCGTCGCGCGGGTCGCAGCGGCGATCTCTTCATGCCCCGCGGGACTCAGGTCACCGAAGCGATCGTTCACCTCGTCGCGGCCGATGTAGGTCCCGAGAGTGGGCGCCAGTACCGCGATCGTGTCGACCCATTCATCGGCGACGGCGTCGATGGCGGAGGGAGTGCGGGGAGCTGAAGTCATAGTTGTCAGCCTAATCCCCGACCCCCTCTCGCCGCCGGGTCTCAGTGCGCTGCTTCGTTCCAGTCGCGGCCGCGTCCGACCTGCACGTCGAGCGGCACCGAGAGCTCGGCCGCATCCCCCATCCGGGCGCGCACGATCCGCTCCGTGGCATCCCACTCCCCCGGAGCGACCTCGACCACGAGTTCGTCGTGGATCTGCAGCAGCACGCGAGAGGAGAGCTGCTCGGACCGGAGATCGTCGTGGATGTGCAGGAGCGCGATCTTCATGATGTCGGCCGCACTGCCCTGGATCGGAGCGTTGAGCGCCGCACGCTCGGCGTTCTCGCGCAGCACCCGGTTCGGACTCGCCAGGTCAGGGAACGGACGACGGCGGCCGAAGATCGTCTCGGTGTAGCCGACCTCCTTCGCCTTCATCACCGAGGCCCGCAGATAGTCGCGCACGGCGCCGAAACGTGCGAAGTACTCGACCATGAGCTGCTTGGCCTCGGACTGCTCGATACGCAGCTGCTTGGAGAGACCGAAGGCGGAGAGGCCGTAGACGAGACCGTACGACATGGCCTTCACCTTGGTGCGCATGGCCGCAGTGACGTCGCTCGGCTCGACGCCGAACACCCGCGCGCCGACGAAGCGGTGAAGGTCTTCTCCGCTGTTGAACGCTTCGATCAATCCTTCGTCACCGGACAGGTGCGCCATGATGCGCATCTCGATCTGCGAGTAGTCAGCCGTGAGCAGAGACTCGTACCCCTCGCCGACTTCGAAAGCACTGCGGATGCGGCGAGATTCCTCGGTGCGCACCGGGATGTTCTGCAGGTTCGGATCGGTGCTGGAGAGACGACCGGTCTGGCTTCCGGTCTGCACATAGGTCGTGTGCACACGGTGGTCGTCGCCGATGGCCGTGTCGAGCGACTCGATGATCTGGCGCAGCTTTGTGGCTTCGCGATGCTGCAGCAGAAGGCTCAGGAAGGGATGGGGATTGCTCTCCTGCAGGTCGGCCAGCACCGCGGCATCCGTCGAGTAGCCGGTCTTGGTCTTGCGGGTCTTGGGGAGCTGGAGGTCTTCGAACAGGACCTCTTGGAGCTGCTTGGGCGAGCCGAGGTTGAACTCCCGTCCCACGACGGAGAACGCCTCCTGCGCGAGCCCTTCGGCTCGGGTGGCGAGCTCACCGGAGAATGTCGACAGCACGTCGTGAGAAACCGCCACGCCCGCGACCTCCATATCGGCGAGGGTGAGCAGTGTCGGGAGCTCGATGTCGACCAGGACCGCGGCGACCGGCTCGGGGATGTCTTCGCGAAGCGCATCGGCGACGCGAAGCGCGAACCATGCCTCCTGCGACGGGGTGGCCCCCTCCGTCTCGGGGACGAGCTGCGTCGGATCGGCCTCGGGAAGCTTCTCGCCGAGGTAGCGCTCGACCAGATCGGAGAGCGTCTTGTCGGGGAAGCTGGGGCGCAGCAGCCAGCCAGCCAGGCTCGTGTCGTAGGCGAGCCCGCCGAGGCGGATGCCCTGGCGGATCAGCGCCTTCACCTGCGGCTTCGCGTCGTGGAGCACCTTCGGCGCGTCGGACTCGATCCATCCGCGCAACGCTTCGGCGGCGGCGTCTGCCCAGTCGGTCTCGCGGAGCTCGGTCAGCGTGGCGGCACCGATGCGCACGGGGACCCCGCCTTGGGTCGTGATGCGCAGAGAGACGTCGCCTTCCTGGGCCGCGGCCCACGTGGCGAGATCGGTCGGCGTCACCTCAACGGGGACGGGAAGGACGACGACGGATGCGGGGTCGTCGGCGACCTCGCCTGCGCCCACGGCCTCGAACACGCGAGGCAACAGGGTGCGGAACTCGAGGCGCGCGAAGATGTCACGCACAGCCTGCGGATCGATCGGTGCCACCGCGAGATCGGCGGGGCCGACCGGAAGCTCGACGTCGGTGAGCAGGCGGTTGAGCTTGCGGTTGCGACGGACGTCCTCGATGTGTTCGCGGAGGTTGCCGCCGACCACACCCTTGATCTCATCGGCACGGGCGATCAGCTCATCGAGCGAGCCGAACTGCGTGAGCCACTTGACCGCGGTCTTCTCGCCGACCTTCGGCACGCCGGGGAGGTTGTCGCTCGTCTCCCCGACGAGTGCCGCGATGTCGGGGTACTGCTCTGGTCGCACCCCGTAGCGCTCCTGAACGGTGGACGGGTCGTAGCGCTTGAGCTGGGAGACACCCTGCACCGACGGGTACAGCAGGGTGACATCGTCGTTGACGAGCTGGATCGTGTCGCGGTCGCCGGAGACGACGAGCACTTCGAAGCCCTGCTCCGCGCCCTGCGACGCGAGGGTCGCGAGGATGTCATCGGCCTCGATCCCCTCTTTCGTCAGGACCGGGATGGACATGGCGGCGAGGCAATCCTGAAGGAGAGGGATCTGACCCTTGAACTCCTGCGGCGACTCCGACCGCGTCGCCTTGTATTCCGGGTACTCATCCGTGCGGAACGAATGACGCGAGGTGTCGAAGGCGATCGCCAGATGCGTCGGCTGCTCGGCCTTGATGAGGTTCACCAGCATCGACAGGAAGCCGTAGATGCCGTTGGTGTGCTGATTGTCCTTGGTCGTGAAATTGTCGACCGGGAGGGCGAAGAAGGCACGATAGGCGAGCGAGTGGCCGTCGACGACCATGAGGGTAGGCTTTGCGGAGTCCGTCACCCTGTCAGCCTAACGAGGACGACAGACACCCGCTGAGGAGGATGCATGAGCGACGTCGCGATGAGCGAGGGACTCGACTGGGCCACGGCCCGTGGAATGGGTGCTCTGGCCGAGAAGATGGGCATGGAGTTCGTCGAGTTCAGCGTCGAGCGCTGCGTCGCGACCATGCCCGTCGAAGGCAACACCCAGCCGGTGGGACTCATGCACGGCGGCGCCTACGTGGTGCTCGGGGAATCCCTCGGATCGATGGCGGCGAACCTGCACGCCGGTGCCGGCCGACTCGCCGTCGGTGTCGACATCAACGCGACGCACACGCGGTCGGCGACCTCGGGTGTCGTCACGGGAGTGTGCACGCCCGTGCACCTGGGCAGGAGCATCACCGTTCACGAGATCGTGGTCACGGACGATCAGGGGCGTCGCTGCTCGACGATCCGCATCACCAACATGATCAAGGACCTTCCCGCCGAGCGCTGAGCGGTTCCTCCAGCAGTCGCTGGAACAGCAGGTGGTCCTGCCACTCCCCCGCGATGCGGAGGTATCTCGGCGCCATACCGATGCGCTCGAAGCCGTTTCCGAGCAGCACCCGTTGTGACCCGAGGTTGTGCAGCAGCGTCGCCGCCTGCAGCCGATGGAGGCGCAGTTCTGCGCGCGAGTACTCGATGATCTGCGCGACCCCGCGGCTCGCGAGCCCACGGTGCAGCCTCGACCTGTCGACCCAGTATCCGAGGTCGGCGCTCCAGAACGCGCCACGGACGATGTTGTTGATGTTCATCCGTCCGCGGATCTCTCCGTCATCGGATTCGATGACGAAGCGGATGCTACGGCCACTGGCCGCATCATCCACGCATTGCTGCACATGCTGCTCTTGCGAGGCGACGGAGAAGAACGCTTCGCTGCGGGTGGGTTCCCACGGTGCGAGATGCTCGCGGTTCGCGAGATAGGCGCGCGAGAGCGCAGCGCCATCGCCCCGCCGTACGGGCCGCAGGATGTGCTCGGTATCGAGCCGGAGGATCCCGGCGTCCACCGCTACTTCTTGGGAGCGAGCTGTTCGATGATCGCCTTGGCGACATCCTGCATCGTCAGACGGCGGTCCATGGACGCCTTCTGGATCCATCGGAACGCCTCGGGCTCGCTCAGGCCCATCTTCTCGTTGAGGAGACCCTTGGCGCGGTCGACGAGCTTGCGGGTCTCGAAGCGCTCGACCATGTCGGCGACCTCAGCCTCGAGCGTGATGATCTGCTCGTGGCGGGCCAGCGCGATCTCGATCGCGGGCAGGAGGTCGTTCGGGGTGAACGGCTTCACGACGTACGCGAGAGCACCCGCCTCGCTGGCACGCTCGACGAGTTCCTTCTGGCTGAATGCCGTGAGGAGGACGACGGGGGCGATGTTGCCCTTGTGCAGCTTCTCGGCGGCACTGATGCCGTCGAGCTGAGGCATCTTGACGTCCATGATGACCAGGTCGGGACGCAGCTCGGTCGCCAGAGCGACAGCGGTCTCTCCGTCACCGGCCTCACCGACGACATCGAAGCCGTTGTCGCGGAGGATCTCGACGATGTCGAGACGGATCAGCGACTCATCTTCGGCGACGACGACGCGTCGGGGTGCGGATGACGTGGGCTGCTCAGCCTGCTCTTCTTGCTCTGTCACACAACCATCCTAGTGGAGTGCCCCTGTCCACAGGCCGTAGGCGCTCGGCGCGGACGTTCACGCGCCTCGTCTGCGCTAAAGTCGTAGACGCGACACACGAGCCGGCGTGGCGGAATGGCAGACGCGGAGCACTCAAAATGCTTTGTCCGAAAGGGCGTGTGGGTTCGAGTCCCACCGCCGGCACCCTCGATGAGACTACCTCCGTCTTCTCCTCCGCGCCCGCCGGTCCTCTCCCTCGAAACGGCCCCGTGCGCTAGAAAGTCCTTATGCACAGAGGCGACGAGCTGCCTGCCGCACACGCTGCACGTCCGCGACGTCGGCGCCGTGCCCTCATCGTCATCGGCGTCGTCCTCGCCGTGGCTCTCATGCTCCTCGCCGCCGAGGTGACACGGAGAGCCCTCGCCGAGCAGGACGAAGCCCGAGCGGATCCCGCGTTCTACACCCTCCCCTCTCCCCCACCCCGGGGAGATCCGGGCGAGATCATCCGCATCGAGTCGATCGAGAGCGCACCCGTGGGCGCCGTCGCGTGGCGCGTGATCTACCACTCCCGCGATCTCGTGGGGGCAGACATCCCTGTCTCCGGCGTGGTGATCGTCCCGGACGGGCCTGCTCCCGAGGGCGGACGCACCGTGATTTCCTGGGGCCATCCCACCACCGGTGCGGCATCGACGTGTGCGCCTTCACGCGGCCTGGATCCGTTCCAGTACATCGAGGGGATGCATGAGCTGCTCGCCGAGGGCTACGCGGTCGTGGCCACCGACTATCCGGGGCTCGGCGTCGAAGGCGCGTCGTCGTATCTGCTCGGCGTGCCCGAGTCCAACAGTGTGCTCGACATCGTCCGGGCGGCGCGACGGATCGACGACGCACACGTGAGCGACCGGGTCGTGCTGTGGGGACACTCGCAAGGCGGGCAGGCTGTGCTCTTCGCTGCGGAACGTGCAGCGGAGTACGCGCACGAGCTCACGATCGAAGGTGTCGCTGTGGCGGCCCCCGCAGCGAACCTGAACGCTCTGATGACCGACGACATCGTGAACCTCTCCGGCGTCACGATCGCCTCCTTCGCCGTCCCGGCCTACGAGGCCGCCTACGCCGAGCAGTACGGCGCCACGGAGATCACAGACATCCTCACGCCCGCCGGGCTGAAGGCGACGCCGGACATGGCCGCGCTGTGCCTGCTCACGCAGAACGAGGAGATCCACGCGATCGCCGACCCGCTGGTCGGCGGGTATGTTCGGAGCGACCCCGCCACGACCGAGCCGTGGCAGACGATGCTGCGGGAGAACAGTGCGGGGAACAGTCCCCTCAGAGTGCCCGTCTTCGTCGGCCAGGGAGAAGCCGACGAACTCGTGCTGCCGAGCGCGACCGAGGGCTACGTGAAGCTGCTGTGCACGCAGAACGCCGAGGTGACGTTCCACCGCTACCCCGGCGTCAGCCATGGCCTCGCCGCCTATGCCTCCCTGCCGGACCTGCTGCTGTGGCTCCCGACGCTGGACGGAGACCGCGCAGAGGCTGACGGCTGCCGGTGACCTTCTGATCCTCGGCGACGAACTATTCCGCGAGGACCGCGAGTTCCGCCAAGACCCGAGGATTCGCGAGGATCCGGAAGTGCCCGCCCGTGTCGAGGCGGACGTTCTTGGCTCCGGCGAGTTCGCTCCCCTCCGGGATATGGGGGTCGAACGCCGCATAGACCGACACGATCCGCTCGTTCACCGTGAGCTGCTGCGCGAGGCTCACGATCGACGGGTCTTCCGGTGAGAACTCCCGCAGAGTCCGCGACAGCATGAGCCGGGCATAGCGCGAACCCCCGAACGGGGTCGCGATCGCGAGCATCGAACGCACTCGCTCGCCCGCGGGACCCGTCATCACGACCTTTCCCGCGAGACCCCCTTTGCTGTGGGCGACGAGGATCACATCGTCGAGCCCGTTCTCCGTCAGGAACGCCTCCACGGCTCGCGCCATGTCCGCCACCGGTCGCTGATTCCGGTGAAGCGTATCGACGATGTGGACCGGATGCCCGCGGTCGTGCATGGCGGCGACGAGCGGCTGCAGGAACCGCCACGTCTCATAGACGCCCGGAAGGACGATGATGTGCGCAGCACTCCCGGATGCGAAGGATGCCGGATCGGTGCGGCCGAACATCGCGCGCACCTGCCAGTACCCGGCGTACACGTAGTCGGCGATCCACCACCCCGCGTTCTTCAGCACGCCGATGACAGGCTCCTCCGACGACACCACGGCTCCATGAGTGAAAACTACCCGATGCGCATGACAGAGGGGGCGGGACCGAAGTCCCGCCCCCTCTGGATGCTGTGCGTCAGACGCCGGCCTTGTAGATCGGAGCTGCACCGCGGATCGCATCGCCGACCTTGTGCACACGAAGGTCGTTCGTCGATCCGACGATTCCGGGAGGGGAGCCGGAGATCACGACGACCTTGTCCCCTTCCTCGGCGAGACCGTTACCGAGCAGATACTCGTCGACCTGGTGATACATCAGGTCGGTGTGCTGCACCATGTCGACCAGGGTCGAACGGATGCCCCAGGTCAGCGCCATACGGCGACGGATGCCCGGCTCGGGCGTGAACGCGATCATCGGGATGCGCGAGCGCAGGCGCGACAGACGACGCGCGGAGTCGCCCGACTGGGTGAACACGCAGAGGAACTTCGCGTCGACGAACTCGGCGACCTCGAGAGCAGCAAGCGTGATGGCACCACCCTGGGTGCGGGGCTTGGTCGTGAGGGGCGCGATGCGCTCCAAGCCGTGCTCTTCCGTGGACGCGATGATCCGCGCCATGGTCTCGACGACGACCACCGGGTAGTCGCCGACGCTGGTCTCACCCGACAGCATGACCGCGTCCGCGCCGTCGAGCACGGCGTTCGCGACATCCGAGGTCTCGGCGCGGGTCGGCACCGGGCTGCTGATCATCGACTCGAGCATCTGCGTCGCGACGATGACCGGCTTGGCCATGCGACGCGCGATCTCGACGGCGCGCTTCTGCACAATCGGCACGGCCTCGAGCGGAAGTTCCACACCGAGGTCGCCACGAGCGACCATGATCGCGTCGAACGCGTCGACGATCTCTTCGAGCGCGTCGACGGCCTGCGGCTTCTCGACCTTGGCGATGACAGGGACGCGGACGCCCTCTTCCGCCATGATCTCGTGCACACGCTCGACGTCGGCGGCGTTGCGCACGAACGACAGGGCGATCAGGTCGGCACCGATGCGCAGACCCCAGCGCAGGTCGTCTTCGTCCTTCTCGCTCAGCGCGGGGACGTTGACGGCGACGCCGGGCAGGTTGATGCCCTTGTTGTTGGACACGGCACCGGCGACGATGACCTTGGTCGTGACGGTGACGCCGTCGGTCTCGACGACCTCGACCCGGACCTTGCCGTCGTCGATCAGGAGGAAGTCTCCCGGCTTGACGTCATGCGGCAGACCCTTGAAGGTCGTCCCGCTGATGTCCTTGTTGCCGATGATGTCCTCGGTGGTGATCTTGAAGATGTCGCCCTTGGCGAGTTCGTAGGGGCCGTTCTCGAACTTGCCGAGACGGATCTTCGGGCCCTGCAGGTCGACGAGGATGGCGACGGCACGGCCGGCGTCTTCTGCGGCACGACGCACGTTGGCGTAGTTGTTCTCGTGCACGGAGTAGTCGCCGTGGCTGAGGTTCAGTCGAGCGACATCCACCCCCGCATCGATCAGTGCGCGCACCGTCTCATAGGTGGAGGTGGCGGGGCCCAGGGTGGCGACGATTTTCGCGCGTCTCAAAGATTTCTCCAGGGTAGAAGTGGGGGAAGGTAAATCAGGCGACGGTGCCGGCCTCAGCCTACGCGGGCTGGAGACCGATCGCGACATCACTCGGGCGCACCGGCTCGGGCAGCACGGTGGTGCCCATCAGGAACCGGTCGACGTTCGCCGCCGCCGCACGCCCTTCGGCGATGGCCCAGACGATGAGCGACTGACCGCGTCCGGCGTCGCCGGCCACGAACACGCCGGGAACCGTCGACTCGTACGAGGAGTCGCGACGGAACGCACCCCGGTCGGTCACCTGCGGAAGCGTGTCCTCGGTGTATCCGCCCTGCTCGGGACCGGTGAATCCCATCGCGATCAGGATGAGGTCGGCCGGGATCTCCCTCTCGGTGCCGCTCTTGGGCACACGGCGTCCATCGACGTACTCGGTCTCGGCGACACGCAGGGCTCGGACCTCGCCGACCTCGTTTCCGAGGAACTCGACGGTCGACGCGAGGAACACCCGCTCGCCGCCCTCCTCGTGCGCAGACGAGACCTCGAACACGGTCGGCATCATCGGCCACGGCTGGTGGTCGGGACGCGTGACACCCGGCTGCTTGCCGATCGCGAGGTTGGTGACGCTGAGTGCGCCCTGACGGTGAGCGGTGCCGATGCAGTCCGCTCCGGTGTCACCGCCGCCGATCACGATGACGTGCTTGCCCTCGGCGCTGATCTGATCGGCGACCTTGTCTCCCGCGACCGCGTGGTTCGACTCCACGAGGTACTCCATGGCGAAATGCACCCCGTCGAGGTCACGGCCGGGGATCGCGAGATCGCGAGGAACCGTGGATCCGGTGGCGATGACGACCGCGTCGTACCGCGCGCGCAGATCGGGCCAGGAGATGTCCTTGCCGATCTCGACACCGGCACGGAAGCGGGTGCCCTCCTCCTGCATCTGACGAAGACGCGACTCGAGCTGGGTCTTCTCCATCTTGAAGTCGGGGATGCCGTAGCGGAGCAGACCTCCGATGCGGTCGTCACGCTCGAAGACCGCGACGGTGTGCCCGGCGCGGGTGAGCTGCTGCGCGGCGGCGAGACCCGCCGGTCCCGATCCGACGACAGCGACGGTCTTGCCCGTCAGGCGCTCCGGCGGCTCGGGTTCGACCCAGCCCTTCGCGAACGCCTCGTCGATGATCGAGACCTCGATCTGCTTGATGGTCACGGCCGGCTGGTTGATGCCGAGCACGCACGAGCTCTCGCACGGCGCAGGGCACAGCCGTCCCGTGAACTCAGGGAAGTTGTTGGTGGCGTGCAGACGCTCGATCGCCGCGCGACCCTCACCGCGCCACGTCAGGTCGTTCCACTCGGGGATCAGGTTGCCGAGCGGGCACCCCTGGTGGCAGAACGGCACACCGCAGTCCATGCAACGGCCGGCCTGACGACGGAGCACCTGCTTGTCACCGGGCTCGTAGACCTCTTTCCAGTCCATGATGCGCACCGGCACCGGACGTCGTGCGGGGAGTTCCCGCTCGGTCACCTTCAGAAAGCCTTTGGGATCAGCCACCGGTCACCTCCAGGATGCGGTTCCACACGATGTCGCCGTCGGGGTCGATCCCCTCGGCCAGCGCCTCCTCGCGCATGCTCCGCACAGCGGCGAAGTCACGAGGCAGCACCTTCACGAACTCTGCAGCGGTCTCCTCGAAGCTCTCGAGGAAGGACGAGGCCAACGGCGACGCCGTGCGCTCGACATGCGCGACCAGCAGGCTGCGCAGCACCTCGAGGTCCGCTCGATCGAGCGGTTCGAGCAGCAGCTCTCCACTCCCGAGGGATTGCGCGTTCACCTTGCTCGTGTCGAGCGCGTGCACATACGCCACTCCCCCGGACATGCCGGCGCCGAAGTTGCGCCCGGTCGACCCGAGGATCACGGCCAGACCACCCGTCATGTACTCCAGAGCGTGGTCACCCACGCCCTCGACGACAGCGGTCGCACCGGAGTTGCGCACGAGGAAGCGCTCGCCGACGACGCCCGAGATGAACATCGTCCCCGAGGTCGCGCCGTAGCCGATCACGTTGCCGGCGATCACGTTCTCGTGCGGAGCGATCGCGGAGCCGCGCGGCGGGCGGATCGTGATGTCGCCGCCGGAGAGCCCCTTGCCGACGTAGTCGTTCGCATCGCCCTCGAGGCGGAGCACGATCCCCGGCGGCAGGAACGCGCCGAGCGACTGTCCGGCGGTGCCGTGCAGCGTGACGTCGATCGTGCCCTGCGGCAGACCCGCCGCCCCGTGCCGCGAGGTCACCTGGTGACCCAGCATCGTGCCCACGGCGCGCTCGGTGTTGGCGATGGGCAGCTCCACCACGACGGGTTCGCCGTTGAGGAGCGCCCCCTTCGCGATGTCGATGAGCTGCACGTCGAAGTGCTTCTCGAGCTCGTGATCCTGTGTGCGCCCGCTGCGACGCGGCTCACCCGCAGGGAACACCGGTCCTTCGAGCACCGGAGTGAGGTCGAGCCCCTCGGCCTTCCAGTGCACGACAGCGGCGTTCACCTCGATGAGGTCGGCACGGCCGACGATCTCGTCGATCGAGCGGTATCCGAGTTCGGCGAGGAGCTCGCGCACCTCCTCCGCGATGAACTCCATGAAGTTCACGACGAACTCGGGCTTGCCCGTGAACCGCTCGCGCAGCACCGGGTTCTGGGTCGCGACGCCCACCGGGCAGGTGTCGAGGTGGCATACGCGCATCATGATGCAGCCGCTGACCACGAGCGGAGCCGTGGCGAAGCCGAACTCCTCGGCTCCCAGCAGGGCTCCGATGATCACATCGCGACCGGTCTTGAGCTGCCCGTCGACCTGCACGACCACACGGTCGCGCATGCCGTTGAGCATGAGCGTCTGCTGCGTCTCGGCGAGACCGAGCTCCCACGGCGTACCGGCGTGCTTGAGCGAGTTCAGCGGGCTGGCACCCGTTCCCCCGTCGTGACCGGAGACCAGGATGACGTCGCTCAGTGCCTTCGCGACACCCGCCGACACCGCACCGATGCCCGACTGGCTCACCAGCTTGGTGTGGATGCGTGCCTCGGGATTCGCTCTCTTCAGGTCGAAGATCAACTGCTTGAGGTCTTCGATCGAGTAGATGTCGTGATGCGGCGGCGGCGAGATCAGGCCCACCCCGGCGGTCGCGTGACGTGTACGTGCCACCCAGGGGTACACCTTGGTCGGGGGCAGCTGACCTCCCTCGCCAGGCTTGGCACCCTGCGCGAGCTTGATCTGGATGTCGTCCGCCTCGGTGAGGTAGAGGCTCGTGACGCCGAAGCGTCCGGAGGCGACCTGCTTGATCGAGCTGCGGCGCTCGGGGTCGACCAGCCGATCAGGGTCCTCGCCGCCCTCGCCCGTGTTCGACTTGGCCCCGATGCTGTTCATCGCGATCGCGAGGGTCTCGTGCGCTTCCCTGGAGATCGAGCCGTAGCTCATCGCCCCCGTGGAGAACCGCTTGACGATCGCGGAGACCGGTTCGACCTCGTCGAGCGGCACGGGCTTGCGTGTGCCGGTGCGCAGGGTGAAGAGTCCGCGCAGGGTCTTCAGCTCTGCGGCCTGCTCGTCGACGAGCTTCGTGTACTCGCGGAAGATGTCGTACCGCCGTGTGCGCGTCGAGTGCTGCAGCTTGAACACCGTCTCCGGATTGAACAGGTGCGGAGAACCGTCCCGACGCCACTGGTACTCGCCGCCGGTCCACAGACGCTCGTGCGCACGTGCGGCCGCATCCTCGGGATACGCGTAGTCGTGGCGCGCCTGGTTCTCGGCGAAGATCTCCTCGATGCCGATACCGCCGAGCTTGGACTCGGTGCGCGTGAAGTACGCGTCGATGAACTCCTGGCTGAGGCCGACCGCCTCGAACACCTGAGCGCCCGCGTACGACGACACCGTGGAGATGCCCATCTTCGACATGATCTTGAGCACGCCCTTGCCGAGCGCGTAGATCAGGTTCTTGACCGCCTTCTCGGGCGTGATGCCGTTGATGTAGCCGGTGCGCACGAGGTGCTCGACCGTCTCCATAGCGAGGTACGGGTTGACGGCGGAGGCGCCGTAGCCGATCAGCGTCGCGACGTGGTGCACCTCGCGGACGTCACCCGCTTCGACGATGAGACCGACCTTCATGCGGTTCTCGCGCCGGATGAGATGGTGATGGATCGCCGACACCATGAGGAGAGACGGGATCGGGGTGAGGTCCTTGTTGGAGTCGCGGTCCGACAGGATGATGAACTCGGCGCCGTTCTCGATCGCCTCGTCCACCTCTGCGCACATCTCGGAGAGCCGGTCCTGCAGCGTCTGGGGCCCGGCATCGAAGTGGTACAGACCCCGGATGGTCGCGCTCGACCGGCCGGGCATGGCCTTGTCGATGTGGCGGATCTTCGCGAGCTCGTCGTTGTCGATCACCGGGAAGTCGAGCGAGACCGTGCGGGTGTGCTCCGGCCCCCACGACAGCAGGTTGCTCTCCGGGCCGAGGCCCAGCTTGAGGCTCGTCACGACCTCTTCGCGGATCGAGTCGAGAGGCGGGTTGGTCACCTGCGCGAACTGCTGCGTGAAGTAGTCGAACAACAGCCGGGGACGCTTGCTCAGCACAGCGATCGGCGTGTCCGATCCCATGGCGCCGAGCGGCTCGACGCCGGTCTGCCCCATGGGGGTGAGGAGGATGCGGACCTCTTCCTCGGTGTAGCCGAAGGTGCGCTGACGGCGAGTGATCGATGCCGGCGGGTGCACGATGTGCTCGCGCTCCGGCAGCTCGGCAAGACGCACGGCACCGGCGTCCAGCCACTCCCGCCACGGGTGCATCGTGGCGAGGTCGTGCTTGATCTCGCTGTCCTCGACGATGCGGCGCTGCGCGGTGTCGACGAGGAACATCTTCCCGGGCTGCAGGCGACCACGGCGCTTGATGCGCTCCGGCTCGAACTGCAGCACGCCGGTCTCGGAGCCGATGACCACGAGCCCGTCGGTCGTCTCGGTCCAGCGTCCGGGACGCAGGCCGTTGCGGTCGAGCGTGGCACCGACGAGCGTGCCGTCGGTGAAGATCAGGGCGGCAGGGCCGTCCCACGGTTCCATCTGGTTGGAGTGGTACTCGTAGAACGAGCGCAGCTCCGGTGTGATGTCGGCCTGCTTCTCGTAGGCCTCAGGAACCATCATCATGATGGCGTGCGGCAGGCTGCGGCCGGTGAGGGTCAGCAGTTCGAGCACCTCGTCGAACGAGGCCGAGTCGCTGGCACCGTCAGTGCAGATGGGCAGGAGCGGGGTGATGTCGCCCAGCAGTTCGGATTCGAGTTGAGACTGGCGGGCGCGCATCCAGTTGCGGTTGCCTCCGACCGTGTTGATCTCACCGTTGTGGGCGAGCATGCGCAGAGGCTGCGCGAGCGGCCACGAGGGGAACGTGTTCGTGGAGTACCGGGAGTGCACCACGGCGAGTTCGGACGCGAAGCGCTCATCCTGCAGGTCGGGGTAGAACGGCTCGAGCTGGAGCGTCGTGACCATGCCCTTGTAGCCGAGCGTGCGCGCCGAGAGCGAGACGAAATAGGCGCCGAGTTCGTGACCGGCGCGCTTGCGCAGCCGGTAGGCGACACGGTCGAGGGCGATGCCCGTGAGCGGCGCATCGGTGTGGGTCGCCCCGCCGGCGCTCACGAAGAGCTGCTCGAAGGCAGGACGGGCCTCATCGGCGAGCTTGCCGAGGTTCTCGTTGGCGGTGGGGACGTCGCGCCAGCCGAGGACCCGGAGGCCCTCGGAGCGGGCGATCTTCTCGATCCCGGCCTTCTGCTGGCGGCGCTCGCTCGAATCGCGGGGCAGGAACGCCAGTCCGGCCGCGTACTCCCCCACGGGCGGCAGTTCGAAGCCGACGACGGCGCGGAGGAACGCATCGGGCATCTGCGTCAGGATGCCGGCGCCGTCCCCGGTGCCCGCATCCGAGCCGATGGCTCCGCGGTGCTCCAGGTTGCGCAGGGCCTCGAGGGCCAACGCGATGATGTCGTGCCCGGCTTCGCCGCGCAGGGTCGCGACCATGGCGAGGCCGCAGGCGTCCTTCTCGAACGCCGGGTTGTACATGCCCTGCTTCGGGGGGTATGCGCCGGAGGCGCCGTAAGGGGGCTGGAAGTACACCAGTTACCGTCCTCAGATCTTCGAGTGAAACCCGGGGACGACGTCGGCCCGCTCGTTCAGTGCAATGGTTCTCCCGCCACGAGGCGGCGTTATCGAGAGCCGTCCTCGCTCGTGGGAGCAGTGCTTGTGGCGGTGGCTCCTGCGGTGACTTCTTCGGTCGGAGGCTCGCTCACGTCCACGAAGTCAGAGGGATTGTTCTGCGATTGTACATCAGCGTCCACGTCCGTCCGTTCGCGACCCGGCTGGTACGGCGAGGGCTCGAGTCCGGGGTGTCGACGTGTCTGGACGATGAGGATCGCGAGACCGACGAGGACGCCGATGATCGCGGCAAGGACGTTGCTGCGCAGGCCGAGGATGATCTCGCTCGGATCGATGCGGATCGACTCCCAGACGATGCGCCCGGCGCTGTACCAGATCAGGTAGATGGCGAACAGACGGCCCCACTGGAAGAAGAGCTTGCGGCCGAGCCAGAGCAGGACGATGACGCCCAGTCCGTTCCAGAGAACCTCGTAGAGGAAGGTCGGGTGGAACAGCGTGCCCTCGGGCAGTCCCGGGGGGAAGGCCGAGTTCGTGGACGGGATCTCCAGCCCCCAGGGCAGGTCCGTGGGAAGACCGAAGAGCTCGTTGTTGAACCAGTTGCCGAAGCGGCCCATGGCCTGCGCCAACAGCAGGCCGGGGGCCAGGGCGTCGGCGAACGTCCAGAAGCGGATACCGGTCCAACGGCACCCGAGGTACGCACCGATCGCACCGCCGATGAGGGCGCCGAAGATCGCGATTCCGCCCTCCCAGATCGCCCACACCGAGCCGGGCTGGAAGGGGTTCCAGGTGTTGATCCCCTCCCCGAAGTAGTCGTTCGGGTGGGTCAGGACGTGGAAGATGCGCGCACCGATGATCGCCAGGGGCACGGCCAGGATCGAGATGTCGATGACGACCCACGGCTCCGCTCCGCGCTTGGTGAGACGGTGATTCGTCAGGAAGGTCGCCACGATGATGCCGGCGATGATGCACAGCGCGTAGAAGTGGATCCGGATCGGCCCGAGGTCGAAGTACGAGACCGTGGGGCTCGGGATGCTGGCGAGCACGTTCGTGAAGGTGCTGTGGAGCGCGAGTGACATGAGTGCGATTCTAGTTCTCGTGATCGGGGCGTGCCGACGAGGTGCCGGAGGCCAGGTTTCGGGTGACTTCCGCAAGGGCGGGCACGCCGCCGTCACGCAGGGCGCGGACGAGCGCGGTGCCGACGATCGCGCCGTCGGCATACTCCGACACCCCGGCGATCTGCTCGGCGGTGGAGATGCCGATGCCGACGCATGCACGGTGAGCGCCGTGCGCGCGAAGACGCCCGACCAGGGTGCGGGCGGCGCGATCGAGCTCAGTGCGCTCCCCGGTGATGCCCATGGTCGAGACCGTGTAGACGAACCCGGTGGACGACTTCACCACAAGGTCGAGACGCTCGTCGGAAGAGGTCGGAGCGGCGAGGAACACCCGGTCCAGGCCCGTCCGCTCGCTCGCGGCGATCCACTCCCCTGCCGCGTCGGGTGTGATGTCGGGCGTGATCAATCCGGCGCCGCCCGCAGCGAGCAGGTCGTCCGCGTAACGGTCGATGCCGTACTGCATGACCGGGTTCCAGTACGTCATCACGAGGACGGGCACATCGGTCGCCGCCGTGATCGCGCGGATCGCCGTGAAGAGGTCGGCCATCCGGAAACCTGCCGCCAGGGCCTTGGTGGTCGCCTCCTGGATGATCGCGCCGTCCATCACCGGGTCGCTGTACGGCGGGCCCAGCTCGATGATGTCGACACCGTTCTCGGCGAGGGCGATGGCCGCCTGGATGCTCGTCTCGAGGTCGGGGAAACCCACGGGCAGATAGCCGACGAAGGCACTGCGCCCGGCGTCCTGTGCGCGCTGGATCGCCTGTTCGACGCGGCTCATAGCTGCGGCTCCCCCTTCGCGGCCAGTTCTTCCTCTTCGCTCTCCGCGGCGACATCGTGGGCCAGAGCGGCCTCGTCGTAGAGCTGGAAGTAGCGCGCCGCGGTGTCCATGTCCTTGTCGCCGCGGCCGGACAGACACACGGCGATCAGTCCGTCGGGGCCGAGCTCGCGGCCGATGCGCAGGGCACCGGCGAGAGCGTGCGCCGACTCGATGGCGGGGATGATCCCCTCTGTCCGGCTGAGCAGACGCAGCGCCTGCATCGCCTCGTCGTCGGTGGCCGGGATGTACTCGGCACGACCGATGTCGGCGAGCCACGAGTGCTCCGGACCGACGCCCGGGTAGTCGAGTCCGGCGGAGATCGAGTGCGACTCGACGGTCTGGCCGTCGGCGTCCTGGAGGACGTAGGTCTTCGCACCGTGCAGCACACCGGGGCGGCCCCGCTCGATCGACGCCGCGTGCTTCTCGGTGTCGACGCCGTCGCCCGCCGCCTCGACGCCGTAGAGCTTGACGCCCTCGTCATCGAGGAACGCGTCGAACATGCCGATCGCGTTGGATCCGCCGCCGACGCACGCCATGACGGCGTCCGGCAGACGACCGACCTCGTCGAGCAGCTGGGCACGCGCCTCTTCGCCGATGATCTTCTGGAAGTCGCGGACCATCGCGGGGAACGGGTGCGGTCCCGCCGCGGTACCGAAGATGTAGTTGGTGGTCTCGACCGACGCCACCCAGTCGCGGTAGGCGTCGTTGATCGCGTCCTTGAGCGTTCGCGAACCCGAGGTGACCGGAACGACCTCCGCGCCCAGAAGGCGCATGCGGGCGACGTTGAGCGCCTGACGCTCGGTATCGACCTCGCCCATGTAGATGGTGCACTCCAGACCGAACAGCGCCGCTGCGGTCGCTGTCGCGACGCCGTGCTGACCGGCACCGGTCTCGGCGATCACGCGGGTCTTGCCCAGACGCTTGGTCAGCAGCGCCTGACCGAGCACGTTGTTGATCTTGTGCGAGCCGGTGTGGTTGAGGTCTTCGCGCTTGAGGAAGATGCGCGCACCCCCGGCGTGCTCGGCGAACCGCGGTACCTCGGTGATGGCGGAAGGGCGGCCGGCGTACGAGCTGAGCAGGTGCGCGAGCTCGGCTCGGAACTCCGGATCGACGATCGCCGCCTCATAGGCCACCGTCAGCTCATCGATCGCGGCGATGAGCGACTCGGGCATGTAGCGCCCGCCGAACTCGCCGAAGAAGGGGCCGTGCTGGTCGCGCAGGCTCATCATGCCTCCAGGAAACTCTTGAGGGTGGCGACCGGGTCGCCGGTCACGAGCGCCTCGCCGATCAAGACGACATCGGCGCCGGCGGAGCGGTAGTGCACGACATCGGCGGGCGTCAGCACCGCGGACTCCGCGATCTTCACCGCCGTGTCGGGGATTCGATCGACCAGGCGCCCGAAGAGGTCGCGGTCGAGTTCGAGGGTCTTGAGGTCTCGCGCGTTCACGCCGATCAGCGGCGCGCCGAGATCGATCGCGGCCTCGAGCTCATCCGCGGAATGCGTCTCCACGAGAGGGGTCATGCCCAGCTCGCCGATGAAGCCGAAGAGATCACGGAGCACCGCGGGCTCGAGGCCCGCGACGATCAGCAGAACGAGGTCGGCACCCGCCGCACGTGCTTCGAGCACCTGGTAGCGGGTGGCGATGAAGTCCTTGCGCAGCACCGGCAGCGAGACCCGGGCCGTGACGGCCTCGAGGTCGGCGAGGCTTCCGCCGAAACGACGCTCCTCCGTGAGGACGCTGATCGCGGAGGCGCCGCCCGCCTCGTACAGGGAAGCCTGCAGCGCGGGATCGGGGATGTCGGCGAGAGCTCCTCGCGAGGGGCTCGCGCGTTTGACCTCCGCGATGATCTTCGCCCGATCCGACGGTGCGAGGAACGACAGGGCGTCCTTGGCCGCGGGGCGTGCGAGAGCGTCTCGCTCGACAGTGGCCAGCGGGCGCGACAGGGAGCGACGCTCAGCGTCTGCGACAGCGCCGGCCGTCAGGTCGGCGAGCACCATTAGTGCGCCTTCGGAGCGTACTTCGGACCCTTCACGCCGTAACCGGCCTTCGCGAGCGCCCAGCCGACGATCGCACCGATCGGGATGAGCGCGACCGAGGCCACGACGAGGGCGGGCTGCTCGAAGCAGAAGGCGACGGTGCCGGCGGCGACGCCGACCAGCATGATCACGACGGCGGTCCAGGCGGCAGGCGAGTGTCCGTGGCCGGGGTCGGCGATCGGGTTGGTCATGTTCTCCTCCGGGGGGACGACGTGCGGTTCGGAATCAGTCTATCGGGGTCAGCGCGTCGGATCGGTGCCCCGGGACAGCTCGTCCCAGGAATCCACGGCGTCGACGGGACCGTCATGCGCGACCTCGACGTGTTCGGTCCGGTAGCGCCGTCCTCCGGCCTTCCATCCCCGCCACGTGATCAGGACGACCAGGGACGCGACGAGCAGGATCGCCCAGCCCACGAGGGCGATGTACGGCCAGGCGGACGGCACGATGCTCGCCACGACCTCGTGGACGGCGAGTCCCCCGGCGAGACCGGTGACCTCGGTCACCGTCGCCGCGACCGCGTCGAAGGGTTCGGCGATCAGCAACTGGAGAGTCGACCAGCCGAGGAACAGCGCCGTCGCCGCCGCGAGGACACCGAAGATCAGGCGCACGACCTTGCCGGAGATCGACAGCGCCGCGCCGAGGGCCAGAACCGCGAGACTGAGCGGAGCGAGCAGCACCATGGCGGAGGCACCGGGGACCAGGATCGCCTCGCCCGCATCCGCGCGCTCGACCGTCAGCCAGGTCTGGGTCGACGAGATGATGCCGATCGCACCGGCGAGAAGGAATCCGGAGACGGAGAGGGCGCGACCGCGCTGCGCGAAGCTCACGACTGGTCCGTCCCGACGATCGCCTCGAGATCGTTCGTGTCGAAGCACGTGCGCGTGCCGGTGTGACAGGCCGGTCCCGTCTGCGCGACGAGGAGAAGGATCGCGTCCCCGTCGCAGTCCAGACGCGCCTCGTGCACGACCTGGATGTTCCCTGACGTGTCCCCCTTGCGCCAGTACTCCTGGCGGGAGCGCGACCAGTACGTCGCCCGCCCTGATGTCAAGGTGCGTCGAAGCGCCTCCGCATCGACCCAGGCGAGCATGAGCACCTCGCGCGTGTCCCACTGCTGCACGATCACGGGGGCCAGGCCGTCGGCGTTGAAGACGACCTGTGCGATGCGCTCCTCCACCGAAGCCGCCTGCCCGTCTGCATCGCTCATCGTACGAGCACTCCTTCCGCGCGAAGCGCGTCCTTGACATCTCCGACCGTGAGCGCGCCGGTGTGGAACACGCTCGCCGCCAGGACGGCATCCGCGCCCGCTTTGATCGCGGGAGCGAAGTCGGAAGCCTGCCCCGCCCCGCCCGAAGCGATGACCGGTACGGAGGCCGCCTCGCGCATCAGGCGGACGAGCTCCAGGTCGAAGCCGTCACGCGTGCCGTCGGCGTCGATCGAGTTCACCAGCAGCTCACCCGCGCCGCGTTCCGCAGCCTCCCGCGCCCAGTCGAGCGCATCGAGGGTGGTCTGGGTCCGGCCGCCGTGTGTCGTCACGACGAAGCCCGAGCGCGTTGTCGGAGCACGCTTCACGTCCAGCGACAGCACGAGCACCTGGGCACCGAACCGGTCAGCGATCTCGCCGATGAGCTCAGGGCGCGCGATCGCAGCGGAGTTGACCCCCACCTTGTCCGCGCCCACCGCGAGGAGACGTGCGACATCGTCGACGCTGCGCACGCCCCCGCCCACGGTCAGCGGGACGAACACCTGCTCGGCGGTGCGCTGCACGACATCGTAGGTCGTCGCACGGGCGTCGACCGTGGCGGTGACGTCGAGGAAGGTGATCTCGTCCGCGCCCTGGGCGGCGTAATGCCGGGCGAGCTCGACCGGGTCGCCCATGTCGCGCAGGTTCTCGAAGTTGACTCCCTTGACGACGCGGCCATCAGCCACGTCGAGGCACGGGATCACCCGACTGGCGAGCGTCATCAGAGCCTCGCGTTGTGGATCGCGGTGACCAGGATGGCCCGCGCACCCAGCGCGTACAGCGCATCCATCACGGGGTTCACGCGCGAGCGCGCCACCATGACCCGCACCGCGACCCACTCGGGGTCGCGCAGCGGCGAGACGGTCGGCGATTCGACGCCGCCGGCGACCTTCACGGCGTCATCGAGGAGGGCGACCGGCAGGTCGTAGTCGATCATCACGAAGCGACGTGCGACCATCACGCCGCGGAGGCGACGAAGAAGCGTGTCCGCTCCCTCGGCATCCACCGGTCCCGCGATGAGTACCGCCTCGGATTCCAGGATGACCGGACCGAAGACCTCGAGCCCGGCCTGGCGCAGGGTCGTCCCGGTCTCGACGACATCGGCGACCGCGTCGGCGACGCCGAGGCGGACCGCGGACTCCACGGCTCCGTCGAGCGGCACCAGATCGACGGCGATGTCGCGTTCGTCGAGGAACGCGTCCACCAGGCCGGGATACGACGTGGCGATGCGCAGACCGTCGAGCTCGCTCACGTCGGTGTAGCGTCCGGTCGGAGCGGCGAAGCGGAACGTCGAGCCGGCGAAACCGAGCGCCTCGATCTCCCGCGCACCCGGCATACGGGCGTCGAGCAGCAGATCACGTCCGGTGATGCCCACATCGATCGCGCCGGAGCCGACATAGGTGGCGATGTCCTTGGGGCGGAGGAAGAAGAACTCGACGTCGTTCTCGGCGTCGATGACGTGCAGGGTCTTGGGGTCGCGGCGACCGGCGTAGCCCGCCTCGGCGAGCATGTCGGCGGCGGTCTCGGAGAGCGAGCCCTTGTTGGGAACAGCGATGCGCAGCATGGATGGCTTTCAGTTCGAGGAGATCGGAACGGAGCGCATCACAGATGTCGGTAGACGTCCTGCAGGCTGAGGCCCTTCGCGAGCATCATCACCTGGACGTGGTACAGCAGCTGGGAGATCTCCTCGGCGGCGGCTTCGTCGGACTCGTACTCAGACGCCATCCACACCTCGGCGGCCTCTTCCACGATCTTCTTGCCGATCGTGTGCACGCCGCCGTCGAGCTCGGCGACCGTCCCCGATCCCTCAGGACGGGTCTCGGCCTTGACGCTGAGCTCGGCGAACAGCTCGTCGAAAGTCTTCACGGTTCCAGGCTAGCGGCTCTGGCGAGGTCTCTCAGCCGGGTGACGGCCGCCTCGATGTCATCGGCGCCGTATACGGCCGAGCCGGCGACGAACGTGTCGGCGCCCGCATCGGCGGCGATCTCGATCGTACGGTCGGAGATACCGCCGTCGACCTGGAGCCAGACGCGGGATCCTCGCCGACGCGCCTCGTCGGCGAGGGCACGGAGCTTCGGCATCGTCTCGGGCATGAAGCCCTGTCCCCCGAAGCCGGGCTCGACCGTCATCACGAGGATCTGATCGAACTCGTCGAGCACGTCGTACAGCGATTCCACGGGTGTCGCCGGCTTGACCGCCACCCCCGCCCGCGAGCCGATGTCACGCAACCGGCGTGCGAGGGCCACGGGATCGCTCGACGCTTCGAGATGGAAGGTCACGCTCGCCGCGCCGATCTCGGCGTATCCGGGAGCCCAGCGCTCCGGGTCGGTGATCATCAGATGCACATCGAGCGGAATCGGACTGGTCGCCTGGATGCGTTCCACCATCTGCGGGCCGAACGTCAGGTTGGGGACGAAATGGTTGTCCATGACATCCACGTGCGCGAAGTCGGCTGTCGCGATCCGGGCGAGGTCCGCCTGCATGTTCACGAAATCGGCAGCGAGGATACTCGGGTTGATGCGCGGGGCGCGGGGCAGTTCCACGGTCCTAGTCTTCCTTCCCAGATGAGTGGTTCCCGGTCGATGAGCGTTGCAGGAGCGCGAGGAACATCGCGTCCGTCCCGTGTCGGTGCGGCCACAGCTGGGCGCTGCCCGATCCCTCCCGCCCCTCTTCGGCCAGATCGATCGGTGAGCGAGCGACATCGGCGATCGCCGCGCGCGCATCGAGTTCGACGACGTCGGTGCGGTCGCGCAGGACCTCCTTGACGACGCCCGTCGTCTCGGCGAGGTGAGGAGAGCACGTGACGTACGCGACGATCCCGCCCGGGGCCAGAGCATCGACCGCGGAGGAGAGCAGCTCCACCTGGAGCGGAACGAGCTCGGCGACGTCGGCCGGAGACTTGCGCCACCGCGCTTCCGGACGGCGGCGCAGCGCACCGAGGCCCGTGCAGGGGGCGTCCACGAGGATGCGGTCGAACTCGCCCGGCCGCGATGCGGCGAGGGTGCGCCCGTCCTGCTCGTGCACCACGACGTCACCGGGAACCGCCCTGAGCGCCTTGCGGACGAGTCGCGCGCGGACCGGGACGATCTCGTTCGCCTCCAGCGTCGCCTCGTGCTGACGCGCGATCGCGGCGAGGAGTGCCGTCTTGCCGCCGGGACCGGCGCACAGGTCGAGCCAGCGCTCCCCCGTCTTGATGGGCGCGGCGCCCGCGAGCGCGAGCGCGACGAGCTGGGACCCCTCGTCCTGCACGCGCACGGTACCGCCCGAGGCTTCCACCGGCCGACGCGGATCGCCTCCGGGAGACGCGAAGGCGGTCGGCGCGTAGGGAAGTCGGGGCTCATCGGGCTCCGCCAGGCCGGGGAGGGCGACGAGGGTGACCTCGGGCGAGGCGTTGTCGGCATCGAGAAGAGCGTCCAGTTCCTCTCCGCGCCCCTCGGCCGCCAGAGCGCGACGCAAGGCGCGGATCACCCAGACCGGGTGTGCGGAACGCAGAGCGAGGCGCTCGTCGTCGGAGCGTGCCCCGCTCTCGATGCGTTCCTGCCAGTCCGCGCTCGATTCGCGCGTGATACGTCGGAGCACCGCGTTCGCGAAGCTCGATGCGCCACGGCCGGACTCTGTGGCCACGAGGTTCACCGACTCGTTGACAGCCGCATGCGAGGCGACGCGGGTGGCGAGCAGCTGGTGCACCGCGAGGCGCAGCGCATCGAGCACGGCCGGATCGATGCTGTCGGTCGAACGATCCGCCGCAGCGGCGATGATCGCATCATACGTGCCGAGTCGTCGCAGCGTGCCGTAGGTCAGCTCGGTCGCGAGGGCCGCGTCCTGCGGAGAGAGCCGCGCATCGGCGATCGCCGGAGGAAGGACGAGGTTCGCATAGGCATCCGTCTCGGACACCGCGCGCAGCACGTCGTAAGCCACCCGTCGCGCGGGTTGCACGGCACGGACGGGGCCACGCTGAACGTCGCGACGAGCCTCTGTCGCTCCCCGCCCGCCACGCGGCCGTCCGTTCGACGGCTGCGGCCGCCGGGGTCGTCCGTCTTCGCTCATGATCCCGCCACCAATTCATCGACCCCGCGCAGACCGCGCCACCAGTCGACGGCATTCATCGCTCCCTTGCCCGCGGGCTGAACCCTGGTGACGGCCAGCGGCCCGGTGGACGTGCCGATGTGGAGCGCCGTCTTGGCGCCACGAAGACGTCCTGGGGCCAGCGCTTCGGCCTCCGGCGCAGGGACCGCTTCCAGCACCTTCAGCGGCTGCCCGGCGACGGTGGTGTGCGCGCCCGGTTCCGGGGTCACCCCACGGAACCGGGCGAACACGACATCGAGCGGCTGGTTCCAGTCGAGCAGTCCGTCGGCGAGCGTCAGCTTGGCGGCGAAGGTCGGCTCGCCCTGCTGAGGCACCGCTACCGCTGTACCGTCCGCGATCCCCGAGACCACGTCGGCCGTGAGTTCGGCGCCGTCCAGCGCGAGCGCCTCGAGCGCCTCTCCCGCCGTCGCCGTCGCGGGAAGGTCGATCGTGCGGCTCGCGAAGACGTCGCCGGCATCCAGCTCCGCGACGAGCTGGAAGACGCTGGCACCGAGAACCTCGTCGCCGGCGATCAGTGCGCGCTGCACCGGAGCCGCGCCCCGCCAGGCGGGCAGCACGGAGAAGTGCAGGTTGATCCAGCCCGCGGTCGGCGCCGAGAGCAGCGGCTCGCGCACGAGCCCGCCGTAGGCCACGATCACACCGAGGTCCGCCCTCAGGGCCGAGATCGCGTCGGTCGCGGCGTCATCGAGCCGAGCAGCCTTGATGACGGGGAGGCCCAGTTCGACAGCCGCTTGAGCCACGGGCGACGGAGTCAGCACCCGACGACGCCCGAGAGGTGCGTCCGGTCGGGTGACGACCGCGGCGATGTCGTGGGACACCGCGAGGCGACGAAGGGTGGGCACGGCGGCAGCGGGGGTGCCGGCGAAGACGAGGCGCATGAAGGTTCTCCGGAAGGGTCAGAGCTCTGGTTCGAGGATATCGAGGCGGACGGAGAGCGTGCTCTTGGTCGCACGTCCCTTTCGGCGACGCCCGCTCACTGCTTCGGCCACGACCGCGGCGCGCAGTGCGGTCGCCACCCGCGCTCCGGCGCCGTAGTCGAACCGAACGAGCGCCCGCACCCGTGGAGGGACGTCGTCGGATTCGACCGGGACGGGCCCCAGCACCGCGTCGGGAGGCAGCGCGAGCTCGGTCAGCGCGGCGAGAGCGCCGGAGACCGCGGGAGCCGACCCCTGGACCAGGGCCACCCGGGTCGTCGGCGGCATGTGCAGCGGAGCCCTGCTGTCGAGCTCCATGCGGGCGTGGCCCGCCTGATTCCAGGTCGCGAGCGCCTTCGCGGCCGCGCCGTTCACTCCGACCAGATGGATCGGTGCGCCGGGTGCGGCGAGGGCCGCCGCGTTCGACCACCAGCGCAGGCAGGACTCGGCGACGCGCAGATCGGGTGCCTGGAGCATCCGTGGGCCGTCGAGCAGGACGACGGCACGATATCCGCCGTCGGCGATCGGCTCGGCACCACGGGTCGCCACCACGAGCGCGGGCTTGGAGGGAACCCGCTCCACCGGGTGCGCACTGTCGGCGACGATCACACGCACGCCCGGGAACGCCCGACCCAGTTCGTCGGCGGTGCGCTCGCTCCCGGATGAGGCCAACCGCAGCTTGGTGGAGGAGCACGTCGGGCACGACCATGCGCTGGCCGATCGACCGCACCAGGCGCACACCGGCACGGCACCGCGATGCTTCGCCCCGAGCGGACCGCCGCAGTGCGCGCATCGAGCCGGAGCCCGGCATTCCGCACACACCAGCGACGGCGAGAAACCCGGTCGCGAGACCTGCACGAGCACCGGTCCCTCTGCTGCGGCGGAACGGGCGGCGAGAAACGCGGAAGACGGCATCCGCTGGGCGGTGGGCTGTTCCATCTCCTGGGGCGTGCTGAGCACGACGCGGGGCAACACGCGGCGCGTTGCTCTGACGTCCTGCAACCAGCCGAGGGCGACCAGACGTTCCACATCGGTCGTCCGGGTGTGCCCGGCGAAGAGCAGCGCCGATCCCTCGAGCTCCTGACGCAGCAGCGCAGCATCACGCGCATTGACGTACGGGGCCAGCGGCTCCCCCAGGAGAGGATCGCCGTCGTCCCAGATCGCCACCATGCCGGCGACGACCGGCGAGTAGACCGCCGAACGGTTTCCCACCACGACGCACGGCGCGTCCTCGAGCGTGCGCAGGAAGCCGCGATAGCGATCGGGGTTGGTCTGACGGGAGTCATGGCGCACGATCGCTGCGACGGGCACGAGGACCTCGAGCGCGGCGAGAAGTCGATCGAGGTCACGGCTGTCGGGGACCACGATGATCGACGACTTCCCCGCGGCGAGCATCCGCGCCGCCGAGGCCGCCAGCAACCGGGACCATCCCTGAACCCCGTCGACGAGTTGCGGAATCGCCTCGACGGCCGCCCGTCCACCCGCATCTAGCACGACATCGAGGCCCTCGTAGAGACCGACGGTCTCTTCTGCCGCGATGAGCGCATCCGCCGTCGGCGCCTCGGCCGGCGTGTCGGCGGTCCAGGCCTTCTCGACGCGCACCTGGCGCTTGGGGATGACGAGCCGAAGCACATCGGAGGCCGAACCCGCGGCGCGATCCGCCACGCGGCGTGCGAGCGTGTGCAGGCGCTCCGGAAGCACCGGCACCAGCGACACCACGCTCTCGACTTCCGAGAGCGCCCGGTCGGCGTCGTCCTCGGTGTCGACGTCGACGACATAGCCGTCGATCACACGCCCGGCGGAGCGCAGCGGGACCTGCACGCGAACACCACGAGGCACCTCGCCCCACTCGGGAGGCAACGCGTAGTCGAAGAGCCGATCGAGCTGCGGCAGGGGCGAATCGAGGAGCACGCGCGCGATGCGCCGGCTCTCCGGAGGCATCAGGACCGCGGTCCCATCAGAGCCCGGCAGCGCGACGCAGCTCTTCGGCGCGGTCGGTGCGCTCCCAGGTGAAGTCGGGGAGCTCGCGGCCGAAGTGCCCGTAGGCGGCCGTCTGGGCGTAGATCGGACGCAGCAGGTCGAGCTGCTCGATGATCGCCTGCGGGCGCAGGTCGAACACCTCGTTGATCGCCCGCGTGATGACTTCATCCGACACCGTGCCGGTCCCGAAGGACTCGACGTAGAGACCGACGGGACGGGCGACGCCGATGGCATAGGCGACCTGTACCTCGAGACGCTCCGCCAACCCTGCGGCGACGGCGTTCTTCGCCACCCAGCGCGTGGCGTATGCACCGGAACGGTCGACCTTGGACGGGTCTTTGCCGCTGAACGCCCCACCGCCGTGACGCGATGCTCCGCCGTAGGTGTCGATGATGATCTTGCGACCGGTCAGACCCGCGTCGCCCTTGGGGCCACCGGTGACGAAGGGACCCGCGGGGTTGATGTAGAGGGTGACGTCGTCGAGATCGAGACCTGTCGTCGCGAGCACCGGGTCGATCACGTGCGCACGGACCTGAGCCTGAAGCTCTTCCTGCGAGATGTCGGGGTGGTGCTGCGTGGAGACCACGACGGCATCGACGGTCTTCGGAGTGAAGCCGTCGTACCCGAGGGTGACCTGGGTCTTGCCGTCGGGGCGCAGGAAGGGCAGCTCCCCGCTGCGACGCACTTCGGCGAGACGCTCCGACAGACGGTGAGCGGTCCACGCGGCCATCGGCATGAGCTGAGGCGTCTCGGTGGTCGCGAAGCCGAACATGATGCCCTGATCGCCGGCGCCGAGGCCGTCGAGGGGGTCCACCGAGGACCCGTCGCGGTGCTCCTGCGCGCTGTCGACGCCATGGGCGATGTCGGTCGACTGCTCGCCGACCGAGATGCTGACGCCGCACGAGGAGCCGTCGAAGCCGGTGTCGCTCGAGGTGTATCCGATGCCGTTCACGACCTGACGGACGATCGTGGGGATGTCGACGTATGCCTCGGTCCGGATCTCACCTGCCACATGGACGAGGCCCGTCGTGACGAGCGTCTCGACTGCGACGCGCGAGCCCGTGTCCTTCGCGATGAGGCCGTCGAGGATGCTGTCCGAGATCTGGTCGCAGATCTTGTCCGGGTGCCCTTCGGTGACGGACTCGGACGTGAACAGACGCAGGGCGCTCATCGGTACTCCAGAACGGGACGGACGGAAGGAGGGTGTTGCACCCATTCTGGACCGCGCCTCCGACAGGCGGGAGGCGCGGTCCCGAATATCACTCTGCGTGACGCAGACGGAGCTTGTCCTCGTTGATCTCGTGCAGGGCGATCGTGAGCGGCTTGTCCTCGACGGACGAGTCCACGAGCGGGCCGACGTTGTCGAAGAGGTTTCCCTCGTGCAGGTCGGAGTAGTAGTCGTTGATCTGACGCGCACGCTTGGCGGCGTAGATGACGAGCTCGTACTTCGAGTCGACGCGGTCGAGCAGGTTGTCGATGGGGGGATCGATGATTCCGTTGTTGTGTCCGGCCATGGTGAGACCTCCTGATCAGGCGACGGGATCGTCGCGAAGACGGTGCGAAAGGCGCGCGAAGACGCTCAGCGCGCAGAGCTTGTGGACAATTCTACGACCTCGCGAGCCGCGGTGGCGACGTCCTCGTTCACGACGAGGTGGTCGAACTCGTTCTGGGCGGCGAGTTCGACCTTCGCGGTGCGCAGTCTTCTGGCCCGTTCCTCGGCGTCTTCCGTGCCTCGCCCGACCAGTCGATGCACCAGTTCATCCCAACTCGGGGGCAGCAGGAATATCAGCGTCGCCGACGGCTCTGCACGACGCACCTGACGGGCGCCCTGGAGGTCGATCTCGAGGAGCACGGTCTTGCCCTCGGCCAGTGCGGCGTCGATCGGCGCGCGTGGCGTGCCGTAGCGGGAGCGGTTGTGCACCACGGCGTACTCGAGCAGCTCGTCGTCGGCGATCAGCCGGTCGAACTCGGCGTCGTCCACGAAGTAGTAGTGCACGCCGTCGATCTCACCGGGGCGGGGCGGCCGGGTCGTGGCCGATACCGACAGGTGGATCTCCGGGTTGTGCTCGCGGATATGCGCGGCGACGGTCCCCTTTCCCACAGCGGTGGGGCCGGCGAGCACCAGCAGGCGGCTCCGTGCGTCGCGCGGGGTCGGCACCGGGAAGCGCGAATCGAGCCAGACCTCCAGCACCCGGCGCTGGCGCGCGCCGAGACCGCCGAGACGCTTGACTGGGGAGATGTGCAGCTCATCGAGCACGCGGTCACGCTTGCCCGCACCGATCGCGGGGAGCGCCAGCAGGAAGTCGGTGATGCGCATCGACCCCTCCACCGAGTTGGCATCGGCCGTCGCGCGGTGCAGGACGGTCTGCGGGGTCACCACGCGCATCGTCAGGTCGCGTTTGACCGATGCCCTGGCGCGGCGCCGTTCCACGGCACGGCGGGCGGCCGCGGCCCTGTCGACCTCGGGAACCGTACGCTGCGCGTCAGGCACGCGCCACCTCCAAGTACTCGGCCGCACGCGCGGTGATGGCGGTCGCCAGGTCGGCGGGACCGGCGGAGAGGATGCTGCGGCTCTCGCTCGCGATCACGGCATCCGCCATCGAGCCGAAGCGAAGGCGGAGATCAGCGGGAGTCGCGCCCTGCGCGCCGAACCCCGGAGCGAGGATGGGGGCGACCGGGCCGAACGGCGAAAGGCCTGCGGCCGCCCAGTCCACGGTCGCGCCGACGACGAAACCGAAGCTCCCCCACTCGCCTGCGCCCGAGGCTGCGGCATTGCGTGCGGAGACCTCCCCGATGATCGCGGCAGACACCGTCTCATCGCTCGCAGTGATCGAACGCTGGATGCCCGCTGCCTCGGGGTTGCTGGTGGCGGCGAGCACGAACACGCCCTTGCCGTGCTCTTCGGCGAGGGCGAAGGACCCGTCGAGGGCACCGACGCCGAGGAAGGGATTCACCGTGAGCGCGTCGGCTTCGAGCGAGGATCCCGGCGTCAACCACGCCTTCGCGTAGTCGTCCATGGTCGATCCGATGTCGCCACGCTTCGCATCGGCGATCACGAGCAGATCTGCGGCACGTGCCGCCGCGAGCACCTCTTCGAGAGCTGCGAAGCCTGCGGAACCGAAGCGCTCGAAGAACGAGACCTGAGGCTTCACGAAGCCCACCCGACCGGCCGCCGCCTCGACGGTGCGGAGGCCGAACTCACGGACACCGTGCGCGTCGTCGGTCAGCCCCCACGCGGCGAGCAGCGCCGCGTGGGGGTCGACGCCGACGCAGAGCGGCCCCCGCGCACTCAGCGCGGACCGTGTGCGTTCGCCGAAGCGTTCGCTCACAGTGCCGCCTTCCGGTCCAGCGCGTACTCCTGCAGGCTCTTGACCTGGAAGCCCTCGTGGGCCGCGTCCATCCCGCTCACGGCCGCGCCGAGCACAGCCATCGTGGTGAACAGCGCCTTGTCGGCGGCGACGGCGGCAGCGCGGATCTCGTAGCCGTCCGCTCGCGCGGCACCACCGGACGGAGTGTTCACGACGATGTCGATCGAGCCCTCGTTGATGAGATCCACGATGTTCTTCGCGCCCGACTCCTGCGTCTCGCTGTACTTCTCGACGACCGTGACGGCGATGCCGTTGCGCGAGAGGATCTCGGCGGTGCCCTCCGTCGCGACGATCGTGAAGCCGAGCTGCTGCAGACGGTGGGCGGGGAGGATGACGGCGCGCTTGTCCGAGTCGGCCACCGAGATGAACACGGTTCCCGAGGTGGGCATGCCGCCATAGGCAGCGGCCTGGCTCTTGGCGAACGCGGTCGGGAAGTCGCGGTCGATGCCCATGACCTCACCCGTGGAACGCATCTCCGGGCCGAGCACGGAATCGACGGTCTTGCCGTCGGCGGTGCGGAAGCGCTTGAACGGGAGCACGGCCTCCTTGACTGACACGGGTGCGTCGAGCGGAACGCGCGAACCGTCCTGCTCGGGAAGCATCCCTTCGGCGCGCAGCTCGGCGACCGTCGAGCCCGTCATGATGCGGCTCGCAGCCTTGGCCATCGGGATGCCGAGTGCCTTCGACACGAACGGCACGGTGCGGCTGGCGCGCGGATTGGCCTCGATCACGTAGAGCACGCCGGCGCTGATGGCGAACTGCACGTTCAGGAGTCCGCGCACGCCCACGCCCTCGGCGATGGCCAGCGTGGCCTCGCGCACGCGGTCGACATCGGTCCGGCCGAGCGATACCGGCGGCAGCGTGCAGCTGGAGTCGCCGGAGTGGATGCCGGCCTCTTCGAGGTGCTCCATGACGCCACCGATGTACAGGTCGGTGCCATCGTAGAGCGCATCGACGTCGAGCTCGATCGCGTCGTCGAGGAAGCGGTCGACCAGGAGGGGCTTGCCCTCCTCGATGACGACCTCGCCCGCGGTGCGCACGAAGTAGTCGCGCAGCGACGCGGTGTCGTACACGATCTCCATGCCGCGTCCGCCGAGCACGAAGCTCGGACGCACCAGCACCGGGTACCCGATCTCCTCGGCGATACGCACGGCACCCTCGACGTCGATCGCCGTGCCGTTGCGCGGTGCGACGAGACCGGCCTCGTCGAGCAGCCGCGAGAAGAGCTCGCGCTCCTCCGCGAGGTCGATCGCCTCGGGGCTCGTGCCGAGCACCGTATAGCCGGCGGCCTCGATGCCCTTCGCGAGTCCCAGGGGGGTCTGACCGCCGAGCTGGCAGACGACACCGAGGATGGTGCCGCTCGCGGCCTCCGCATCGAGCACCTCCAGCACGTCTTCGAGCGTGAGCGGCTCGAAGTACAGGCGGTCGGAGGTGTCGTAGTCGGTCGAGACCGTCTCCGGGTTGCAGTTGACCATGACGGTCTCGAAGCCGGCATCGGACAGCGCGAACGAGGCGTGCACGCACGAGTAGTCGAACTCGACGCCCTGCCCGATGCGGTTCGGGCCCGATCCGATGATGACGACCTTGGTGCGTTCGGACGGCTCGACCTCGGTCTCGAAGTCGTAGCTCGAGTAGTGGTACGGCGTGAGAGCCGGGAACTCGCCGGCGCAGGTGTCGACCGTCTTGTACACCGGGCGGATGCCGAGACCGTGGCGCACGCCGCGGACCTCGGCCTCAGAGGTTCCGCGGAGCTCGGCGAGCTGCGCGTCGGAGAAGCCGTGTTCCTTCGCGTAGCGGAGCGTCGCCGCATCCAGTTCGGATGCCTGGCGCACGACCTCGGCGACCTCGTTGATCAGCACGATCTGGTCGAGGAACCACGGGTCGATCGCCGTCGCATCGAAGGCCTGCTCCACGGTCGCGCCCTTGCGCAGCGCCTGCTGCAGGGTGACGATCCGACCGTCGGTGGGGATCTTCGAGATCTCGAGCAGCTCCTCGACGGAGCGGTCCTCCACGCCCCAGTGGAAGCTCGATCCGCGCTTCTCGAGCGAGCGGAGCGCCTTCTGCAGCGCGGTCGCGTAGTTGCGACCGATGGCCATGGCCTCGCCTACCGACTTCATGGTCGTGGTCAGCGTCGCGTCGGCGGCCGGGAACTTCTCGAAGGCGAACCGCGGCACCTTGACGACCACGTAGTCGAGCGTGGGCTCGAAGCTCGCCGGCGTCACGCCCGTGATGTCGTTCGGGATCTCGTCGAGGCGGTAGCCGAGCGCGAGCTTGGCCGCGAGCTTCGCGATCGGGAATCCGGTGGCCTTCGAGGCGAGGGCGCTGGACCGCGAGACGCGCGGGTTCATCTCGATCACGATGATGCGGCCGTTGGTCGGGTCGACCGCGAACTGGATGTTGCAGCCTCCGGTGTCGACGCCGACGGCGCGGATGATGTCGATCCCGATGTCGCGCATCTTCTGGTACTCGCGGTCGGTGAGGGTGAGCGCCGGGGCGACCGTGATCGAGTCGCCCGTGTGCACGCCGACCGGGTCGACGTTCTCGATGGAGCAGACGACGACCGTGTTGTCGGCTGTGTCGCGCATGAGCTCGAGCTCGTACTCCTTCCAGCCGAGGATGGACTCCTCCAGGAGCACCTCGGTGGTCGGCGAGTCTCGCAGGCCGGCGCCGGCGATGCGGCGCAGGTCTTCCTCGTCGTAGGCGAAGCCCGAGCCCAGACCCCCCATCGTGAAGCTCGGGCGGACCACCATCGGGTAGCCCAGCTCGTCGGCAGCGGCCAGCACTTCGTCCATGGTGTGCGCGATGCGGGAGTCCGCCACGTCGGCACCGGCGTCGAGCACCAGCTGCTTGAAGATCTGGCGGTCCTCGCCCTTGTTGATCGCCTCGAAGTTGGCGCCGATCAGCTCGACGTCGTACTTCTCGAGGATGCCGTGGTTGTGCAGCTCGATCGCGGCGTTCAGCGCGGTCTGACCACCCAGCGTGGGCAGGATCGCGTCAGGACGCTCCTTCGCGATGATCGTCTCGATGACCTGCCAGGTGATCGGCTCGATGTACGTCGCGTCGGCGAAGTCGGGATCGGTCATGATGGTCGCCGGGTTGGAGTTGACCAGGATGACCCGGACGCCCTCCTCGCGCAGCACGCGGCACGCCTGGGTGCCGGAATAGTCGAACTCGCAGGCCTGACCGATGACGATCGGGCCGGAGCCGATGACGAGGACGGAGTTGATGTCGTCGCGCTTGGGCATTACTTGGAGTCCTTCTGGCTTGCGATGACCAGGTCGCGGAACCTGTCGAAGAGGTAGTTGGCGTCGTGGGGGCCGGCCGCCGCCTCGGGGTGGTACTGCACCGAGAATGCCGGGATGTCGAGGGCGCGAAGTCCCTCGACGACGTTGTCGTTGAGGCCGACGTGGCTGACCTCGACCTTGCCGTAGCCGTTCGGGCTGTCGAAGGTGCCCTCGATCGGAGCCTCGACCGCGAAACCGTGGTTGTGCGCGGTGATCTCGACCTTGCCGGTCTGCTTGTCCAGCACCGGCTGGTTGATGCCGCGGTGACCGAACGGCAGCTTGTAGGTGCCGAGGCCCAGTGCACGACCGAGGAGCTGGTTGCCGAAGCAGATCCCGAAGAACGGCAGCCCGTCATCGAGCACCGCACGCAGCAGCTCGACATGGTCGCCGGAGGCCGCGGGGTCGCCGGGGCCGTTCGAATAGAAGACCGCGACGGGGTCGACCGCACGGATCTCGTCGATCGTCACGTTCTGCGGAAGGACGTGCACCTCGAAACCGCGGGCGGCGAGGTTGTCGATCGTCGCCTGCTTCACACCGAGGTCGAGCACGGCGAGGTTTCCGATCCGCTCCCCCATCGCCGTCGTCACGGTGGCCACGTCGACCGAGACCTCGGCGGACAGGTTGCGCCCGGCCATCTCCGGTGCTTCGCGGACGATGCGCACCTGCTCCTCGGCATCGAGCGCCGCATCGGCACCGGAGAAGATCCCGCCGCGCATGGAGCCCGCCGACCGGATGTGGCGGGTTATCGATCGGGTGTCGATACCGCTGATCCCCACGACGCCGTCTTCGACGAGCACGTCGTCGAGCGAGGCGTTCGCGCGCCAGTTCGACACGACGCGGGAGGGGTCGCGCACGATGTAGCCGGCGACCCAGATGCGACGTGATTCGGCATCTTCGTCATTCATGCCCGTGTTGCCGATGTGCGGCGCCGTCTGCAGGACGATCTGGCCCGCGTAGGACGGATCGGTGATCGTCTCCTGGTATCCGGACATGCCGGTCGCGAAGACGACCTCGCCGAGGGTGCGGCCGCGGGCGCCGTAGGCGCGTCCGATGTGACGTGTGCCGTCTTCCAGGACGAGGACGGCGGGATCGGGAAGCGAGGCCGCGGGGGCCTGCCCGGAGGTTGTCGAGAGTGTCATGACTGTGCTCCTGTGTCGGGGGCGGCGGGGACGAGCCGCTGCAGGTCGGAGATGAGGTTCTGGGGATCGCCGGTGGCGAGGCGCAGGTAGCTGTCGACGATGGTGTCGTCGTCGATGTTCCAGGCGATGCGCACGAGGCCGCCGGGCTCCACGACGCGGTCGATGGTGACCGTGGCGCGGTCGATGGCGACGAGCCGGTCGTTCGCGAGGAAGACCGTCGGGGTACCGTCGAGGCAGAGGGCGATGCCGCGATCCGTGAGCGCGAGCTCGCCGCGGGCCCGGTACGCGAGAGGTGACACCGCGAGACGCTCGAGCGGCTGCTCGTGCCGTGTCGTCGACACGTACAGCACCTCGTCGCGGCGGGCGACCTCCGCGTGCTCAGGCACACCCAGCGGGGCCGTGAACACGGAATCGCGGCGGATTCGTCGTCGCCAGGCGAGAAGCATCACCAGCAGCACCAGGAGCGCGACGGCGATCGTGATCGCGACGGCGAGGTCCCGAGCGCTCATGCGCGGAGCTCCTCGACGACGCTGCCGCCGTCGACCGTGAGCACGCCGCCGTGGATCGTGTACTCCACTCGTCCGGGAAGCGCGCGGCCGAGGTACGGCGAGTTCACGCTCCGGCCGTGGAGGTCGGCCTCCGTGAAGACACCGTCGACCGCGGCGTCATACAGCGTGAGCTGTGCCGGCTGACCGACTTCGAGCGGCGTGCCGTGTCCGGAGAGACGTCCGATGCGAGCGGGTGCCGCGCTCATCACACGCGCGATGTCGGCCCAGTCGAGCAGGCCGGTCTGCACCATCGACTGGTGCACGACGCGCAGCGCGCTCTCGAGACCCACCATGCCGTTCGCCGCTGCCTGCCACTCGCAGGCCTTGTGCTCGCTGGGATGCGGGGCATGATCGGTCGCGACGATGTCGATGGTTCCGTCGGCGAGACCCTCGCGCACCGCGAGCACATCCTCTTCGCGACGCAGCGGAGGATTGACCTTGTAGCGCGCGTCGTACCCGCGCACGAGTTCGTCGGTCAGCAGGAGGTGGTGAGGGGTGACCTCGGCCGTGACGTCGATGCCGCGCTTCTTGGCCCAGCGGATGATGTCCACCGAGCCCGCGGTCGAGAGATGGCACACGTGCAGTCGCGAGCCGACGTGCTCGGCCAGCAGCACGTCGCGGGCGATCATCGACTCCTCGGCGACCGCGGGCCAGCCGGCGAGGCCCAGCTCGGCCGACACCGTGCCCTCGTTCATCTGCGCGCCCTCCGTGAGGCGGGGGTCCTGCGCATGCTGGGCGATCACGCCGCCGAACGACTTCACGTATTCCAGCGCGCGACGCATGATGAGCGGGTCGAACACGCAGAAGCCGTCGTCGCTGAAGACACGGACCTGCGCGCGGGAGGTGGCCATCGCGCCCAGCTCGGCGAGCCGCTCGCCCTTCTGCCCGACGGTGACAGCGCCGATGGGCTGCACCGTGGCGTAGCCCGCCGCTTCACCGAGCGCGAGCTCCTGCTCCACGACACCAGCGGTGTCGGCGACCGGCGAGGTGTTGGGCATCGCGAAGACGGCGGTGAAACCACCGGCCGCGGCGGCGCGCGTTCCGGTGAGGATCGTCTCGGACGCTTCGTAGCCGGGCTCGCGCAGATGCGTGTGCAGGTCGACCAGTCCGGGCAGGGCGACGAGACCCGCTGCGTCGATGACCCGAGCACCCGAGCGCTGCAGTCCGCTCCCGATCTCGGCGATCCGGCCGTCCTCGATGATGATGTCGGCGCTCTCGGCACCGAGCAGTCGTGCACCGGTGATGACGAGGGTCTCGCTCACAGGTCTCCCCCTCGTTCGTCGTCTCGTTCTCCTGCCAGCAGCAGGTACAGCACCGCCATGCGGACGGATACCCCGTTCGTGACCTGTTCCAGCACCGTCGAGCGGGGGGAATCGGCAGCTTCCGAGGAGATCTCCAGTCCCCGGTTCATGGGTCCGGGGTGCATGACAATGCTACCTGTCGGAAGACCGGCCACACGCCGTGCGTCCAGGCCCCAGCGTCGGGAATACTCCCGCTCAGTCGGGAAATACGCGGCATTCATCCGTTCCAGCTGGATGCGCAGCATCATCACCGCGTCCGGCTCTTCCGCCAACGCCTCATCGAGGTCGTAGACCACCCGCACCGGCCAGAGCGACACGTTCTGCGGAACCAGCGTGGGCGGCGAGACGAGCGTGACATCGGCGCCGAGCGTGGTGAGCAGCCAGACGTTGGAGCGCGCGACCCGAGAATGCAGCACGTCACCGACGATCACCACGCGCAGACCGCTCAGGTCACGACCGCGACTGTCGGCGCCGAACCGGCGCTTGCGGATCGTGAAGGCGTCGAGCAGCGCCTGCGTCGGGTGCTCGTGGGTGCCGTCGCCGGCGTTCACGACACCGGCCGAGATCCAACCGCTGGTGGCGAGCGTCTGCGGCGCGCCGGAACCCGGGTGCCGGACCACGACCGCGTCAGCACCGATCGCCTCCAGGGTCTGCGCCGTGTCCTTCAGGCTCTCGCCCTTGGAGACGCTGGATCCCTTCGCCGCGAAGTTGATCACATCGGCGGAGAGGCGTTTGGCTGCCGCCTCGAACGAGATGCGCGTGCGCGTCGAATCCTCGAAGAAGAGGTTCACGACGGTCTTGCCACGCAGCGTCGGAAGCTTCTTGACCTCACGCGACTGCGTGTCGGACATGTCTTCGGCGACGTCGAGGATGCGCAGGGCGGTGGCCCTGTCGAGGGTGCGGGTGTCGAGGAGGTGTCTCATTCGCCGATCGTCACCTCCTCCGCACCGTCGTTCTCGAAGAGGCGCACGTTGACCCGCTCGGTGCGGGCGGAGGGGATGTTCTTGCCGACGAAATCGGGACGGATCGGGAGCTCACGGTGCCCGCGGTCGACGAGGATCGCGAGGCGCACGACCGAGGGGCGCCCGATCGACTGGATCGCGTCCAACGCTGCCCGGATGCTGCGACCGGAGAAGAGCACATCGTCGATGAGCACGACGGTCTTGCCGTCGATGCCGCCGACCGGGATCTCGGTGGGTTGCGGGGAGCGTGTCGGGTGCTGGGCGAGGTCGTCGCGGAAGAGCGTGACGTCGAGAGCGCCGACCGGGACGGACTGCTGCGCGATCTCGCTGATCAGCAGCCCGAGGCGATGGGCGAGGGTCACACCGCGGGTCGGGATGCCCAGCAGGACCAGATTCTCGGCTCCTCGATTGGACTCGAGGATCTCGTGCGCGATACGGGTCAGCGCTCGTGAGATGTCGGCTTCGTGCAGCACGGTGCGCATGCTCATCGGCCGCTCCCTTCTCCGCCTCACAGGACGGTGTTAAAGGTTGCTTGTGATGTCAGTCTATCGGAGCGCGGGGACTCCGGCGGATCAGCTGGCCTCCTGTAGCACGGGATCGGTGACCTCATCGATCTTGGAGGAACGGATCGGGTGACCGGCGGTCGACAGACAGCGCCCCGTCTTCAGGTCCCACTTCCAGTCGTGCATGCTGCACGTGAGGATGCCGTCCTCGTCGACCGTGCCCGTGCGGGTGAGGTCGGCACGCAGGTGCGGGCACCGGCGCTGCACGACCCAGTCGCCGATCTCGGCATCCTCGGTCTGGTCGGTCTGCTCCTGGTACCAGTTCTCGACGTACTCGATCCGATCCACGGAGAGGCACTTGAGGAACGTGGTGAGGAACTCGTTGAACTTGCCGCTGCGCCCCACGGAGAACTGCATCGAGAGGAAGATCGAGTTCGACCAGTCGATCTCGTGATCGACGATGTTCGTCGAGACCAGGTCTGCGGGGATGGTGTACCAGTAGATGCACTCCTCCCCGGCGTACTCCCGGACCTTCGCGCGGGGGAAGTCGACCACCATGTCGAGCTCGCCGATGCGGAAGCGCACGCACCCGCCGACGCCGAGTCGGATCGTGCGGGACTTCTTCAGCAGCGGCTCCCACCAGTTCTTGATCGCCTCGAGCATCTCGGCGGGCGGGATGATCGCGGCACGAGAAGCCTCCTCGTCGCGGATCTCCTGCTGTCGGCTCGCCCGCTGCTCCTCGAGGTAGTCCCACTTCTCATCGAAGATGTGGGCGATCTCGGCCTCGGTGTAGAGCGTCTGCTCGCTCGTGACGGATCCGTCCTCGACCGTGACGACCGTGCCGGGGATGAAGAGCTGCCCGTCGTACTGCGGCGCCAGCTCCTTCATGTGCGCGAGGAACTGCTTCTGGTCGGTGAAGATCGACTCGCCGTTCTTACCGAGGCCGTTGAAGTCGAACAGGTCGTCACGCAGGAACATGGGCGGGCCCGCCATCGGGAAGACGTGCGGAGCGTCGACCTTCTCGATGTAGTACATGGCGCGCTTGTTCTGCGCTTCGCGCTTGAGACGGGCGAAGTTCTGCTTGGCATCGAGAGGCAGGTCGTAGACCATGGGCCACCAGATCGCGCCGGACACCTGAGTGAAGTACGCGTCGGGCTTGCCGAAATCGAGCAGCTTCTCGAGATCGAGCGGGTGGGAGTCGTTCTGGTTCAGCATCGAGCCGGTGCCGTCGTCGACGCTCAGCGAGGAGTCGCCGATCGGACCGTCGCTGGGGGCTCGCAGCGGCGTGATCATCATCTTGAGCTCGCCGCGCTGGATCACCTGCCCGGCCGGGGCGTACGTGATGTTCGTGTAGCCGAGGGCCCGGATGTCCTTCTCGAGGTCATCGGTCGGGTACTCCGGGAGCAGCACCTCGATGTCCTTGCGGATGTAGCGTTCGAGGAGCCGCGGGTCGAAGTGGTCACGGTGCCGGTGCGAGATCCAGAGGAAATCTGCTTCACGCCCGAAACGCTCCCAGTCCAGGCCTCGGTTGTCGGGGAACGGGAACCAGGATCCGTAGAACGACGGTCCGAGGACCGGGTCGCAGATGATGTTCCCGCCGACCGTCTCGATGAACATCCCGGCGTGGCCGAGTCCCGTGATCCGCATTGCATTCCTCCCGAAAGTGAACCGTACGATTCTACCGACGGCTCCCTGAACGCCCGGTCGACCCGGCCGTGAGTATTCCGCTCAGCCCTCGAACAGCCCGCGGATGTCGTCGGCGGAGAGCGATTGCGCGAACAGCGCCTCGTCGTCGAGCACGGCGGTGAACAACCGGGCCTTGCGGCGTTGCAGGTCGAGCACCTTCTCCTCGATCGTGCCGGTGGAGATCATGCGGTACACGAACACCTGGCTGTCCTGACCGATGCGGTGTGTGCGATCGACGGCCTGCGCCTCGGCTGCGGGGTTCCACCACGGATCGAGCAGGAAGACGTAATCGGCCTCGGTCAACGTGAGGCCGAAGCCGCCGGCCTTCAAGCTGATGAGGAACACCGGCTGCTCCCCCGAGGTGAAGCTCTCGACGACCTTCTGCCGGTGACGTGTCGACCCGTCGAGATGCGCATAAGGAATGCCGGCGGCATCGAGGCGCGCCGCAGCCAGGTCGAGGAACGAGGTGAACTGGCTGAACACGAGCGCCCGATGGCCCTCCGCCTGGAGCTCGATCACCCGCTCGATCAGCACGTCGAGCTTGCGCGAACCGATCTTCGCATCTTCGGGGTCGATGAGCCCGGGGGCCAGGCTGAGCATGCGCATCAGTGTGAGCGAGCGGAAGACGATGAAGCGGTTGCGATCGAGGTCTTCCAGCAGTCCGAGAACCTTCTGCCGTTCGCGCTGCAGGACCACGTCGTAGAGCGCGCGATGAGACGAGCTGAGCCCGACCTCGAGGATCTGCTCCTGCTTCGCCGGGAGGTCGGGGGCCACGAGCTCCTTCGTCCGTCGCAGCAGCAGGGGCCGGATGCGCCGCCGCAGCTGCTCGAGGCGTCGCTGCCGATAGGCGCCGCCCTCCTCGTTCTCCGGGACCTTTCCCTGCTCGATCGGCTGGATGTAGTGTTCGCGGAACTTCCGCGCAGAGGCGAACAGGCCGGGAGCGGTGAGCTTCAGCAGCGCCCACAGCTCGCTGAGGCTGTTCTCCATCGGGGTGCCGGTGACCGCGAACGTCACGTCCGCACGGAACGAGGCCACAGCACGATGCAGCTTGGTCGCCGGGTTCTTCACGAACTGCGCCTCGTCGAGGATGAGTCCCGCCCACTCGACAGCGGCGTACTCGATCTCATCCAGACGGGCGACGGCATAGGTGGTGATGACGAGGTCGACCTCTCGGAGGCTGCCATCGAGCGGTGGCCCCTGGGTGCTCCCCCGGAGCATCACACGGAGCGCGGGAGCGAAGCGCTCAGCCTCGCTGCGCCACGTGGCGAGCACCGACGTGGGGACGATCGCGAGGAAAGGACGCTTCTCCCCTGATTCGCGAGCGTGCACGATGAGCGCCAGAAGCTGGAGCGTCTTTCCGAGTCCCATGTCGTCGGCGAGGATGCCTCCCAGGCGATGGCTCCACAGGAAGGCGAGCCAGTCGAGACCCTCCTTCTGATAGGGACGGAGCTCGGCCGTGATGCCCGACGGCACAGCGACTGGGGGCACCGAGGTGGCGCGGCGGAGTCCGTCGGCGATCGCCCGCCATGCGACGGCGGGAACGGCTTCATCGGCGAGGTCCTCGAACTCCTCCCAGAGGTCGGTCTGGTAGCGGCTGATCCGTGGACCGGTCTCCCACTCGTCGAGGTCGCCGGACTCGTCGATGAGCTCCCGGAGACGATCGAGCGCTCGATGGTTCAGGGAGAAGTAGCTGCCATCCACGAGGAGGAGCTTCTTGCGGCCCTTGCTGAGCGCCGTGAACAGCGGTTCGAACGGGATGGTGCGCCCGTCGATCTTTACCAGGACTCCCAGGTCGAACCAGTCGGGGTCGCTGCTCTCGACGGTGGATACGGTGATCTGCGGCTCGCCCGTGAGCTCGTGATAGCTCTTGCGACGACCGGATACGGAGACCATGACGCCCTCTGCCTCGAGCGCCGGCACCATGCGAGTGACGAACTCGGCGGCGGCGACGTCGTGGAAGGAACCCGCCGAAGTGAGTTCTTCGCCCAGCTGCTCCATCCAGACGGCCTGGAGCGCGTCTCGGAGCATCTCCTCCGCGACCGCGTCGCGCACGGCGTCTCCTCCGGGAGCGAACGGGACGCGCCCGAACCCGCGATAGTCCCATTCGAACGTGTACTTCACCGTGTCGCCGCGCAGGAACGACAGTTCGAGCACCGGTCGGGGTGCGGGCAGCACCGGCAGCTCGACGCGACCGACCGGACGCACCTCGACCCGCCGGGCAAGCAGCGGGTAGGCGTCACGGAAGAACGCGGCTTCGTCACGCGCGGGCACCTCGAGCCCCGTCCTTGCGGCGAGCAGTGCGTGCACCGGCTCGGCGATCGGTGCCTCGGCGAGCGTCACGCGCAGCTTCGTGCCGTGTTGAGCGACCTCGTAGAGCCCTCTGTGCCCGATCGTCTGCACGTCGGCGGGGTCTGCATCGCGGCCGTCGATCGTGATGTCAGGGCGCACGAGGAGTCCGCCCGCGTCGTCACGGCCGACCGTCGCGCCGATCGTGGCGCGATCAGCGAGAACGACGGTCGTGCTCTTCTGCGTGGCGATCAGCGGGACGTCGACGTCGGCCGCCGCGCGCAGATGCCCCCACAGCAGGCCGGACTCGATCAGATCGGCGACCAGCCAGTCGCCCGCCGTGCCGGACAGCAGCGTGTCGCGCGCGATGCTGAGCAGATCGGCGAACCATCGGGAGCGGTCGCGTCCGTACTGCGTCGGGGAACGTCTCACCGCGTCCCAGGTTGCCGCCCCCTGCACCCAGGCACCGGTCGCCGCGCTCTTCTCGAGCGGACGGATGCCGAGCAGGATCTCCCCCGTGCGCTTGGCGACGTCGCGCGCAGTAGCGGTCCGCTGCGGGCGGGAGGCCCAGGGGTTCGCTCCGCGACCGTCGCGCACGCGGAGCTCGACCCCGAGCGCGAGCTGCGTCACCGCATCTTCGCGCGGCGCTCCGAGGATCGAACGCCAGTCTGCGGATGACGCGCCATCGGGACGGGACGGGTCGTTCGGCAGGGGCATGCCCCCATCCTCTCCGACACCGCCGACAGTGCCTCCCCGTCGGACGGATCAGGCGGCGCGGGCGACTCGCGCGAGGACGCCGTGCACGAAGGCGCCGGAGTCATCGGTCGAGAACTCCTTGGCGAGTTCCACGGCCTCATCGATCGCGACAGCCGTCGGAACGTCGTCGTTGTAGAGGATCTCCCACACGCCGATCCGGAGCAGCGCGCGGTCGACCGCGGGCATCCGCTCCAGCTTCCAGTCGCGGCTGTGCGTCGTGATCTGCTCGTCGATCTCATCGCGCGAGTCGATGATGCCGTCGACGATCTCGCGGGCGTAGAGCCAGGACGCCTCGCGGGCGGGCTCGCTCGCGGCGCGCTTCGCCTCGGCGGCCAGCGTGACCGCGAGGTCGTCCCCGCGCACATCGGCGGAGAACAGGATGTCGAGAGCGCGCTTGCGCGCCTTCGTCCGGGCGCTCACGCCTTACTTCTCGCGGCCGAGGTAGTCACCCGTGCGGGTGTCGACCTTGACCTTGGTGCCGGCCTCGACGAAGAGCGGCACCTGGATCTCATAGCCGGTCTCGAGCGTGGCGGGCTTGGTGCCGGCCGACGAGCGGTCGCCCTGCAGGCCGGGCTCCGTGTAGGTGATCTCGAGGACCACGGACGCCGGGAGGTCGATGTAGAGCGGGTTGCCGTTGTTCAGGGCGATCGTGACGGCCTGGTTCTCGAGCAGGAAATTCTTCGCGTCGCCGACCGTCGCGGCGCCGACCGTGATCTGGTCGAAGTCGGTCTGGTCCATGAAGACGTAACCGTCGCCATCGGTGTACAGGTACGTGTAGTCGCGGCGATCGACGTTCTCGATCTCGATCTTGGCGCCGGCGTTGTACGTACGGTCGACGACCTTGCCCGAGACGACGTTCTTCAGCTTGGTGCGCACGAAGGCGCCACCCTTGCCGGGCTTGACGTGCTGGAACTCGATGACGCTCCAGAGCTGCCCGTCGATGCTGAGGACGACGCCGTTCTTGATGTCTGCGGTAGATGCCATGCGCTGCGAGTTCCGTTCGTGAGTCTGCGGGGTCGGACGAGACCGACAGTCGATTCTAAGGGATGAGTGCTGCGAGCTGCCGCACGGCATCCGCGTAGCCGTCGACACCGCGTCCGACGACGCGCACGGCCGCGACGTCGTCGAGGTAGGAGCGGTGCCGGAATTCCTCCCGGGCGTACACATCGGAGATGTGCACCTCGGCGAACGGCAGCGAGACTCCGGTGAGAGCGTCGCGCAGCACCACCGACGTGTGCGTGAGTCCGCCGGGATTGATCACGATCGCGGCGCAGTCCTCACGGGCGGCGTGGATCGCGTCGATCAGCACCCCCTCGTGGTTGCTCTGCACCGCACGCACCTCGAAGCCGTGTTCTGCGGCGGCGGCGATGGTGATGCGCTCCACGTCGGCGAGCGTGGCCGTGCCGTACACCTCGGGTTCGCGCGAACCGAGCAGGTTCAGGTTGGGTCCATTGACCAGGAGGATGCGCCGACTCACGCGCCGACCTCCTGGTAGGCGGCGAACATCAGCGATTCGTCCGGGGCCTGCAGCACCGTCGGCTTCGCGATGTCGTCGAGGAGGATGAAGCGCAGCATTCCGCCGCGGCTCTTCTTGTCGCGCTGCATCGTGGCGAGCAGCTGCGGCCAGGCTCCTGCGCGGTACGAAGTCGGAAGCCCCAGCGACTCGAGGATGGTGCGATGACGCTCGGCCGCGGCGTCGGAGAGGCGTCCGGCGAGACGCGAGAGCTCGGCCGCGTACAGCATGCCGACCGAGATCGCGGCGCCGTGACGCCAGCGGTATCGCTCTGCGTGCTCGATAGCGTGTCCGAGGGTGTGGCCGTAGTTGAGGATCTCCCGTAGGCCCGCCTCCCGGAAGTCGTCCGAGACGACCTCGGCTTTCATCGCGATCGCGAGTTCGATGGCACGCCGGAACTCGTCCGTCGTGGGGTCAACGGCACGAGCGGGATCCGCCTGGACGATGTCGAGGATCTCCGGCGCCCAGATGAATCCGGCCTTCACCACCTCGGCGAAACCGGCGGTCGCCTCGTTCGGGCTGAGGCTCGCGAGCTCGTCGAGGTCGCCCACGACGGCGCGCGGTGCCCAGAAAGCACCGACGAGGTTCTTGCCCTCCGCGGTGTTCACCCCGGTCTTGCCGCCGACCGCCGCGTCGACGAGGCCGAGGACCGTGGTCGGCACCTGGATCAGCTGCACACCGCGCAGCCACGTCGCCGCCACGAAGCCGGCGAGATCGGTGACCGAGCCGCCGCCGTAGCCGATGACGGCGTCACTGCGCGTGAAGTCGGCCTGCCCCATCACCTGCCAGCAGAAGGCCGCGACCTCGATGCGCTTGCCCTGCTCCGCATCCGGGATCTCGGCGAGCAGCACCTCACGCGGCCCGTCCGAGGTGTCGGCGAGCAGGCGATCGCGCAGCTCGGCGGCCCGGGCGGCCAGCGTCGGGGGGTGCACGACCAGGATCTTGCGCACCCCCGGAGCCAGCGCAGCCGAGACCTGTTCGAGGATCCCCCGCCCGATCGTGATGTCGTAGGCGTCGCTACCGGTGACGCTGATGGTCGTCGTGCTCATCGCTGCTCTCTCCTCCATGCCACGATCTCGTCCGCGATCTTCTGCATCGGACGACGTGAGGTGTCGAAGGTCGCCGATGACACCTCGGCGTACCACCCCCGACGTTCCTCGAAGATCTTCTTCCAGCGCTCCAGGGGGTCCTCCCCCGCCAGCAGCGGACGATTGCTCCCACGGAGCCGGTCGGCCACCGCGTCGGGGCTCACTGTCAGGAACACGACCGGGTGCTCTGCCAGCAGCTCCCGGGTCGCCGCTTCCGTCACCGCCCCGCCACCGAGGGAGATCACCCCGCCCTCGGCGAGGGCCTCTGCCACCGCCGCCCGCTCGAGGGCACGGAAGTGCGCCTCGCCGTGGGCCTCGAAGATGCCGGCGATGGGTCCGTGAGCGGCCACGATGCGCTTGTCGGTGTCGATGAACGCGACGCCGAGCCGACGGGCGACGCGTCTGCCGACGCTGGTCTTGCCGGCGGCCATCGGGCCGACCAGCACCAGCGTCAGCGGATCAGCCCCGCTCGTCATGCGCGATGAGCGCCGCCTCGGACGCGGGGGTCGTGCGCAGCTCGGCAGGGATGCCCGCCAGGTACCCGTCGAGGTTCCGTCGCGTCTCCCGGATGCTGTCGCCGCCGAACTTCTCCAGCACGGCGTTCGCGAGCTCGACCGCGACCATCGCCTCGGCGACCACACCGGCGGCTGGTACCGCGCACACGTCGGAGCGCTGGTGGTGGGCGGTGGCGTCGTCTCCTGTCGCGATGTCGATCGTCCGCAGCGCGTGCGGCACCGTCGCGATCGGCTTCATACCGGCACGCACGCGCAGGACGGTGCCCGTCGACATGCCGCCCTCGGTGCCGCCGGCACGGTCGGATCCGCGCGTGATGCCGTCGGCGGTCGCGAAGAGCTCGTCGTGCGCGGCCGAGCCGCGACGACGGGTGGTCTCGAAGCCGTCGCCGACCTCGACACCCTTGATCGCCTGGATGCTCATCAGGGCCTGGGCCAGACGCGCGTCGAGGCGTCGGTCCCAGTGCACGTGGGAGCCGAGTCCCGGAGGCAGCCCGTACGCGAGGACCTCGACGATCCCGCCGAGCGTGTCGCCGTCCTTCTTGGCGTCGTCGACCTCGGCCACCATCAGCGCGGAGGTCGCCGCGTCGAAGCACCGGAGCGGATCGGCGTCCAGCGCCTCGACGTCATCCGGCGTGGGCAGCGCAGAACCCTCGGGTACGCGCACCGGGCCGATCGACAACGTGTGGCTGACGAGACGGACCCCGAGCTCACCGAGGAAGGAGCGGGCGATCGCTCCCAACGCGACACGAGCGGCCGTCTCGCGGGCGCTCGCACGCTCGAGGATCGGACGCGCCTCGTCGAAGTCGTATTTCTGCATGCCCACCAGATCGGCGTGCCCTGGACGCGGACGGGTGAGAGGCGCGCTGCGTCCGCGAGACTTGTCCGTGAGCTCGACGGGCTCGGGGTTCATGACCTCGATCCACTTGGGCCATTCGGTGTTGCCGATGCGCAGCGCGATCGGACTGCCGAGGCTCCGGCCGTGGCGCACACCGCCGGAGATCGTCAGCTCATCCTGCTCGAACTTCATCCGCGAGCCGCGGCCATAGCCCAACTTGCGACGGGCGAGGTCGGCCTGGATGGCCTCGGAGGACACAGGGACGCCGGAGGGAAGACCCTCCATGACGGCGATGAGTTCTGGGCCGTGCGATTCGCCGGCCGTGAGCACGCGGAGCATTGCTCCAGTCTCCCACGGGTTCGCACCCCCGCAGCGCCGCGTTTCGTCGAGCGAGCGGTTCGGTCAGAGCGCGGCGCGCATCGCGGTGATCACCGCGGCCTCGTCGCGGAGCTCCATCGTCGGATCGCCGTGCCGGAAGATACGGATCTGGCGCACGGCCTGATGCAGCAGCATGCCGAGTCCGGAGATGGCCGGGCCCTCGCTCCAGGTCATCGCGAGAGCTGACGGCCACGGGGCGTAGGCGGCGTCGAAGAGCGACCCGCCACTCGACGACAGCACCGAGGCGATCTCCGCGGGGAGAGCCGTGCCGCTGGGCAGCGTGGCCACGGTCAGCTCGACGGCCGGAGCAGGCGCATCGAACGCGCGTACCTCCACGACGAGGCCGAGCCGCTCCCCGAGATCCACCAGCGCCGCCGCGGCAGCAGCGCGCCGAGCACGCACGTCGACGCGCGCGGCCCCGATCTCGGCTGCGGCGACGAGAGCCGACGCCGCGGTGGCCCCGGCCCCGAGTATCCGGACCCGTTCGGTCTCGGCGATGTGCGCCTCGGCGAGGGCATCGACGATCCCTCCGACATCGGTGTTGAACCCGGCCGGCTCGTCTCCCAGGAGGAGCGTGTTGACGGCGCCCGTGAGCTGCGCGTGACGATCCCGTGTCGCCGCCGCGCGGAACGCCTCTTCTTTCAACGGCATCGTGAGGGAGAGACCACGCCAGGTGTCGTCCAGTTCGGCGATCGCCGAGGCGAATCCCTCCGCCGAGACCCGACGCCGTCCGTACTCCCAGTCCAGGCCGAGCACACGGTAGGCGGCCGCATGCAGCTCCGGGGACTTGGAGTGCGCGATCGGATCGCCCCAGACCGCCAACCGTGAGCGCGTCACCGTCTCAGCAGCCCCCGTCGGGGTTCGCACGGCACCACTCACGCCACTTCTCGATTCCCTGCTCGTGCTCCGCCATGGTCTCGGAGAACTGCGTCTCTCCCGTGGCGAGGTTGATCGTGACGAAGTACAGCCACGGGCCGTCAGCAGGCTGCATCGCCGCCTTGATGGCCGCGTCGCTCGGGCTGGCGATCGGTGTCGCCGGCAGGCCGGTGCGCACGTAGGTGTTCCACTCGTTGTCGTCCTCGAGCGCTTCCTTCGAGCTCGACACGACGCCTTCGTGCAGCGACCCGTAGCCGTACTGGGCGGTCGAATCCATCTGCAGCTTCATGTCGATGTCGAGACGGTTCTGAATGACGCGGGACACCTTCGCGAAGTCGTCGAGACGGCCCTCGCGCTGGATGATCGAGGCGATCGTCAGGATCCGTTCGGCATCGGCCGCCGGCACACCTGCCGCGTCGAGCGACTCTCTGGTGCGGTCGACCATCCGCTGGATCACCTGAGGTGCGGTGACCCCGGGATCGAATTCGTACACTGCGGGGAACAGCCAGCCCTCCAGGCTCGGCGCGTCCACGCCGTAGGCCGAGGGGTCCTGGACCGCAGCCTCGAAGTCGGCGAGCGGAAGCCCGAGAGTCTCGGCCATGCCGGGCAACGAGGAGACGATCGTGCCTCCCTCGGAGACCGAGACGGCATTCGCCATCTTGTTCGCGTCGTCCTTGAGCGCGGCGAGGGCGGCCTCTGCCGTCATCTTCTTCTGCAGGCGGTAGACGCCCGGATAGAACGTGACCGCGAGGTTCTCTTCGACGATGTAGTCGTAGAACACGTCCTCGGTCTTCGTGACGCCGGCCTCATAGAGCGCCGTCGACACCGGCCCCCCGGTGTCGCCCTGCTTGATCGTGACGAGGGCTTCGCCGTTCGCGAGACCGGGCTCCCAGTCCTTCGACTCGCCCCAGCCCATGGCATCGCTGATCTTGTCGCCGTAGGTGTTCCAGGCCCAGGCGCCACCCGCCGCGATGCCGCCGAGCACGGCGAGCACGATGATCAGCGCGATCAGGCAGCCCTTGCGGCGCTTCTTCTTCGGCGCCGCGGGAACATGGTCGTCGTGCGGGGCGAACAGATCGTCGAGCCCGCCGCCGATCACCGGTTCGGGCGTTTCGGCCGCTGCCGAGGTACGACCGGTGCCCGCCGCGGGCACCGCCTGCGGGAGAGCACGCGTGGGAGTCTCTGCGGCGTCGGCCGAAGCGCGAACGGGCGTCGGCGACGGCGCCGCATCCGCGGTGACGGCATCGTCCGCGGACCCACGTACCGGCACAGGGGACGGCTCGGCCGGCGTGCGGGCCGTGCCTCCCACCGGAGTCGCGGTTCCCTCTCCGGCGGCTGCCTCTCGGGCGGCGCGGCGCGAACCGGGCGCCGGAGCACTGTTGTCGACGGTCGGGATCTGCTGCGTCGGGTCCGGCAGATTCTCGAACAGATCCCCCAGGCGGGAATCAGGATCGTGCCGGGGGGTGGCGCTGTCACGTTCAGACATCGTCAGGCGTGCTCCTCGTCAGGCGAGATGGTGGCGCCGGCCGGGTTTCCGGTGCTCTTCTCCATGTCGATCGCCTGCTGCAGAAGCACCACGGCGGCGACCTGATCCACAATGCTACGAGAGTTCTTCTGAGATCTCCCGGAACTGCGCAAAGCGGCGTGCGCGCTCACGGTGCTGAGGCGCTCGTCCACGAGGCGCACGGGGATCCCGCTGCGCACCTGAAGCGCAGCGGCGAACTCTCGCGCATCCGTGGTCGACGGCGTGTCGGCACCCTGCATGTTCACCGGGAGGCCGACCACGAACTCCAACGGGTCGTACTCCCCTGCGATCTGCACGAGGCGGTCGATCGATGCGTCGTCCCGAGGGACCGTCTCGACCGGGACGGCGAGCATGCCATCGGGATCGCAGCGCGCGACACCGACCCTCGCCCTGCCGACGTCGATGCCGAGCCGCACGCCGCGGCGGAACCCGCTCACGCGGCGTGCAGCTCCTGTGAGATGGCCTCGAGCGCCGCGGGAAGAGCCGCGGCATCCGCGCCACCGCCCTGCGCGACGTCGTCACGACCGCCGCCGCCGCCGCCGAGCACACCGGCAGCGCGTTTCGCCAACGCGCCGGCCTTCGCGCCCGCAGACCGAGCGGCATCGTTGGTGGCGACGACCACGACCGGACGACCGTTGACCACAGCTCCCAATGCCACGACCGCGGCATCGGAACCGAGCCGATCGCGCACGCCGTTCACGAGATCGCGCACATCGTCCGCGGACGCCACCTCGCCCAGGTTCTGGGCAGCCAGGCGGAACGCTCCAGCGCGGGTCGCGGCCTCGACGATGGCGGGAACCTGCCCCGCCCTCTCCTTGGCCTCGAACTGCGCGATGCGCTTCTCCGCCGCCTTCAGACTCGCGGCGAGGTCGGCGATCCGCTCCGGAAGCTGTTCGCGCGGCGTCTTCAGGGAACTGGTCAGCTGCGAGACGATCGCCCGCTCCGCAGCGAGCTCCCGGAAGGCATCGGCACCGACGAGAGCCTCGATGCGACGATTGGATGCTCCGACGGAGGACTCTCCGACCAGGCTCACCAGACCGATCTCGGCACTCGTGCTGACGTGCGTGCCGGCACAGAGTTCGCGCGACCAGGGGCCGCCGATGTCGACCATTCGCACGACGTCGCCGTACTTCTCGCCGAACAGAGCCATGGCTCCGGCTTCCTTCGCCTCGTCGAGGGAGACGATGCGCGTCGTCACCTCCAGGGCGTCCTGCACTGCACGGTTCGTGATCTCCTCGATCTCGCTCCGCGTATCCGTCGAGAGCGCCTGCGACCAGGCGAAGTCGAAGCGCATGTAGCCGGCACGGTTCAACGAGCCCGCCTGCGTCGCGGTCGGACCGAGCGTGTCGCGCAGAGCAGCATGCACGAGGTGGGTGGCCGAGTGCGCCTGGCGGGCGGCACGACGGTTCGCCGCGTCCACCACCGTGGTCGCGATGTCGTCGACGGCGACGCTGCCGCGCGTGACCTCGACCGTGTGACTGATCAGACCGGGAACCGGCTTCTGCACATCGAGCACCTCGAGCGTGTATCCCGGGCCCACGATCGTGCCCTTGTCGGCCACCTGCCCACCTGACTCCGCGTAGAGCGTCGTCTCGGCGAGCACGACCTCGGCGATCTGGCCCTCGGCGGCGCTGCGCACGGGGACACCGTCGACGAGGAGACCGAGCACACGGGATTCGACCTCGAGCGCGGTGTAGCCGTCGAATCCGGTCTCTCCCAGCGCGCGCAGTTCGCGATAGACGGACACGTCGGCGAGCTGACGCTTGCGATTGCGGGCGTCGTCCTTCGCGCGCTGGCGCTGCTCCTGCATGAGGTTGTCGAAAGCGGCACGATCGACGTCGAGTCCTGCTTCCTCGGCGACCTCGAGCGTGAGGTCGATCGGGAAGCCGTAGGTGTCGTGCAGCAGGAAGGCCTCGGGACCGCTCAGGGTCTTCCCGCCGCCCTTCCTGGTCTCGTCCAGAGCCAGGTCGAGGATCGTCGACCCGGCGACGAGGGTGCGACGGAAGGTCTCCTCCTCGGCGAACGCCGATGCCGAGAGCACAGACCAGTCCCTCTCGAGTTCCGGATAGGTGGTCTTCATCACATCGCGGGATGCGGCGAACAGCTCGGGGAACACCGGCTCGTCGACACCGAGCAGGCGCATCGAGCGGACCGTGCGACGCATCAGACGGCGCAGGATGTACCCGCGTCCCTCGTTGGACGGACGCACGCCGTCGGAGAGGAGCATGAGCGAGGAGCGCACGTGGTCCGCGACGACACGGAACCGCACGTCGTCCTCGTGCTGCGCGCCGTAGGGCCGTCCGGAGAGCTCGACCGCACGGTCCAGCACCGGCCGCACCTGATCGGACTCGTACATGTTGTCGACACCCTGCTTGAGGAAGGCGACGCGTTCGAGGCCCATGCCGGTGTCGATGTTCTTCATCGGCAGCTCGCCGACGATGTCGAACTCCGTCTTGCTGCGGATGTTCTCGATGAAGTCCTGCATGAACACGAGGTTCCAGATCTCCAGGAACCGCGAGTCGTCGACAGCCGGGCCGCCGTCCTTGCCGTAGGCGGGACCGCGATCGAAGAAGATCTCCGAGTCGGGACCACCCGGTCCGGGCTGGCCGGTGTTCCAGTAGTTGTCCGCCCGGCCCAGGCGCTGGATGCGCTCCGGCTTGAGCCCGATGATGTCGCGCCAGATCGCCTCGGCCTCGTCGTCGGTCTCGTAGACGGTGACCCACAGGTCCTTCTCGTCGAAGCCGAGACCGCCGTCGGACTCGGAGCTCGTCAACAGCTCCCAGGCATAGCGGATCGCGCCTTCCTTGAAGTAGTCGCCGAACGACCAGTTGCCGAGCATCTGGAAGAACGTGCCATGACGGGCAGTGCGGCCGACCTCTTCGATGTCGTTCGTGCGGATGCACTTCTGCACGTCGGCGATACGCGAGTGCGGAGCAGGGACGACACCTGTGAGGTACGGGATCATCGGCACCATTCCGGCGACCGTGAACAGCAGGGACGGGTCGTCACTGACCAGGGAGGCCGAGGGGACGATGAGGTGGTCGTTCTTCTCGAAGAAGTCGAGATAGCGCTGCGCGATTTCCGCAGTTTTCATAAGGTTCCGGGTGTCCTTGCGTGAAGATGCCGCGCCGAGGCGCCGCTGCGGTGGTTCAGTTGTCGCCCGGCTCCGTGAGCCGTGCCTCCTGCTCGCGGTAGGCGTCGCTGAGGATCGCGGTGAACCCGTTGATCCGGGCGTCGACCTCGGCGAGGATGTCATGACCGCGCGGGTCCTTGTTCATGAAGTGAGCCGCGACGAAGCCGCCGATCACACCGATCAGGAACCACAGCACGTTCTTCATGTCGTCATCCTTGCCCTTGACCCGCGAAGGCGCGGTGTCACCATCGTATGCGGAAACGACAGGAGGCGTCGGGAATCCCGACGCCTCCTGCCTGATTGCTCGATCGCTGGATCAGCGAGCCGCGTAGTACTCGACGACGAGCTGCACTTCACAGGTCACGGGGACCTCGGCGCGCTTCGGACGACGAACCAGACGCGACTGGAGCTTGTCGAGCTCGACCTCGAGGTAGCCCGGAACGGGGGGCAGGACCTCGGCGTGACCGCCGGCTGCCGCCACCTGGAAGGGCTCGGTGCCCTCGCTCTTGGCCTTGACGTGGATGAGCTGACCCGGCTTCACGCGGAACGACGGGCGGTCGACGAGCTGGCCGTCGACCAGGATGTGGCGGTGCACGACGAGCTGGCGAGCCTGTGCGGTGGTGCGGGCGAAGCCCGAACGCACGACGAGAGCGTCGAGACGCATCTCGAGGAGCTCGACCAGGTTCTCACCGGTCAGGCCGTCCTGACGACGAGCCTCGTTGAAGGTGTTGCGCATCTGCTTCTCGCGGATGCCGTACTGCTCGCGAAGACGCTGCTTCTCACGCAGACGGACGGCGTAGTCGCTGTCTGCCTTGCGCTTGGTGCGGCCGTGCTCACCCGGAGCGTACGGACGCTTCTCGAGGTAGCGGGCGGCCTTCGGGGTGAGAGCGACGCCGAGGGCGCGGCTGAGACGCACCTTGCGGCGGTCCTGGGACTTCGTGGTCACGAAGTTTTCCTTCCGATGACGTGGTCGCGTCTTTCACGACTCACGGACGTATCGTCCGCGTTCTGCCTTGGAGCGCACGCCGGGGCGCCAGCAAGGTGTGGTGTGAACGAGGAGATGCCCGAAAACTCGGTTTCGAGCCGCTCAAGTCTAACAGATCGCTTTTCCGCGCCGGATCCGCAGGGTCAGCGGTCTCCGAGGATGCGGCGGATCCGCTCGAGGCGCGCACCGATGTCGCGCTCCGCACCGAGGTTCTTGGGCTCGTAGTAGTGCCGACCGTCGAGTTCGTCCGGCAGATACTGCTGGGGCACGACGCCGAACTCACTATCGTGCGAATAGACGTAGCCGCGGCCGTGGCCCAGACGCTTGGCGCCCGGGTAGTGCGCATCACGGAGATGCAGCGGAACCCGACCGAAACCGCCGGCGCGGATGTCGGCGATCGCCGCGTCGATCCCGACGTACGCGGCGTTCGATTTGGCGGTGGTGGCCAGGTAGACGGTCGCTTCTGCAAGGGGGATGCGACCTTCCGGCATGCCGATGAACGCCACGGCATCTGCAGCCGCCACGGCGATGGCCAGGGCCTGCGGGTCGGCGAGACCGACGTCTTCCGATGCCGAGATCACCAGGCGCCGGGCGATGAAGCGCGGGTCCTCCCCTGCCTCGATCATGCGGGCGAGGTAGTGCAACGCGGCATCGGGGTCGGACCCTCTGATCGACTTGATGAAGGCGCTGATGACGTCGTAATGCTCGTCGCCTTGCCGGTCGTAACGCAGCAGGGCCTTGTCGACCGCCTGCGAGATGTCATCGGCCGAGACCTCGGGCACCGACGCACCGGGCACCGACGCACCGGGCGCCGACGCATCGTTCCCCTCGTCGTCCGCGTCCGCGGCCGTCGCGTGGGACAGTGCGACCGCGGCGCCGGCCTCCAGCCCGGTCAGGGCGCGCCGCGCGTCACCCGAGGCCAGCCGCACCAGAGCCGACCTCGCTTCGTCGCTGAGAGCGACGGATGCGTTCAGACCGCGGGGGTCGGTGACCGCACGATCGACGAGGAGGCCGATGTCGTCGTCGGTGAGCGGCTGCAGCGTCAACAGCAGCGAACGCGAGAGCAGCGGTGAGATGACGGAGAACGACGGGTTCTCTGTCGTCGCGGCGATCAGGATCACCCAGCCGTTCTCGACTCCGGGGAGAAGGGCATCCTGCTGCGCCTTGGTGAAGCGGTGGATCTCGTCGAGGAAGAGGATGGTCGTCTGCCCGTAGAGGTCGCGCTGCGTGACGGCTTCCTGCATGACCTCGCGCACGTCTTTCACCCCCGCCGTGATGGCGGAGAGTTCGACGAATCGCCGACCGGACGATCGTGCGATGGCCTGAGCGAGAGTCGTCTTCCCGGTTCCCGGCGGTCCCCACAGGATGATCGACACGGCCCCGGGGGCTGTCGCTTCGGGGTCGGCGAGTGCGACGATCGGCGATCCCGCACGCAGCAGATGACGCTGGCCCGCGACCTCCGCGAGGGACACCGGACGCATGCGCACGGCGAGGGGCGTCTGCCCGGAGAGCAGCGCAGCAGGGGACGTCATCCCTCCAGGCTAACGTCGGCCCCCGACACTTCGGTGAACCTCCACATCCGGGTAGGCTCTCAGGCGACGTCGTGGAGCGGCGTTCGGATGGGAGAGCAGGGCATGGCCGCACGCGGTTCCAAGAACGCACAGGCGCGCACATCGGCGGAGCGCGCACGACTGCACACCGCACGCACCCAGTGGCACGAAGGGCAGATCCGCCGCCGTGTCCGTGACAACACGATCGCCGCCGTCGTCGGCAGCCTCATCGTCGTCGCAGCGATCGGCAGCCAGGTCGTGCACGCCCAGGTCACCGCGCCCGAACCGGAGCCCACCCCCACTCCCTCCGTCGAGCCGACCACCGCTCCGACCGAGACACCCGCGGAGACGCCGGCCCCCGTCCCCTCGGACGCACCGGCGGAGTGACCGCCGACGCGGTTGATCGCCCCTACCACCGATGCCCTCGGCTCACGGCTCCGATACGGCGAGGCGATAGCCCCGCTTGACGACGGTCTGGACCAGGTCGACGCCACCCAACGACTCCCGCAACCGGGCGACGGCCACCTCCACCGCCCGTCCGCTGCGCTCGCCGCCGGGAAGCTCACGACCGAGCTCCCTTCGCGAGAGCACGCGTCCGCGGGCGAGGAACAGGGCCTCGATCAGGTCCGCTGCGCCACGGGACAGCGGAAGGAAGCGCCCGTCCAGCACGACGCCCCCGCTGCGCACCTCGAGGCTTCCGGCATCGGTGCGCACCGATCCTGCACCGCTTCCGTAGTGTGCGACGACGCATCCGACGAGACCCGTCGGTCTCTCCCGCTCGACGTATCGTGCGTTCAGGCCGGCGTCCTGAAGGCGGCGAGCCTCGCGCTCGTCATCCGAGACCAGGAGCAACCGGCCCGCTTCGGCACGACGGCGATGCGCTTCGAGCGCGCCGCTCCTCGTCGCCGCGTCGATCCATGACGCGGACGACGCGGTGAAGAGCACGGCGTCGGCGCCCCCGGACCCCACGCGATGCACCGCACGGTGCAGCACGCCCGTCGGGGTGGCCACCGGACGGGATGTCACCACGCGCATCACGTCCGCGCCCGCGGCGCCGAGTGCGCGGTCGAGTTCATCCGCTCCGGCGGAACGATTCCCGGCCGCAGATGCTCCTGCCGCCCTCGCCTGGGCCGAGATGATGATCCTGCATCCTGCGAGCACCGGGCGTGCCCCCGAACGCCCGGTCATCACGCGGGATTCTCGGCGCGAAGGGAGACGCCCCGCCGCGGATCGGCGCTCCGACCCCGATCCCTCCAGCCGATCGCGACCGTCGTGCCGTCACCGCGATGCGGGGACTCGGATGAACTCGGATCCGCCGATACCGCGCCGTGTGCGCGCCGCGTCGGTGACGCGGAGTTCGGGTCGGCTCCGGCCGGCAGAGGGGGTGAGGACGCGAGGCCCGCGGCGGTGAGGCCATGCCGCAACCGCGCCTGCTGGTCGTGGGAGACGCCCTGCAGTTCGATCCGGGAGTCGACGATCCGCAACGTCAGGCCCAGGTCCTGCGCAAGACGCCCGATGTCGACGAGATGCCCCGGCGTGAGCTCCGTCCCCGTCACCGTCGACAGCCGCACTCGGCTCCCCTCCGATCGGACCGGGCCCGTGTGCGAATCGAGCCCCTCCTGTGCGCCGCGCGTGCTGAGCGGAGAGCGCTCCGTCGCCAGTTCCGCGAGCGCGCGTGCCACAGCCAGGGTGCAGCGCTCGCACTCCGGGTCCCGCCCGAAGCGGGCTCCGACCGCGCTGAACGTGAACACCTCGTCCGCGCGGAGCACTGCCAGGAGCTCCTGCGACGACATGCCGATGTGCACGCAGACCGCACGGGAGTCGTCGGGATGCGCTGCCCGGCGCAGTTCGGCAGCGAGCTCGCCACGCGCCGGTCCACCGACGAGCCGACGAAGAACGCCAAGACCGCTCGTATCGCCCATGAGAATTCCGCCGAGGAGCGTCTGCGCATCGTCGGTGAGCACGAACTTTCGGTAGACACCGGTGCCTCGCGAGCGATGCGTGACGACCTCGACGGCGTCGGGATCGGCGTCGCGCGTCGCCGGCTCGCCGAAGCACGCGAGATCGACGCCCGCGATGGTGCGGTGCACGTCTCGTCGGTGCCCGCCGAAGCGCTCCCCTCCCCCGAGCAGACGCGCGGCCGCCACCTCCGCCATGGCATATGCGGAAGCGGCGGCGTCGACGCAGCGTCCGTCGACGCAGGCCGCCTCACCGATCGCGAGGATGCGCGGATCCGATGTCGTGCAGTGATCGTCGACGATCACTCCTCCCTGCGGGTGCACGTCGAGTCCGGCATTGCGCGCGAGTTCGTCCCGAGGTCGCACGCCGACGGTGAAGACGACGAGGTCGGCGCGTTGGAAGGTACCGTCCTGGAACTCGAGCGCCGTGACGGCTCCCGAGTCGTCCGGATCGAGCCGCGTCGTCCTGGTCCGAGTGCGGACAGCGATGCCCCGTTCTTCGAGGGCGCCGCGCAGGACGTCTGCTGCAGCTTCGTCCAGCAGGGAGGGAAGGAGACGATCCGCGTACTGCACGATCGTCGCGCCGACGCCGGCGTCGTCGAGTGCTGCAACGGTGTCGATTCCGTGCTGCCCGCCACCGATGACAACGCCTCGCAGCGGACGGCCGAGGGCACGCGATCGCGAATCGACGAAATCCCGCACCGACTCCGCGTCCTCGATGGTGCGCAGGACGAAGCAGCCGGGGAGGCGAGCCCCTGACACCGCCACCCGCCCCGCGAACGACCCGGTGGCCAGCACGAGCACGTCGTAGGAATAGGAGCGTCGGGATCGTGTGCGCACCACCCGCGCCGACCGGTCGATGCGGAGCACGCGGTCGTCACGGATCAACCGCACACGGTCGTCGCGGAACACCGTTCGGTCGAGCTGGAGATCCTCGACCTCCCGGCCGGTGAGGACACCCACGAGAGCGGATCGGTCGTACGGGCCATGTCCCTCATCGCCGATGACCGTGACCCGCACCGCCGCACCCGGGTCGCGAAGCAGGCGCTCCACGAAACGGTGCGCCGCCATCCCCGCGCCGACGACCAGGATCTCGTGCGGCGGGGAAGTCGTGTCCTTCATACTGCTCCTGTCGACCGGAAGACTGTCGTGCTCGCGACGATAGGAGCATCGTGTTTCCCGGAGATGACGGAGAATGTGTCCTGCGTCGAAAGTTCTCCTCACAGAACGGTAACGATCATCGAAGTCCTGGGACCTCACCCGCGACGCTCCGGCGTACTAGGCTGAGCCTCGTCCTTTCCGCCTCCCGCGGCCCGACCGCGCAAGGAGAATCACGTGTCTGCCAACGAGCCCACGAAGCCGACTCCCCCCGTCCCCGGCCCCCCTGCCGTACCGATGCCGCGCAAGGCGCCGACGCCGGCCGCCGTCGCGCCCGTCGCCCCGGTGCCTGCGGCATCCTCGACATCAGCGGAATGGGGTCGCGTATCCGAAGACGGGACCGTCGAGGTCAAGGAGGGCGAGGCCTGGCGCGTCGTCGGCCAGTACCCCGATGGGACTCCCGACGAGGCCCTCGCCTACTTCGTCCGCAAGTTCGATGACATCGCCTTCAAGGTGCACGCTCTCGAACAGCGTCATCAGGCCGGCGGAGCGTCGGCGAGCGATCTCGCCAAGCAGGCCTCGCACCTGATCGACGAAGCGACCGATGCCGCTGCCGTCGGCGACCTCGCCGGCCTGCGCGATCGACTCAACGCCTTGACCTCGTCCCTCTCCGAGGCGACCGAGCAGGAGGCACAGCACGCCAAGGAGCTCGTCGACAAGGCGATCGCCGAGCGCACGGTCCTCGTCGAACGTGCCGAGGCCATCGCCGCCCGCGACCTCAGCAAGGTGCAGTGGAAGCAGGTCACGGCCGAGCTCGGCGAACTGTTCGATGCCTGGCAGGCACAGCAGCAGAACGGGCCGCGCCTGTCGAAGGGCATCTCCCAGCAGCTCTGGAAGCGATTCCGCGACGCTCGCGCCGTCGTCGACAAGCAGCGCCGCGCGTTCTACTCCGAGCTCGATGACGCGCACAAGGTCGCCCGCGACGCGAAGACCCGTCTGGTCGAGCGTGCCGAGGCACTCGCCCCGCGTGGCACGGACGGCATTCCCGCGTACCGGAACCTGCTCGACGAGTGGAAGGCATCGGGCCGCGCCGGCCGCAAGGCCGACGACGCTCTCTGGGCGCGCTTCAAGGCTGCCGGCGACGCGCTCTACGCCGCCCGCGCCGAGCAGGCCGCCGCAGAGGAAGCGGATTCCGCCCCGAAGATCGAAGCCCGCGAGGCGCTCCTCGAAGAGGCGAAGGCCGTGGCCGACGAGTCGAACATCAAGCGTGCCCGCGCTCTCCTCACCCGCATCCAGCGGCAGTGGGACGAGATCGGTCGCATCTTCCCTCGGGAGAAGGAACGTGCGCTCGACGACAAGCTCCGCGCCATCGAACAGGGGCTCAAGGGCCGCGAAGACGTGGACTGGAAGAAGAACAACCCCGAGACCAAGGCTCGCGCGAACGACATGAGCTCGCAGCTGCTCGAGGCCATCGAGAAGCTCGAGGCCGAAGTCGCCGCGGCAGAGAAGTCGGGCGACAAGAAGGCGGCCAAGGCGGCAACGGATGCCCTCGAGGCACGCCGCGCGTGGCTCAGCGCCCTCGGGAGCTGACCCGTTCTCCACAGGTGGCTCAGCACTGCTGAAGAGACGGGGTGCACTACGTCAGACTGACGTGATGCACCCCGTCTTCCTGTATGTCCCCGGCGATCGGCTGAGCCTGTCCGAACTCAGCGCCGCGCGGATCGACGGCCATGTGGTCGAGGTCGGCGAGGTCTACGTCCCGGCTGACCTCATCGAAGGGCCGGATGTCAGGGCAGGCGCAGTCGGGTCCCTCGTGCAACCGGGAACCGCAGCCGCGGGTCCGACTGCTGCCTGGATCCACGGCGCCGGTGACACCCCGCCCGTCGTGCACCATGTGCGACGCTGCGTCGAGAGACGGATCCGCGCGACCACCAGCGCACGCCTCGTGTTCCACGACACCGTGCTGCCGGCGTCTGACGTGCAGGTGCTCGGCGGAGTCCGAGTGGCGCGGCCGGAACGGACGATGCTCGATCTCGCGACGGCTCTCCATCGCGACCCCCGGATGCTGACCTGGATGGAACGACTCGCGCTGGTGTTCCCCGATGCCCCGGCGGCCGCAGCCGACGTACTGCGCGGCATGAGCCGCGTTCCGGGAAGCAGAGCGGGATCGGCGGTGCTCGAGAGACTCGCCCTCAGGAGGAGGTGACGCGGTAGACGTCGTACACGGCATCGATCCTGCGTACGGCGTTGAGCACACGGTCGAGGTGCACCGCATCGCCCATCTCGAACACGAACCGGCTCAGTGCCAGACGCTCGTCGGTCGTCGTGACCGTCGCCGACAGGATGTTGACGTGGTGCTCGCTCAGCACGCGGGTGACGTCGGAGAGCAACCCGGAGCGGTCGAGCGCCTCGACCTGGATCTGCACCCGGAACACGCTCTTGGTGGTGGGCGCCCACGACACCTCGACGAAGCGGTCCTGCTCCGCACCGAGGGCCTTCACGTTCACGCAGTCCGCCCTGTGCACGGAGACACCACTGCCGCGGGTCACGAATCCGACGATCTGGTCCCCGGGGACCGGGGTACAGCACTTGGCGAGCTTCACGAGGATGTCGTTGGCTCCGCGCACGAGCACGCCCGAGTCGCCGGATCGCGGCTCCCGGGTCTGGACGCTGCCGGGAAGGTCGATGGCACCGGTGGTCGGATCGTTCGCCGCGACGAGAGCGGTCACCTTCTCCAGCACCGACTGCGTGGACACGTGGCCTTCACCGACAGCGGCGTAGAGCGCCGAGACGTCTTCGTAGTGCATGCCCCGCGCCACCTCGGTGAACGAGTCATGGCTCATCAGGCGCTGCAACGGCAGGTTCTGTCGGCGCATCGCGCGCGCGATGGCCTCCTTGCCCTGCTCGATCGCCTCTTCGCGGCGCTCCTTCGTGAACCACCCGCGGATCTTGTTGCGGGCGCGGGTGCTCGCGACGAAGCCGAGCCAGTCCTGGCTGGGACCGGCATCGGGGTTCTTCGAGGTGAAGACCTCGACGACGTCACCGCTCTTGAGCTCGGACTCCAACGGCACCAGGCGTCCGTTGACCTTCGCACCCATCGTGCGGTGCCCGATCTCGGTGTGCACGGCATACGCGAAGTCCACGGGAGTGGCGCCGGCGGGGAGTCCGATCACCCGCCCCTTCGGCGTGAAGACGTAGACCTCCTTCGCGCCGATCTCGAACCGGAGCGATTCGAGGAACTCGCCCGGATCGGCGGTCTCCGCCTGCCAGTCGGAGATGTGCGCGAGCCACGCCATGTCGGTGTCGGAGGCACGGACCTCGGTCTTGCCACCGCCGTTCATCCGCTCCTTGTACATCCAATGCGCCGCTACACCGTACTCGGCTTGCTGGTGCATCTCGTGGGTGCGGATCTGGATCTCGACGGTGCGGCCGGCGGGGCCGATGACGGTGGTGTGCAGCGACTGGTAGAGGTTGAACTTCGGCGTCGCGATGTAGTCCTTGAAGCGGCCGGGCAACGGGGTCCAGCGCGCGTGGATGGCGCCCAGCACCGCGTAGCAGTCGCGCACGGAGGCGACCAGGACGCGGATGCCGATCAGGTCGTAGATGTCGTCGAACTCACGCCCGCGGATGACCATCTTCTGGTATACCGAGTAGAGCTGCTTCGGACGCCCGACGACCTTGCCGCGGATGCGGAGGTCGCGCAGATCCTCGTCGATCTCCTCGACGACCTGGTTGAGGTACTTCTCGCGCTGCGGAGTGCGCTGGGCGATGAGACTGTGGATCTCGTTGTAGATCTTGGGATGCAGCACCGCGAAGGAGAGATCCTCGAGCTCCGACTTGATCGCCTGGATACCGAGACGATTCGCCAGCGGAGCATAGATCTCCAGAGTCTCCTTGGCCTTCTTCGCCGCTTTCTCGGGCGGGACGAAGCCCCAGGTCCGCGCGTTGTGGAGGCGGTCGGCGAGCTTGATCAGCAGCACCCGGATGTCCTTCGACATCGCCACGATCATCTTGCGCACGGTCTCGGCTTGGGCGCTCTCGCCGTACTTGACCTTGTCGAGCTTGGTGACGCCGTCGACGAGCATCGCCACCTCGTCGCCGAACTCGGCGGTGAGGTCCGTCAGGGCATAGCCCGTGTCCTCGACGGTGTCGTGCAGCAGTGCGGCCGCGATCGCCCGTGGGCCGAGTCCGAGCTCCGCGAGGATCTGCGCGACGGCGAGCGGATGCGTGATGTACGGCTCGCCGCTCTGCCGCTTCTGCCCCTCGTGCTTCTCCTTCGCGACGGCGTAGGCCCGTTCGATGACAGAGAAATCACCCTTCGGGTGATTCGCGCGGACCGTGCGGATCAGGTTGTCGAGATCGTTGATCCTCGAAGCGCGGGAGAAGATGCGGGGAACCAGCCGTCGCAGACTCGAGCCCTGCGATGACGTCTGCGGTTCCGCCATCTACTCACCTCCTGATCGATCAATCCTACGCGTGCTGTGCGGGACCGGGCCCGCTGAGGAACCCGATCAGACCTCGACGGCCGCCCTGATGCGAGCCTCGCGGATGCGGGCGTCGCGGGCTTTCAGCTGCGGCTCGTTCTCGCGGAACAACGAGTAGAGCGGAGCAGCCACGAAGAGCGTCGAGTAGGTCGCCACCAGGATGCCGACGAAGATCGACAGCGAGATGTCGGTGAGCGACTCCGCACCGAGCCAGAAGGCGCCGATGAAGAGCACCGCGCCGACCGGCAGCGCCGCGACCACAGAGGTGTTGATGGAACGCACGAGCGTCTGGTTCACCGCGAGGTTCACCGACTCCCCGAACAGCCGGGCGGACTTCTCCCCGTCTTCCGTGGTGTTCTCCCGGATCTTGTCGAACACGACCGTGGTGTCGTACAGCGAATACGCCAGGATCGTCAGGAAGCCGATCACCGCGGCGGGCGAGATCTCGAAGCCGGCCAGCGCATACACGCCTACCGTGATCACCAGCACGTCAAGCAGACCGATGATGGCCGCGGCCGACATCTTCCACGTGCGGAAGTAGATCGCGAGGATCAGGAACGTGAGGGCCAGGAAGATCGCGAGGCCCCACAGGGACTGCTTCGTGACGTTCTCACCCCACGCGGGTCCGATGAACGACGACGTGACGTCGGACGGATCCACACCGTAGGCCTCTGCCAGAGCTTCGCCGACCTGCTGGGTCTCGGCCGCACTCATCTGGTCGGTCTGGACGCGCACATCCTTGCCGCTGACGACGACGACCTTGGTGGCGGCCCCCGGTACGACCGACTGCACGGCGGTGGTGGCGGTCTCCTGGTCGAGGCTGTCCGGTGCCTGCACCGTGAACTGCGATCCGCCGGTGAACTCGATCGAGAACTGGATCGGACGGATGAGCGGTACGAGTGCCGAACCGACGACGAGGGCGATCGCGATGATGAACCACAGCCGGCGCTTGCCGACGAACGGGAAAGACGTCTTGCCCGAATAGAGGTTGTTGCCGAACTCATTCATGGAAGGCATCAGGCGTCTCCCTCACTTCCGGCGTTGGTGGGTTTGTCGCCCGCGAGGGCCTCGGCACGTTTACGTTCGGCGATGGTCTGTCGACGATCCGCCTCACCGCGCGAGCGGGCGTTCTTCGCACCCCGACCTGCGGATGCAGTGGTGACCTCGCGGTACTGCGACCGGCTGCGGTACACGGCACCGAGCGCTTCGGGGTCGAGACCGGAGAGCTTGTGTCCGCCGCCGAAGAAACGCGTGCGAGCGAGCAGCTGCATGACCGGGTGCGTGAAGATCACGAAGATGAACACGTCGATGAGTGTCGTGAGTCCGAGCGTGAACGCGAATCCCTTCACCGTGGCGTCGGCAAGGATGTAGAGCACGAGAGCGGCCAGGATGTTGATCGACTTGGAGATGTAGATCGTCCGCTTCGCGCGGCCCCAGCCGTCCTCCACCGCGGCGGTGATGGACTTGCCGTCACGGAGCTCGTCTCGTATTCGCTCGAAGTACACGATGAACGAGTCGGCCGTGAAGCCGATGGAGACGATCAGACCGGCGACTCCCGCGAGCGAGAGCCGGAAGCCGATGCGCCACGCCAGGATGCAGATGATGATGTAGGTCAGGATCGCCATCACCGCGATCGACGCGATGATCACCGACCCGAGCGCTCGATAGACGATCAGGGAGTAGATCGCCACCAGCGCGAGACCGATGAGCCCGGCGATCAGACCGATCTGCAGCTGCTGGGTGCCCAGCGTCGCCGAGATCGTGTCCGAGCTCTGGACCGTGAAGCTGAGCGGAAGGGCACCGAACTTGAGCTGGTCGGCCAGGGTGGTCGCCGACTCCTGCGTGAAGCTGCCCGAGATGCTGGGGCGCCCGTCGAGGATCTGCCCGTTCATGCGCGGGGCGCTGATCACGTTGCCGTCGAGCACGAACGCGAACTGGTCACGCGGGGTGAGACCGTCGATGCGGTTCTGGTTCAGCCGCGTGCTCACCTTGCCGAACGCATCGGCACCATCGGCGTTCATCGTGAGCTGGACGAGCCATGCACCCGACTTCGGGTCGCGGCCGGCTGCGGCATCGGTGATCGCGGTGCCGTCGAGCTCGGCCGGTCCGAGGAGGTACTTCGCTGACCCATCGGCCGAGCACGCGATGAGCGGCTCGTCCTTCGGCGCCTTCGCGGCGTCGTTGTCCGGGTTCGCGCAGTCGTAAGCCTGGAACTCCGCTGCCAGCTTGTCCGTCACCCAGGAGAGGTCGCTCGCGTCGGTCGGCTCGGCCGTCGGCGTCGAGTTGAGTCCCGGATCCGGGCTGGGGTACGGCGTGGAGTTCCCGTCCTCGCCGACGAACTCGTTGGTCGCCGCCGTCGTGTACAGCACGGGCCGGAACTCGAGCTGCGCGCTGGACTGGATCCGCTCCCGTGTCTGCGCGTCCGCCTCGCCAGGGATCTGGACGACGATGTTCTGGCCGCCCTCGGTGGTGATGTCCGCCTCGGCGACGCCGGAGGCATCGACGCGCTGACGGATGATCGCCGCCGCCTGGTCGAGCTGTTCGGAGGACGGCGCCGCGCCGTCCTCGGTCTCCGCGCTCAGAACGATCTGCGTGCCGCCCTGCAGGTCGAGGGCGAGCTCAGGGGACCACGAGCTCGCAGCCTCCCCGTTGCTGTCCTTGAAGACGTAGACGCCCAGCGCATTGATGCCGAAGAGCACGCCCGTCACGAGGAGCAGGCCGAGAAGGACCCGCCAGGCGTGACGGACGGGAGAGGATGAAGCCACGTGTGTTCAGCTTTCTGGAAGGACGGAGATCCGAGCGGCCGTGTCGGCCCCGGGCTTACTTGTCGTCGGCGTCGCGCTCGAGGCGGGCGCGGGTCTCCTCGGGGGTCTCGACGGCCGGAGCGATCGACTCGTCGGCGACCGACGGGTCGACGACCTCATCGGCCGGAGCGTCGACGATGGCGTCCTTGGGCTCGACGACGCGCAGGATGGCCTGGCTGTGGACGTCGATGATGGTGCCGGGAGCGATCTCGACGAGTGCCGGCGTGTCGAGGTCCTCGGGGTCGTAGGAGACGATCGTCCCGTAGATGCCTCCCTGAAGGAGCACCTTGGCGCCAGGAACGGTCTTGATGGCCTTCTCCTCCTGCTCGGCCTTCATCTGCTTCGTGCGCTTGCGCGTGTTGAAGATCATGAAGACGAGGAGGACGGCGAGAAGGCCGAAGAGCAGGAATTCCATGGGCATGGGGGAAGCGCCTTTCTCAGGTGCACGCTCCAGCCTTTGGGCGCGCGAAGGTAACCGGGAAGTCTTCAGTGATTATAGGTCATCCAACTTAAGCATCCCGTCCGGATGCGGGACGCCCAGATGCGAGTACGCCTCGGGCATAGCCACGCGACCCCGAGGAGTGCGCCCGAGGAAGCCGATCCGCACGAGATACGGCTCCACGACGCTCTCCACCGTCTCCGCCTCCTCGCCGACGGCCACCGCGAGCGTGCTGAGCCCGACCGGGCCGCCACGGAACCGCCGGACGAGCGCTTCCAGGACCGCGCGGTCCAGGCGGTCCAGGCCGATCGGGTCGACGTCGTACAGCTCCAGAGCCGCGCGCACCTCGCGGATCGTGGCCACTCCCCCCGTGTGCACCAGGGCGTAGTCGCGCACGCGGCGGAGCAGGCGGTTCGCGATGCGTGGTGTGCCCCGCGAACGCCGGGCGATCTCGGAGAGCGAGTCGGTCGGCAGATCCACACCGAGGACCGCAGCCGACCGGGCGATCACCTGCTCCAGCTCCGACTCCTCGTAGAACTCGAGGTGCCCGGTGAATCCGAAGCGGTCGCGGAGCGGGTTGGGCAGCAGCCCGGAGCGCGTCGTCGCGCCGACCAGGGTGAACGGCGAGAGCTCGAGCGGGATACTCGTGGCTCCCGCGCCCTTTCCCACCATGATGTCGATGCGGTAATCCTCCATCGCGAGGTAGAGCATCTCTTCTGCGGAGCGCGCCATGCGGTGGATCTCATCGATGAAGAGGACCTCGCCGGGGACCAGGCTCGACAGCAGGGCGGCGAGGTCACCGGCATGCTGGATCGCCGGGCCGCTCGAGAGACGCAGCGGACGCTCGCTCTCGTGCGCCACGATCATCGCGAGCGTCGTCTTGCCGAGTCCCGGGGGGCCCGCCAGGAGGATGTGATCAGCGGGACGGCTCTGGATGCGGGCCGCTTCCAGGAGCAGCTGCAGCTGACCGCGGACCTTCTGCTGTCCGACGAACTCCCCCAGGCTCGTCGGGCGCAGGGCGCCCTCGATCGCGAGTTCGGTCTCGTCAGACGGCTCACTGGCGTCGAACGGATCAGACACGCGCCTGGCCTCCCTGAGCCGGCCCGAGAAGGGCGAGAGTGCGTCGGAGCAGCGCGGCGACCGATGCGCTCTCCGCCTCGGTAGCCTCTGCCGCGGTCTGGGCTGCGGCTTCCGCGGCCACCTTCTCCGACCAGCCGAGGCCGACGAGCGCTGCGGCCACCTGCGTCACGACGTCCGTGCCTCCCGTGGCGGCGGCCGGCCTCGACGGCGCGGCGAAGGCCTGCACCTTGCCGGCGAGCTGCAGCACGATGAGCTTGGCGGTCTTGGGACCGATCCCGGACACCCGCCGGAACGGGGCGTCGTCTTCGGCCGTGACGGCTTCGGCGATCTGATCACCCGTGAGGTGCGAGAGCACACCGAGCGCCGACTTCGGACCGACGCCGGTCACACCGATCAGCAGACCGAAGATCTCCAGCTCACCCCGGTCGGCGAAGCCGAACAGCGACAGCGAGTCCTCGCGGACGATGAGACTGGTGTGCAGCAGGAGCTTCTCCCCCACCACGGCCGTGTGCGCCACATCAGTGGGGACGGCGACGGCGAATCCGACTCCGCCCACGTCGATGACGACCTGATCGGATGTCGCGTGCAGGACGACACCGTGCAGAGAGGAGATCATCCCCTCAGCCTACGGCGTCGCTCGTAGGTATGTTCGACCGACACGCTTCTCGGCATCGGCCCAGGCCTGTTGCGCCGGAGTCAGCGCTCCCTGGCCGGGGGATGCAGCGCCTCCGCGTCGCCAGGCGTGGCACAGGGCGATCGCCAGGGCGTCGGCCGCGTCGGCCGGCTGCGGGAGCGCGTCCAGCCGCAGGATGCGGGCGATCATCGTCTGCACCTGCCGCTTGTCCGCCGCGCCGTATCCGGTGACGGCCGCCTTCACCTCGCTGGGGGTGTGCGTCGCCGCGGGGAGCCCGGACTCGGAGGCGATCAGCAGCGCGACGCCGCTGGCCTGCGCCGTGCCCATCACCGAGTGCGTGTTCTGCTGAGCGAACACACGCTCGACGGCCACCGCATCCGGGCGATGCTCGGCAATCACGGCACGGATCCCGGCGGCGACGATCGCGAGGCGATCGCCGGGCTCGGCATCCGGGGACGAGCGGATCACCCCCACGTGCACCAGCGTTCCTCGACGCGAGCCGTCGACGTCGACGACGCCGACACCGCACCGGGTGAGCCCGGGGTCGATGCCGAGCACGCGCAGAGAGGAGGTCACTTCCCCAGGCTAGGCCGCGGCACCGACATGGACCGTCCGGCGCGCCTACGCCTCGTCGTTCTCCAGCTCGGCCTGCACCTCGGGGGTGAGGTCGAAGTTCGTGAACACGTTCTGCACGTCTTCGCTGTCTTCCAGAGCGTCGATCAGACGGAAGATCTTGCGAGCGGTGTCGGCGTCGATCTCGACCTTGAGGTTCGGAACGAACTCGACGTCGGCGGATTCGTAGTCAATACCCGCCTCCTGGAGCGCGGTGCGCACGGCCACCAGGTCGGTGGCTTCGGTGATGACCTCGAAACCCTCGGCATGCGGCTCGATCTCCTCGGCGCCGGCCTCGAGTGCCGCCATCATGACGTCGTCCTCGGTGGTGCCCTCGGAGCCGACGACGATGACGCCCTTGCGGCTGAAGTTGTAGGCGACGCTGCCCGGGTCCGCCAGCGTGCCGCCGTTGCGGCTGAGAGCCGTGCGCACCTCTGCGGCCGCGCGGTTCTTGTTGTCGGTCAGACACTCGATCATGAGAGCGACACCGTTGGGTCCGTAGCCTTCATACATGATCGAGAGGTACTCGACGGCCTCGCCGCCGATGCCCGCACCGCGCTTCACCGCGCGGTCGATGTTGTCCTTGGGGACGGAGGTCTTCTTGGCCTTCTGCACCGCGTCGAAGAGCGTCGGGTTGCCCGCAAGGTCGGGCCCGCCGAGCTTCGCGGCGACCTCGATGTTCTTGATGAGCTTGGCCCAGGACTTCGCGCGCCTGGAGTCGATGATGGCCTTCTTGTGCTTCGTGGTCGCCCACTTGGAATGCCCGGACATAAGTCTCCGCTCGTCGTATCCGCGTGAGCTCGCACTCAGCGCGTCGTCCAGTCTAACGAACCGCGCAAGTGGAGCAGGATGGATGCATGCGCCGATCGCGACACATCACCCCTGCATCCCATTCGTCGGACGTGCATGACGGCGAGCCGTCACCGGCCGACTCCTTGCGGTATCTGGTGCATCTGCCGAACGACTACGAAACGGATCCGGACAGGCTCTGGCCCCTCGTGCTGTTCCTGCACGGTGCGGGCGAACGAGGATCCGACGTCGATCTCGCCGCGGTGCACGGGCCGCCGAGGCTGGCAGATGCCGGCCACGAGTTCCCCTTCATCCTCGTCACACCGCAGTGCCCCGAATCGAGTCAGTGGGTCGCCGAGCTCACGACGTTGTCCGTGCTGCTCGACGAGGTCGCCGCGGCGCACCGCATCGATCCCGCCCGCGTAGCCGTGACCGGACTCAGCATGGGCGGGTTCGGGACCTGGAGCCTCGCCGTGCGCTACCCCGATCGGTTCGCGGCGATCGCCCCGATCTGCGGAGGACTGTGGATGCAGAGCGCTGCCCCTATCCGCGCCCTGCCCACGTGGGCGTTCCACGGCGACGCCGACGACGTCGTGCCGATCTCCGCGACGGAGCAGATCGTGGCGGAGCTCAGATCGCTCGACGCCGACGTGCGGTTCACGCGCTATGCGGGCGTCGGTCACGATTCCTGGACCGAGACGTACGCGAACCCCGAGCTCTACAGCTGGCTGCTCTCCCACCGGCAGAACAATCACGACACGGAGCGGGCGGCACCATGAAACCGGGAGCGGACCGCCTCCGACCCGCCTGGAGTGCCCTCCCCGCTTCGCTGCGCACGCAGATCGTCGGTGTGATCGGTGGCGACTTCGTGGGGGACGAACCCGCTCATGGCGGCTTCAGCGCGTCCTATGCGGGCGTCGTGACGACCACCGCCGGTCACGCTTTCGTCAAGGCCTGCGGCGCAGACTGGCACGCGGACTCTCTGCACTTCCTTCGCGAGGAGTTGCGCACGCTCGCACATCTGCCGCCATCTGTCGCCCCGCGTCTCCGTGGCGCCATCGACGCCGCCGTCGGTACCGCGCTCGTGATCGAGGCCATCGACGGACGCCATCCCGGCCGACCCTGGACGACCGAGGACCTGCATTCCGTGGCACGGGCCCTCCGCACCCTGTCGACCACCCCCGCGCCATCGGCGATGCCCCGCGCGGAGGACGGCATGATCCCGGGTTTCACACGATGGCACGAGATCGCAGCGGATCCACCGCTCCTGGAGGCTCTCCCCCACGGCCTGTCCAGCCGCGTGCGCGCGCTCCTCTCGATGGAGGACTGCTTCCAGGACGCGCTGCACGGCGACGTCATCGTGCACGACGACGTGCGATCCGACAACATCCTGATCAGCGACGGGCGCGCCCATCTCCTGGACTGGCCACACGCGCGACGAGGTGCCGCGTGGATCGATCTCCCCTGTCTGCTGCCGAGCGTCGAGGCGTCCGGGGGGCCGTCCTGCGAAGAGGCCTGGGCCATCTTCGAAGAGCACGGCGCGCCACCTCAGGCTGCACTGCTCCCCGTCATCTCGGCGTTCGCGTCGTTCCTCTGGTATCAGCAGGCGCAGCCCGAGATCCCTCAGCTTCCGGGCCTCCGCGAGTTTCAGCGCGCACAGGCGGATCCGGCTCTGCGCTGGCTCGCCGCACTGATCTGATCACACCTGCGGCGGTGCCGTCACTCCTCGACGTGCTTCCACCCGTGCGAGGAAGCGCTGGTGAAAGCGCTTCTCCCCCGTGATCTCGGGGTGGAAGCTCAGCCCGAGCAGATTTCCCTGCTCCACCGCGACCACGCGGCCGTCGGACAACTCAGCCAGCACCTCTGCACCCGGGCCGACCGATTCGACCACGGGACCGCGGATGAATGCCGCGGAAACGGGTTCGCCCTCGAAGGCGGGAACATCGAGCACAGCCTCGAACGACTCGACCTGACGGCCGAAGGCGTTCCGGCGCACGACGACGTCGAGTCCGCCGAATGACTCCTGGCCGTCGATCGCGTCGACGATGTCATCGGCGAGCATGATCAGTCCCGCGCATGTTCCCAACACCGGCATCCCCGCCGCGATCGCGTCACGGATCGGCTGCTGCATGCCGAAGATGCGGGAGAGCTTGTCGATCACGCTCGACTCGCCGCCCGGGATCACGAGTCCATCGACGGAGGAGAGCTCGTTGGGTCGACGGACCAGGACCGCATCGGCACCCAACTGCGCGAGCAGGGCGGCGTGCTCTCGCACGTCGCCCTGCAGCGCGAGGACGCCGACGCGGGTCTTACCAGCCACGCTCGGCGAGGCGGTGCGGGGCCGGGAGATCGCTGACGTTGATGCCGACCATGGCCTCGCCCAGTCCGCGCGAGACCTCGGCGATGACCTTGGCGTCGTCGAAGAAGGTCGTCGCCTTGACGATCGCCTTCGCGCGCTCAGCCGGGTTGCCCGACTTGAAGATGCCCGATCCGACGAACACGCCGTCGGCACCGAGCTGCATCATCATCGCGGCATCCGCCGGGGTCGCGACCCCGCCGGCGACGAACAGCACGACGGGGAGTTTGCCCGTCTCGGCGATCTCCGCCACGAGCTCGTACGGCGCCTGCAGCTCCTTCGCGGCGACGAAGAGCTCGTCCTTGGGCAGCGCCGTGAGCGCGGCGATCTCGCCGCGGATCTTGCGGATGTGCTTCATCGCCTCGGAGACGTCGCCGGTGCCGGCCTCGCCCTTGGAGCGGATCATCGCCGCCCCCTCGTTGATGCGACGCAATGCCTCGCCGAGGTTGGTCGCTCCGCACACAAACGGAACCGTGAAGCCGTACTTGTCGATGTGGTTCACGTAGTCGGCCGGCGAGAGCACCTCGGACTCGTCGATGTAGTCGACACCGAGCTCCTGCAGCACCTGCGCCTCGACGAAGTGACCGATGCGCGCCTTCGCCATCACGGGGATGGAGACCGCATCGATGATGCTGTCGATCATGTCGGGGTCGCTCATGCGGGAGACCCCACCCTGCGCGCGGATGTCGGCCGGGACGCGCTCGAGCGCCATCACGGCGACCGCGCCAGCGTCTTCGGCGATCTTCGCCTGCTCTGCCGTGACGACGTCCATGATGACGCCGCCCTTGAGCATCTCGGCGAGGCCGCGCTTGACGCGCGCGGATCCGGTGGTTGTCTGCTCTGCCATGGGGAACTCCTGTCGGATGCACCGAAGTCGGTTTTGATCTAGATCAAACATAGCACTGTCCGATTCGACCTAGAATCGCTGAGGAGGACCATGAGCGACCAGATCACAGGCACCACCGCATCGGACATCGCCGACAGCGTGCGTTCCCTGCGCGACCGCGGAATCCTCCAGGCCGGTGCGGTGCTCCCCCCGGTGCGGGAGCTGGCTGCCACCCTCGGCGTCAATCGGAATACTGCCGTCGCCGCCTATCGACAGCTCGCGCAGGCGGGCCTCGTGATCTCCCGTGGGCGCGCGGGAACCGTCGTCGCCGGGATCGAGGCCGTGGCTCAGGAGGGCTATGCCCCCGACACCGTGCTCCGCGACATCGGCACGGGGAACCCCGATCCGCGCCTCATCCCCGACCCGGCGCCGGCGCTCATGACCATCGCGTCCCGTCCCGTCCTCTACGGCGAGCCCGTGATCGACCGCGGTCTCGAAGAGTGGTCCCGGCACTGGATCTCGACCGACCTCGACGACGTCGACTTCCGCATCACCGTGACCAGCGGCGCCGTCGACGCTGTCGAGAGGCTGCTCGCCCAGGCGCTCATGCGTGACGACGCGGTCGCTCTGGAAGACCCGTGCTTCCTGGCGAGCATCCACACCGTGCGCCTGGGCGGATACCGGGCCGTCCCCGTGCCTGTCGATGCCGAGGGGATGACGGTCGACGGCCTGCGTTCCGCGCTGGAGGCCGGCGTCCGCGCCATCATCTGCACCCCACGCGCTCAGAATCCGACCGGCGCGAGCCTCACCGCCTCTCGTGCCGCCGACCTTCGTGCCGTGCTCGCCGACCACCCGTACGTGCTGATCATCGAGGACGACCATTTCTCGATGCTGTCGCAGCGCCCCTACGAGTCCCTCATCGGCCCCGACCACCGCCGTTTCGCCCTCGTGCGCTCCGTGTCGAAGTTCCTGGGACCGGACATGTGCCTCGCCATCGCCGCCACCGATCCGGAGACCGCGGAACGCCTCGCGATGCGGCTGAGCCCCGGCACCACCTGGGTGAGCCATCTCCTTCAGCGACTCGCCCTCACACAGTTGACCGACGATGCGGTGATGGCCGAGGTCGCCGCCGCCGCCGCGCACTACGCGCAGCGCAACGCGGCGTTCGCCGCGCGACTGCGTGAGAGCGGCGTCGATGCGACGGTGTCCGACGGCATGAGCCTGTGGATCGAATTCCCCCGGCCCGCGCGGACCGTCGCCGACCGGCTCATGCGCCGCGGTTGGCTCGCCCGCACCGGAGACGACTTCGCGCTCGATGAGAAGGCCGGGCCGTCGCATCACCTGCGCCTGACGGTGCACGACCTCTCGGACGACGAGGCCGAATCACTGGTCGCAGACCTCGTCGCCGCCGGGCGATGACCATCCGTCGCGGGCGCCGGCCCGCCCTGAACGAAAGAGTCGGAGAATGAAGATCCTCTCCATCCAGTCAGCCGTGGCCTTCGGACACGTGGGAAACTCCGCCGCCGTGTTCCCTCTGCAGCGCATCGGCGTCGAAGTTCTCCCGGTCTACACCGTGAACTTCTCGAATCACACCGGCTACGGCGCCTGGCGCGGACCGATGATCGCTCCCGACGATGTGCGCGAGGTCATCACGGGCATCGAGGAACGCGGCGTCTTCGGCCAGATCGACGCCGTCCTCAGCGGCTACCAGGGCGGAGAGGGCATCGGCGACGTGATCATCGACGCCGTCGCGCGCGTCAAGTCCGCGAACCCGAACGCCGTGTACGCCTGCGACCCGGTCATGGGCAACGCGAAGTCGGGTTGCTTCGTGGCGCCGGCCATCCCGGTGCTGCTGCGCGAGCGCGTCGTTCCGGTCGCCGACATCATCACGCCGAACCAGTTCGAGCTCGGCTTCCTCACCGACACCGAGCCCGACACGCTCGAGTCCACGCTCGCCTCGGTCGATCTCGCGCACGCGATGGGTCCGCGCACCGTGCTCGTGACGAGTGTCGAGCGCCCCGACCGCGAAGAGGGCACGATCGAAATGCTCGCCGCCGACGGGGAGGGCGCCTGGCTCGTGCAGACCCCGCACCTGCCGATGAAGGCGAACGGCTCAGGAGACGTGACCGCGGCACTGTTCACCGCCCACTACGTCGAGACGGGCAGCGCGAGGATCGCGCTCGAGCGCACGGCATCGAGCGTGTACGACCTGCTCAAGGCCACGCTCGAATCCGGTGAGCGCGAGCTGCAGCTCGTCGAGGCACAGGAGTTCTACGCGAACCCGCAGATGCAGTTCACCGCCCGCCAGGTGCGCTGAGGCCCGTACTCGCTCTCGCCGCTCCCCCGCTCGACGGATGCCCGCCGGACGGGTGGGCGGTGAGGGACGAAGCCGTCGGCCTCAGTGGTCGGATTCCGGCCAGGCCGCTGCCACGGCCTCGCGCACCTCTCCGAGGAGCTGGGGAAGCGCCTTGGTCTTCGCGATGATCGGGAAGAAGTTCGCGTCCGACGTCCAACGCGGCACCACATGCTGGTGCAGGTGGGCGTCGACGCCGGCGCCGGCGACCGCGCCCTGGTTCATGCCCAGGTTGAAGCCGTCGCATCGGGACACCTCACGGAGAACCCGCATGGCCGTCTGCGTCAGCGCTCCGATCTCGGCGACCTCTTCCGGCGTCGCCTGGTCGTAGGTGCCGATGTGGCGGTACGGGCAGACCAGGAGATGTCCCGAGTTGTAGGGGAAGAGGTTCAGCAGCACGTAGGCCGTCTCGCCCCGGGCGACGACCAACCGCTCGGCATCCGGGAACTTCGGGGCCTCGCAGAACGGGCACTCCTCGCGCAGCGGCTCCGGCCCCGCCTGGATGTACGCCATCCGGTGCGGGGTCCACAGCCGCTGGAACTCGTCCGGTACGCCGGCGAGGCGACCGGCGTCCTCCAGCGGCTGCTCCCCTTCGGTCACGCCAGGTCCCCTGCCTTCAGCACGAGCGCGTGCGAAGCGATGGCGGCGTTGATCCGGCGCACCGCGTCCGCGACCGGGACGCCGTTCTCCTGCGTGCCGTCGCGGAAACGGAACGACACCGTCCCCGCGGCACGATCCTGCTCACCGACGATGAGGATGACGGGCACCTTCGCCGTCGTGTGGGTGCGGATCTTCTTCTGCATGCGGTCATCCGAGTGGTCGACGTCGGCCCGGACGCCCGCAGCGCGCAACTGCCCGATGACGTCGTCCAGGTAGTCGCCGTACTGCTCGGCGACCGGGACGCCGACCACCTGGCTGGGTGCGAGCCAGAGCGGGAAGTCGCCGGCATAGTGCTCGAGGAGGATCGCGAAGAAGCGCTCGACGGAGCCGAGGAGCGCGCGGTGGATCATCACCGGCCGGTGCTTCTGCCCGTCGGGTCCGGTGTACTCCAGCTCGAAGCGCTCCGGCTGGTTGAAGTCGAGCTGGATGGTCGACATCTGCCAGGTGCGCCCGATCGCGTCACGTGCCTGTACGGAGATCTTCGGTCCGTAGAAGGCCGCGCCGCCGGGGTCGGCGACCAATTCGAGGCCGGACTCGATCGCGACCTCACGCAGCGTGTCGATCGCCGTCGACCACTGCTCCGGCTCGCCGAGGAACTTCGGGTTCCCCTCCTCGTTCGTCGACAGCTCGAGGTAGAAGTCATTGAGGCCGTAGTCGCGGAGCAGGTCGAGGACGAGGTTCAGGTTGGTGGTGAGTTCTTCCTTGACCTGGTCCTGCGCGACGTAGATGTGGGCGTCGTCCTGCGTCAGACCGCGCACTCGGGTCAGTCCCGACAGCGTGCCGCTCTTCTCGTAGCGGTAGACCGTCCCGAACTCGGCCAGGCGCAGCGGCAGCTCACGATAGGAGCGCCCGCGCGAGCGGAAGACGAGGTTGTGGAACGGGCAGTTCATCGGCTTCAGGTAGTAGTCCTGACCCTGGCGGGTGATGTTCCCCTCCTCGTCGACGATCTCGTCGAGGTGCATAGGCGGGAACATGCCGTCGGCATAGGTCTGCAGGTGACCCGACGTCATGAAGAGGTCCTTCTTCGTGATGTGCGGGCTGTTCACGAGGTCGTACCCGTTGCGCAGCAGGTGCTTGCGCAGGTTCTCCTCGATCTCGTAGCGGATGATGCCGCCCTTGGGATGGAACACCGCGAGTCCCGAGCCGATCTCGTCGGGGAAGGAGAACAGGTCCATCTCCGCACCGAGCTTGCGGTGGTCGCGGCGCTCCGCCTCGGCGATGCGCTCCTGATAGGCACGCAGCTCGTCCTTGGTCGGCCATGCCGTGCCGTAGATGCGCTGCAGCTGCGGGTTCTTCTCGCTGCCGCGCCAATACGCGGCGGCGATGCGCGTGAGGTCCCAACCGTTGCCGATCATGCGCGTGTTGGGTAGGTGCGGGCCGCGGCAGAGGTCCTTCCAGACGACCTCGCCATCACGGGTGGTGTTGTCGTAGATCGTCAGCTCGCCTTCGCCGACCTCGACGGAGGCGCCCTCTGCGGCTTCCTTCCCGCCCTTGAGACCGATGAGCTCGAGCTTGAACGGCTCGTCCGCGAGCTCGGCCCTGGCCTCGTCGTCGGTCACGACACGGCGGACGAAGCGCTGTCCCTCGCGGACGATGCGCTGCATCTCCTTGGAGATCGCCTTGATGTCCTCCGGCGTGAACGGGGTCTCGACCCCGAAGTCGTAGTAGAAGCCGTCGGTGACGGGCGGGCCGATGCCGAGGTTCGCCTGCGGGTTGATGCGCTGCACCGCCTGCGCCAGCACATGGGCTGCCGAGTGACGGAGGATGTTCAGCCCGTCCGCACTGTCGATCGTGACCGCTTCGACCACATCGGTGTCGGTCACGGTCGTGGCGAGATCCTTGAGGTCGCCGTTGACGCGCATCGCGACGACGTTTCGGTCAGTGAACAGGGCGAAGCCGTCATTCGGCCGGGCGTTTTCAGGCACAGAAACTCTCCATCTGGGTCGATACCCAGGTTACTCGCATGACCCGGTCCTCCTGACCGTCCTCGTCCGCGCCGCACGACGTCCACGCCGCTTCGCGAGCATCACGTAACGTGAACGGATGGACAGAGCAGTCGCACGATGGATCCTCGCGATCGCGCTCGGCGCGATCGGGGTCGGCCACTTCCTCAGCACCCGCGGATTCCGGGTGGTGGTGCCGGACTGGGCGACCCGCCTGACCAAGCTGGACAAGGACACGATCGTGATCGCCTCCGGTGCCACGGAGGTCGCTCTCGCCACCGGCCTGCTCACGCTGCCGAAAGAGCGGCGCCGCATCGGCTGGGCGACCGCCGCGTTCTTCGTCGCCGTGCTGCCGGGGAACATCCACCAGTGGCGCACGAAGCGCTCGACCCCGGGACTCGACACGGATGCTCGCCGATTCGGCAGGCTCTTCCTGCAGCCGCTTCTCGTTCTGTGGGCGCTGTGGGCGACCGGAGACGAGAACCCGCGCCGCCGCGACCGCCGTCGTCGTTGAACGACCGAGCCCGACCTCCAGGAGAATTGTCCCCATGACGTCCCCCTCCATCGTGTGGTTCCGCGATGATCTCAGACTCGCCGACAACCCTGCGCTGCGGGCCGCGATCGAACGAGGCGAAGCGGTCATCGCGCTGTATGTGCTCGACGAGGAGTCACCGGGCATCCGTGCGCTCGGTGGCGCCGCGCGCTGGTGGCTGCACCACTCTCTGGCGTCGCTGGACGAGCGGCTGCGTGAACGTGGCGGTGCACTCGTACTGCGACGCGGCCGGGCCGAGCGCATCGTGCGCGACACTGTTGCGGAGGTCGGAGCGGGTGCCGTCTACTGGAACCGCCGTTACGGAGGTGCCGAGCGCGCGGTCGACTCCGCGCTGAAGGCGTCCCTCCGGGCCGAGGGACTCGAGGTCGCCTCCTTCGCCGGCTCTCTGCTGCATGAGCCGTGGACGGTCACGACGGGCAGCGGCACGCACTACTCCGTCTTCACTCCCTTCTGGCGGGCGTGCCTCGCGCTCCCCGCGCCCCGCGCTCCGCTCCCGGAGCCGCGAACGGTCGAGGGCCCGCAACGCACTCCGGCAACCGAGGCCCTCGAGGACTGGAGCCTGCTGCCTACCGCCCCCGACTGGGCCGACGGCCTGCGCGAGACCTGGGAGCCCGGTGAACCCGCCGCGCGACGGCGTCTACGCCATTTTCTCGACGAAGACCTGGGGCACTACGACCGCGCACGCGATGAACCCGCTTCCGGTGCCACGTCGCGGTTGTCACCGCACCTCCGCTGGGGCGAGATCAGCGCGTTCACGGTCTGGCACGAGGCGGTGGGTGTCGACGGTGCGGGAGGTTTCCTCTCCGAACTGGGCTGGCGCGAGTTCGCCTGGCACACGTTGTACCACTCCCCCGATCTCGCCTCGGAGAACCTGCGACCGGAGTTCGACGCCTTCCCCTGGCCGCCGCTGGACCCCACCCACCTCGATGCCTGGCAGCACGGTGAGACCGGCGTGCCTCTGGTCGACGCCGGCATGCGAGAGCTCTGGCACACCGGCTACATGCACAACCGGGTGCGGATGGTCGTGGCTTCCTTCCTCGTGAAGAACCTGCTCATCGACTGGCGCCGGGGTGAAGAGTGGTTCTGGGACACGCTCGTCGACGCCGATGAAGCCAGCAATCCCTTCAATTGGCAGTGGGTCGCCGGATCCGGCGCCGACGCCGCTCCGTACTTCCGTGTGTTCAACCCCGAACTCCAGGCGAAGAAGTTCGACCCACAGAACCTCTACATCTCGCGCTGGGCCGCAGACGCCCCCGCCGAGCCGATCGTCGACCTGGGTGACACACGCAAGGCGGCACTCGCCGCGTACGACGTCGTCAAGCGCACCCCACGCACTCGCCGCGAGTGACCGGAGGGCGTGTCACCTGATGGTCGGAGAAGGACGCGCGCGCCGTCCATGCCAGACTGGAGCCGTGACCGAGTCCAGGAAGCCAGCCGTCATCCGCGGCTTCGCTGCCTCGTCGCTGGCGATCTTCGTCGCACTCGCAGGGCACGTGTCGGGTGGCGGACAGATGCCCGGTGCGCTCGGCATCGTGGTGCCGTGGGTGTTCTCCTTCATGATCTGCGTGCTGCTCGCCGGCCGCTCACTGTCGCTCATCCGCTTGACATTCTCGGTCGCGGTGAGCCAGTTCCTGTTCCACACCCTCTTCGTGCTCGGAACCGTCACGCCCTCCGGTGTCTCCGTCCCGCACGTGCACGGTGCGCCTCTCGTGATCCCCGCGACGCCCGGCCTCCCTGAGGCTGTCACCGCCGACGCATCGATGTGGCTGGGCCACGCGCTCGCGGCGCTGCTGACGGTGTCCGCGCTGTATCGAGGCGAGCGGTTGATCATCGCCGCACGCAACCTCGCCGTGCAGCTGGGGCGATGGCTGCGCCGCCGGGTCGATCACGTGCTGGTCCTCCCGGCTCTCCGCCTCCCGCGCGCTCTCCGCGGCATCTTCGACGTCGCACGCACGGGCGATCTCGTTCTCCTCGCGACCCTCAGAGGCCGCGCTCCTCCCCTCTCCGCAGCGATCTGATCCGCGCCCTGGGCTTTCGCCGGTCCTGTGGTGCGTCACCTCCGTGCGCCTTTCGTCGCGCACGGGTTCTGAACGCATGCATGCACGTCGCTCACGCGACGTCTGATGAGAGGCCATTCCCATGTCCCCTGTCCGCAGGATTGCGGCCGGGCTGGCGTTGGCGACGGTCGCGACCCTCGCGATCGCCACGCCCGCGTCTGCCCACGACCAATTGATCTCCAGCTCCCCGGCCGCCGACGAGCAGTTGGCAGTCGCGCCGGAGAGCATCACGATGACCTTCTCCGGTGAGCTCCTGGTGCTCGACGAGTCACTGACCGGGGCTGTCGTCCTGGTCGTCGACGCCTCGGGGAAGGACTGGGTCTCCGGTGACGTCACGGTCGCCGGCCGCACGGTGACAGCCCCGCTCGAGCCGGGCATGCCTACCGCCGGCTACCAGGTGCGGTGGCAGGTCGTGTCGGAAGACGGCCATCCGATCGCCGGCGTCGTCCCGTTCACCGTGGGCGATGCCGAGCCGATGGCAGCCCCCGCATACGGCGGCGCGGCGGAGACCCCGGCGGCATCCGCAGAACAGCCGGATCAGAACGCAGCAGATTCCAGCGGCATCGTCAGGGTGCTGCTCATCGGCGCAGGCGGGGCGGCAGCAGCCGTCTTCGTCCTCGTCCTCATCCGATTCCTCCGCCGTCCTCGGACGGCAGCCGCTCCGCCGGAAGACGGCGGCTCCGCGGCAGATGACCTGTGAAAGGCACCACTGTGAACACCAGCAAGAATCTTCCCCGCCTCGCGGCCGTGATCGCGGTCTCCCTCCTCGCGCTCACCGGGTGCACCCCGGAGAGCTCCCCGACCGAATCCGCATCCCGCCCCGCGGGTGACGCCGTCACGATCGAGGATGCGTGGGTGAAGTCCGCGGAAGAGGGCATGTCCGCCGGCTTCGGCACCCTCGTCAACAGTGGTGACGACGACGTGACCGTCGTCTCCGTCACATCCGAGGCGTCGAACATGCTCGAGCTGCACGAGACGGTCGAGAACGAGGCCGGTGAGATGGTGATGCGCGAGAAGGACGGCGGGTTCGTCATTCCCGCCGGCGGGAAGCTCGCTCTGGAGCCGGGAGGCAACCACATCATGATGATGGACCTGACCGGTCCTCTCACGGCAGGCAGCGATGTGACCTTCACCCTCACGTTCTCCGACGACTCCACGTATGAGTTCACCGCTCCCGTCAAGGATTACTCCGGCGCGAACGAGAACTACGAGGGCGGCGAAGAGCAAGACGGCTCGGGGCAGTGATGTCGGCGCCCGCCGAGGGCGCCCGCTCCCGCCGCGCCGGGTCGACCCGGCGACAGTTCCTCCTCGGAGGAGCCGTCGCCGGCGTCGGCGCGGTCGCGGCTGTCGGAGTGGATCTCGCCCTCAACAGTCAGGAGAACGGTGCGAAGCCGGTCTCCACGCCGATGAACGGTGAGCAGACCGTTCCGTTCTTCGGCGCCCACCAAGCCGGTGTCGACACCGCGGCGCAAGCCCACGGTGTCTTCCTCGGGCTCGATCTCCGCGAGGATGTGGACCGCGACGGGCTCACTCGCCTGATGCGGATCCTGACGGACGACGCAGCTCGTCTGACGCAGGGGCTCCCCGCCCTCGCCGATTCCGAGCCGGAGCTCGCGCTCTCGCCGGCGCGGCTCACGATCACCTTCGGCTTCGGACCCGGTCTCGTCGCGCGCGCCGCGGGCTCCGGCCCTGCGTGGCTCGCACCGCTCCCGGCTTTCGGGGTGGATCAGCTGCGACCGGAATTCTCGGATGGAGACCTGCTGTTGCAGCTCGCCGGGGACGATCCGTTGACGGTTGCCCACGCGACACGGATGCTCCTGAAGGACGCCCGCGGCTTCGCGAGCATCCGATGGACGCAGCAGGGGTTCCGCCGCGCCTACGGCACGGAACGCCCCGGGACGACGATGCGCAACCTCTTCGGACAGGTGGACGGCACGACCAACCCCGAACCGGGCACACCGGACTTCGACGAGGTCGTGTGGAGTGCGGACGGCTGGCTGGCAGGCGGCACCGGCATGGTGATCCGCCGCATCCGCATGGACCTCGACAAGTGGGACCGCCTGGACCGCGGCGGCCGCGATGCCTCTGTGGGGCGAACACTCGCCAACGGGGCACCGTTGACCGGGACGGACGAGTTCGACGAACCCGACTTCGAGGCGAAGACGTCGATAGGGTTCCCCGTGATCCCGCAGTTCGCACATATCCGGCGGGCGCGCGGCGACGGGGAGGAGCGCATCTTCCGGCGCGCGTACAACTACGACGAGCGTCCGATCGGCGCCGAGGTCTCGGAGTCGGGGCTGATCTTCGTCTCCTTCCAGGCCGACATCGCGCGGCAGTTCATCCCGATGCAGCGCAGACTCGACGAGCTCGACCTGCTCAACGAGTGGACCGTGCCGATCGGCTCCGCCGTGTTCGCGATCCCGCCCGGATGCGCGGAAGACGGATTCATCGGCGACACGCTCCTGACATGATCGGCTGCGGGCGTGCCCGGGCCCATCCGGGCACGCCCGCAGCGGCGGGCGGCACTCCCCCGACGAGGAACGGCCTGCTTCGGAAACCGATGCGACATCCTCGGAGTACGAGAGACTTTCGAGACACGAAAAAACCCCCGGAGATCCGGGGGTTTCAGTGTGCGCGATACTGGGATCGAACCAGTGACCTCTTCCGTGTCAGGGAAGCGCGCTACCGCTGCGCCAATCGCGCCCGTTGGGGCTTTTCAGTTTTCCGTGAGGTGGCGACGGGATTCGAACCCGTGTAAACGGCTTTGCAGGCCGGTGCCTAGCCGCTCGGCCACGCCACCGTGTGGATTGACCCCACGTGCGGCAGAACTTCCGAAGAAGATCTCCTGCACTCGAGCGGATGACGAGACTCGAACTCGCGACCCCAACCTTGGCAAGGTTGTGCGCTACCAACTGCGCTACATCCGCATTTCGTTCCCGGTTATCCCGGGCACTCATGAAACATTAGCCGAAGATCCGCACTCCGCCAAACCGGCAGCGAATCTCGCGCGTGTCTCGCCGAGTGGTCCGCGAGGCCTCCGAGCGTCCGGTAGTATCGGTTGACGTACCCCACGGGTATGGGCGATTGGCGCAGTTGGTAGCGCGCTTCCTTCACACGGAAGAGGTCATCGGTTCGAGTCCGGTATCGCCCACCACACCGCCCCCGGTTCTCCCGGGGGCTTTTTCGTCCCTTGCTCGCCCCCCCCCCCCCCCCCCCGCCCCC